>DWYS01000014.1 GCA_019118585.1 Candidatus Enterocloster faecavium | reverse complement strand
TGGCTGCTGTGCCGGCATTTTTTACCCGGTACAGCAGCCACTTCTATCCTGGAGGCTTTCTCCCTTATCCTATCTGCTCCTTCATTTCCCTGCCAATCAGTCCGAGTGCCAGGACAGCTGCCAGAGGCAGCACAATATACCCGGCATTTTCCCGGCCGCCGGACTGGAGCACAAACCACAGTCCGCTGAGCGTCCAAAGGCCGAACATAAGCGCCAGACCCTTCCGGATCTGTTCAAAAGAAGCGCCCTTATAGCCCAAAAGACAGCCGGCCGCAGCTGTCAGAGGCAGAAAGACATTCCATATATTTTTGTAATCTCCGCTGTAGATGGTAAATACCGCCCATCCCGCCGCCACAAGCCCGCAGTAGATCATCTCCGCCAGACAGATACCGGAAACTCCCCGCTGCAAAGCCAGGCCAAAGCAGAGTACCGCCAGCACTCCCGGCAGAATTGCATACCACACGGTCCCGAACCGGTTTTCTCCGCCCAGATATTCCGGCCGGTAGAGGGAGGAGCGCACATCGGTAATGGCGCCATAAGCGTATACAAGCCCTCCTACGGCCGCAGCAAGAGAAAGGACCGCCAGGATCAGGCAGCTCTTCCGAACGGACAGGCCCAGCAGGCCAAACAGGGCCGTCAGCGCCAGAAGGCCGAACACCACAGCCAGCACCAGGACAGCAGGCTCCACTGCTTTCCGGATCTGTTCCTCCATCATAGCCAGTACCGCATCTGCATTCATCCGGGTCCAGGCCGAAAACAGGCTGATTCCGGCGCAGATTATAAAAACTGCCGTCAGAAGCCATTTGGGATGGGACATCTGTGCGGTGTATTTCTGTTTCATCACAATAACCTCCTAAACTGTTTATGCTCTGCAGTCATTCCGCGCAATCCTGAACGGCTGCTACAGGATCAGCATTCCCACATGGTAGACGAAGAATGCGGCAATCCAGGCAATGGCCAGCTGGAAGCAGACGGAAAATGCCGTCCATTTCAGGCTGCCGGACTCCTTGTGGATGGTGGTGATGGTCGCGGCGCAGGGTATGTAGAGCAGGCAGAAGATCATCAGACACACTGCGTTCAGCCCGGTAAAGCCGATGGCTTCCAGTCCCTGGTGGAGCATCGCCATTCCAGCCGAGGAATTGACGTTCTGGATTCCAAAGAGCACCGTACAGGAAGATACCACCACTTCTTTCGCGGAAATTCCGGCGATCAGCGCCACCACAATCTGCCAGAAGCCAAGTCCTACAGGCGCAAAAACCGGCACAATGAAGCGTCCGATTATAGAGCCGAAGCTCTGGGACATTTCCGTGGTATATCCATCCGGACCAAAGTTTAAGATCAGCCACATCAAAATGGATGCAACGAAAATGGTAGTTCCCGCCTTCTGCAGGAAATCCTTGACCTTTTCCCACACATAAATGTAAACTGTCCGGCCGCTGGGCATCTTGTATTCCGGAAGCTCGATCAGCAGGGCGTTCTCCGTATGCTTCTTGTCAATGGTGCTGATCTCCCAGGCCACAAAAATCGCCACCAGGATTCCCACCACATACATGGAGTAGGCCACCAGCATAGCCTGTTCCGGGAAGAAGATCTCAGAAAACAGGATGTACACCGTCAGTCTGGCAGAACAGGACATAAAGGGCGTCACCAGCATGGTCTTCAGCCGGTCCCTGCGGTCCTCCAGCGCCCTGGAAGCCATAATGGCAGGCACCGTACATCCGAATCCCAGGAGCATAGGGATAAAGGCCCGTCCGGAAAGTCCCAGATGTCCCATGATCCCATCCATCACATAGGCAACCCGGGACATATACCCGCTGTCCTCCAGAAGAGCCAGGGCAAAGAACAGGATCACGATATTGGGCAGGAAGGTGAGCACTCCACCTACGCCGGAAATAATACCATCGCAGATCAAGGAGATGAGGATCCCATTGGCGTGAACGGATTCCAGAAATCCCGACGCCAGAAGATTGATCTCGTCAATGAGCAGTTCCATATATCCCTTTAAGAAATCTCCGATCGTAAAGGTAAGGAAGAATACCAGGGCCATGATGCCTAAGAATACGGGGATGGACCAGATGCGGTGGGTCAAAATCTGGTCAATCCGGTCTGTCAGCTGCTCCTTTTTTGCCTTTCCTACCAGGCACTCTTCTATGATCTCCTCAATGAAGTCGTATTTTTCATTGATAATCCTGTCCTCCATTGTATCATCTTCCAGCCCGGTCATGTCAATGGGATATTGACTTTTTATGGTACGGTCATTTTCCAGTGTCTTCAAAGCCAGCAGACGGTAATTGGAAAGTCCCGGATAGGCTGCCTTCAGCCGCTCCTCCCCCAGGTCAATCTTGTCCTCAATGGCGTCCGAATAGACCATGGCATATTCCGCGTGGTGGTTGTGGCGGTGCTTGGAAGGCTGCGCGTTCTTGTGATCATGGATCAAGGGGTCGTGGCCTCCGTCCTTGTGGTGGACGGCCGCGTGGATCAGGGATTCCAAGCCTCTGCGCTTTCTGGCGCTGACCGGGATCACCGGGGCGCCCAGCATCTCCGGCAGACGGTGGAGGTCGATTTCCATTCCCCGCTTCTCCACAATATCCATCATGTTCAGGGCGATGACCACCGGTTTTCCCAGTTCCAGAAGCTGCAGCGTCAGATACAGGTTCCGTTCCAGGGCAGAGGCATCCACCACATCGATCACCACATCCACCTCGTCCGAAAGAATAAAGTTCCTCGAAACCTGTTCCTCCATGGTATAGGAGGTCAGGGAGTAGGTTCCCGGCAGGTCCACCAGACGGATCTTCTCTCCCTGGAAGGTAAAGCTTCCCTCTACCTTCTCCACCGTCACGCCGGGCCAGTTGGCTACTTTTAAGTTGGCGCCTGTGTAGGCGTTGAACAGAGTGGTCTTTCCACAGTTGGGATTTCCAATAAACGCTACGGTCATCATGATGCTTCCACCTCCACATTCTCCGTAATTCGTTTGCCCAGGGCAAAACGGGTCCCGCGGATCTTCACGATCATGGTTCCGCCGCTTTTTTTATTCATAACTTCCAGCACAGTGCCACCGGTCATTCCCAGCACTTCCAGCCTGCGCTTTAAGTCCTGCTGTACATTTACTTGAATCACCCGATAAGTACCGGTGATTTTTCCTTGGTTCAATTTCATCGTTCTGTCCCTCTTGTTGAGTAAAATTTTCAATAGTACCAAAGAAATTATAGCGAAGTATACACGGAAACACAAGGGCAAACATAAGAAAAGCTCTCTTCCGGCTTCCAAAAATATGGGCCGAAAGGGAGCACATTTTCTCAATATTGCCTATTCGTTCCAGTTGTGGTAAACCGCCTGTACGTCATCATCCTCATCCAGGAGGTCCAAAATACGGGTCAGTTTCTTGATATCTTCCTCATTTTCAAGGTCAACCCAGGTCTGGGGGATCATCGTTACATCCGCTTCCATCATCGGGATCTTCTGAGCCTCCAGCGCCTCGCGGACTGCGCTGAAATCATCGGGAGCGGTGATCACCTCATAGCTGTTCTCCTCCTCGGAGAAATCCTCTGCCCCTGCATCCAGGGCCAGCATCATCAGCTCATCGGGGTCCATCTCACACTCTTCCTTATCGATGATGATCTGTCCCTTCTGGTCAAACATGTAGGAAACGCTTCCGGGAGTGCCTACGTTGCCGCCGCCCTTGGTGAAGGCGCTCCTCACATTGGCCGCCGTACGGTTTTTATTGTCCGTCAGCGTATCTACGATGATCGCCACGCCGCTGGGGCCGTACCCCTCGTAGCGGAGAGACTCATAGTTGACAGAGCCGGCATCTCCTGCCGCTTTTTTGATTCCTCTCTCAATGGTATCGTTGGGCATATTGTTGGCCTTAGCCTTGGCGATCACATCGCGCAGCTTGCTGTTGTTGGCCGGGTCGGGTCCGCCCTCTTTAACCGCCACCGCGATCTCACGTCCGATCACCGTAAAGATTTTTCCCTTCGCGGCATCGTTGCGTTCCTTTTTATGCTTAATATTGGCGAACTTTGAATGTCCTGACATTGGTAAAACACCCTTTCTCTTCAAACTTTCTTTTTGTCAAATACACATCTTTTCAAGTTTAGCACGATTCCCCGCCGGTGACAAGCATATTTTTTCGTACGTCAGGAACCTGTCAGGAACTCAAGCCCTCCTGGGCCACCATAGGGGAAGGCGGATTGGCTGACTTGGACTCCTGGCTTCCGGTTTCTTCCACTTTCCGGACCTGAACGGACTCAATGGTCTTGTTCTGGACCTTCAGCACCTGGAACCGATACCCTCCGTACTCCACCGTCGGGCGCTCATCTTCCCGCGGAATGCGGTCCAGTCTGGCGATCAGGAAACCGCTGAGGGTTCCGTATGTATCGCTGTCCTCCTCTGACAGGGTGAGCCCCAGGACCTCCTGGACCTCCTCCAAATCCGTCATGCCCTTCATGATATAACTGTGGTCCGGCTGCTCCAGGATGCACTCCTCCTCGTGGTCGTACTCATCCTGAATGCTTCCCACGATTTCCTCCAGAATATCCTCCATCGTCAGAAGTCCTGCCGTCTGACCGTACTCGTCCACCACGATCTCCATATGGATTTTTCTGGACTGCATCTCCTTAAACAGAGAATCGATGGTCCTGGTTGCCGGGATAAAGCTGGCCTCCATCAACAGCCCCGGTATCTTTCCAATGGGGATCTGGCGGTTCTCCTCCTTCTCATAGGCGCTCATGGCATCCCTCATATGGAGGATCCCGATAATATCGTCAATGTCTTCCCCGGATACCGGATAGCGGGTCTTGTTGCCCTGGTTCAGGATAAAGCTCACCGCCTCCTGAAGGGTCATATCATCATCCAGAATCTCCATATTGGTCCGGTGGGTCATAATATCCTGGGCCTCCGTATCTCCGAGCTGGAAGATATTGTTGATCATCCTGGTCTCTCCGGCCTCCAAAATTCCCTGCTCATGACCTTCATTCACCATGGACATAATGTCCTCCTCGGTGACATTTTCATTTCCATCCTGGATTTTGACCTGGAACAGTTTGAGAACTGCCAGAGAAATCCCCCGGATCAGCTGCGTTATGGGAAGCAGGATGCCGGCGGCAAAGATTACCACCGGAAGAACGCGCAGGCTCCATCCCTTTGGATTAGCCGCTGCCATGCGCTTGGGGATCACTACCCCAAAGCTGATGACCAGCGCAACTGCGATCACGCTTACCGCAAAGACCAGCACGGCCTGAAGCCACCAGACTGGGTCCGCATACCACGCTGCCGTCCCCGCAGCCGGGAAGAAGCTCCTTACCAGATGAGACGTCCGTCCGGCCAAAACCGGCAGCAAAACCGCTCCGATCAGAATTCCCACCAGATGAGTCGTCAGCTGGATCATGTGGATCAGCCGCCCCGGTCCTTCCATAACCTTCAGCAGCCGGGCTGCCGATGCATCTCCCTTGCCGGCAGATTCCTCCAGCTCATCCTCATCCATGTTCTGAACAGCAGCGCCGAATCCGTAAAAAGCCGCCTCCAACAAAATAAAACCAATCAGCAGCAAGATACCGACCGGCGAATAACCATCGTCCATAAAAGCAACTATGCACTCCCTTCCATGTATTCACTGATGGTTATCATATCATTATTCCTTTTTTTCGTCAATGTAATCTTCTGGCTCTCAGGCCCAGGAGGCCCTATGTATCCATTGCCAGACTGACCTTTAAAGCCTCGTTAACCTGCTCAAGCAGCTCCTCATCGATGTGGCAGATTTTCTCCCTGAGCCGCTGTTTGTCAATGGTCCTCAGCTGTTCCAGCAGGATGACAGAATCCTTTGCCATGGCGCTGCGGCCCGCGTGCAGCTCCACATGGGTGGGAAGCTTCGCCTTATTCATCCTGGAGGTGATGGCTGCGCAGATGACCGTGGGGCTGTGCTTGTTTCCCACATCATTTTGGATCACCAGGACCGGACGCACTCCGCCCTGTTCCGAACCCACTACCGGTCTTAAATCTGCATAATATACATCTCCCCGTCTGATCATCACTGCTGTCACTCTCCATTTCCAGAAATCCGGCCCTCTAGGACCTTTTACCTGTATTATGGACCGATTTTCGCGTTCTATACGCCCTCAAATCCTTCTGTAATTAGCATATGATTTCAGACCGGCGGAGGGAACCTCTACAGGAAATCCTCATACTGGTCCCAGGAATAATCCTTTATTCCCACAATCCGGCCATCCTTTCGATAGACTCTCGGGATCCGCTTTCCCAAGTCGCAGAGTATCTCATAGTGGAAGCCTCCGCCGAGATCTGCCAGCTCCTCCACCGTAATCGTCTCCTCCCCCTGGGAACCGATCAAAACCGCCTCATCTTCCTCCACGGCTTCGGGTATTTTGCTGATATCCACCATAAACTGGTCCATGCAGATCCTTCCAAGGACCGGCGCACGTTTTCCTCTGATCAGCACGCAGCCCTTTCCGGAAAGATTTCTGGGATATCCGTCTCCGTAGCCCACCGGAATAGTGGCGATGGTCATAGTCCGGTCCGCCACAAAGGTTCCTCCGTAGCTTACCGCGGTTCCGGGTCCTATGGTCCGGATACAGCTTATGCGGCTTTTCAGGGAAAGAGCCGGCGTCAGCTTTACCAGTTCCCGGTTCACCTGGTCTGACGGATAAAGGCCGTACATGGAAATCCCCGCCCGGCACAGTTCCAGACTGTTGGAGGAAAAATTCTCGATCATGGCGGCGCTGTTGGAGCAGTGGCGCAGAGGGATCTCAATGCCCTTCTGCCGAAGCCGGTCGGTAAACTCCATAAACTTCTGAAACTGCTGCCTGGTACACTCCTTGTCCTCCTCATCGGCCCGGGAAAAATGAGTGAAGATCCCCTCCACCCTCAGGCCGGGCATATGGTAGATCTCCTCAGCCAGCTGTTCCGCCTGTCCTCCCGGCTTCATTCCAATGCGGCTCATCCCGGTATCCACCGCCAGATGAATGGGGATCTCCCGTTTAAGCTTTCTGGCCAGTCCGGAAAGCTTCTCTGCATGGTCCCTCTCAAAGATGGCCGGCCGCAGCTGCCAGCGGACCATCTCTTCATAATCCTCCGGAAAGGTTACCCCTAAGATCAGGATGATCCCCCCCAGTCCGTGACGGCGCAGTGCAATCCCCTCCTGAAGGGTGGCCACCCCAAAACCGGCCACAAAAGGCTCTGCTGCCTTCGCCACCGGAACTGCCCCATGGCCATAGCCGTCCGCCTTCACCACTGCCAGCATGGCCGTCTTCTCCGGCAGCAGGGCTTTCATAGCCCGGAGATTGGCTGTGATGGCATCCAGGCTGACCTGCACAACTGCCCTGCGGCAGTGCCTTAATTTGATATCCTCCATTTTTCTTCCCTCCATTCCGGCTTTGGCCGGAAACCTTCTCTTTTCTTTTTACTGCTTCATGGCCTCCCTCAGGTGGTCCGCCAGCTCCCTGGCCAGAAGTCCATGACATCCTTCCTCACCGGCCGCCAAATCTCCCGCCCTTCCGTGGAGATATACACCCAGCCTGGCCGCTTCCTTCTCCTCCATGCCCAGAGCCAGAAGAGCGCCGATCACGCCGGTCAGCACATCCCCCGATCCGGCCTTCGCCATTGCGCTGTTCCCGCTGGTGTTCAGGTATACGCTTCCATCCCGGGAGGCCACCACCGTAGCCGCATCCTTCAGCACGCAGGTAAGGCCGTAGCGCAGGGCGTAATTTCTGGCGCAGGAGACCAGATCCCTCTGGATTTCCGCCACACTCTGGCCCGTCAGCCGGGCCATCTCCCCCAGATGGGGCGTAATGACCAGATTTTCCGTAAAATAGGAAGTCAAATAGGGATGAGCGGCAATGGCGTTCAGCCCGTCCGCATCCACTACCACCGGGGTGCAGGCCGCCGTCAGGATATCCTCCACCAGGTACTCCACATACTCCTCATTTCCCAGCCCGGGTCCCAAAATCACCACGTCGGCCCACTGGCACTGGGCATCGATCATCTGGCGGAACTCCTCCCGCCCCTCCATCAGCTGCATTCTGGTGTAGGAAGCCAGAATCGCTTCCGGCAGCAGCTGCTGTAAGATCGGCCGGTTTTCTTCCACCGTCAGCACCTTCACCAGACCGGCGCCGGCTCGGTAGGCCGCAAGAGCGCTTAGATAAGCGGCCCCGCACATATTTTCGGAACCGGCCACGATCAGGATACGGCCAAACGTTCCTTTGTTGGAATATGCCTTTCTGGGCGGAACCCGCCAAAGGTCCTCCTGTCCATAGGTGCAGGCAGGCTCCTCCTCCAGCTGTTCCAGGGCCTTTCGCGGGAAACCGATTTCCGCTGTGATAACCGTTCCGCTGTATGCCCGGCCCGGATAGAGGACAGACCCCCTCTTCTCCCAGCCAAAGGTAACCGTCAGGTCGGCCTTTACGGCCCGGCCCATGACCGTTCCCCTGTCCCCGTCAATTCCGGAGGGAAGGTCCACCGCGATCACCCTGCGCACCTTCCCGGACTCCCGAAGGCGGTTCACCCGCTCCACCCATTGCCCTGGCACTCCCTCCACTGCCCTGGCAAGGCCTACTCCGAACATGGCATCGATGATCATGCCCTCCGGTTCGGGGATCTCCTGTTCCCCGCTGCAGCAGGCGATCTCCATTCCAAGCTTTCGGGCAATTTCCACCTGGGCCTTCAGTTCTCTGCTGCCTTTTTCCGGATTTCCGACCAGCAGCGCTCCGGCTCTGTATCCCCGCAGATAGAGAATACGGGCTGCTGCCACCCCATCGGCTCCATTGTTTCCCACTCCGCAGACAGCGAGAATGGGTTCCTCCCTGTCCGCCTCCTTCTGAACCGCTTCCGCCACCGCCAGAGCTGCCCGCTCCATCAGGACCATGGAGGGAATCCCCATTTCCTCCATGGAATAGGCGTCAGCCATCTTGGCCTGTTTCGCCGTCAGCAAATACCTCACTGTTTTTCCTCCCTTCTCCCTGGGCCACCGCAAACGCCAATGCATAGTCCTTGATATTGGAAATCGATACCTGGATATCCTGTATTCCCATCTGCGCTGCCCGCCTTTCGGCACCGCCGTAAAGTTTGACATAAGGCTTTCCAAGCTCATCCCGGAGAGCCTCGATATCCTTCGGCCCAAAGCCCCGAAAGCCGGTTCCCAGCGCCTTTGCCACAGCCTCTTTTACGGCAAAATCGCCGGCAAGGCTGGAAATAGACTCCCTTGCCTGCCGGCGCTCCTGTTCGGTAAACGTATAGGCCATAAAAGAGTCCCGCTCACAGGCTCTCTTCATTCGCTGAATTTCCACCAAATCCGTTCCTACTCCGATGACCATATAACGCTGTTCTCCGCTTTTTACTTTTTTGCTGCTTCCTTTTCCTGCTCCTGTCTGCTGCACACCCGATAGGACAGGCGCATCAAGCTCTCCGAAAGGTGAACATTCTCCACCACCACATCATCCGGCACCACCAGATCCGTGTGGGCGAAATTCCAGATCGCCTTGATTCCCGCTTTCACCAGGCGGTCCGCGATCTCCGGCGCCTTTGTCTTAGGAATCGTAAGGGCGGCAATCTGGATATCATTGTCCTTGATAAAGCTCTCCATCTCATCCACGGAGCGGATCTCAATTCCCCGGATTACCAGACCGATCAGCTTCGGGTTGATGTCGAACATCCCCTTGATCAAAAATCCTCTTCTTTCAAAATTCGTATAGTTGGCAATCGCCTGTCCCAGATTTCCGGCCCCGATGATGATCAGGTTGTGCTGCTGGTCAATGCCAAGGATCTTAGCGATTTCCGCGTAAAGATACTTTACGTTATATCCGTAGCCCTGCTGGCCGAATCCGCCGAAATTATTCAGGTCCTGGCGTATCTGGGAGGCAGTCACCTTCATCCGGGCACTGAGTTCGTTGGAGGAGATCCTCTCTACCCCCTCCTCGATCAACTCCCCCAGATACCGGTAATACCGGGGCAGCCGCCCGATTACTGCTTTTGAAATTTTCTTTCCTTCCATCCTGCTCACCTTTCTGTCTGCGTTTCAACCGTCGCGATATTATTTTTATTATACGCATATGTCAAAAAAATGTCAAACCCGTTTCATGATGTTCTTGAAAAAATAATATTCTTATATTATACTGTTTCATGATCATGCCCCCGGAACGGGCTGTTTTAAAGGAGAAAAAACGTGATTTTATCGTGCAGCAATATCAGCAAATCATTTGGCGATAAGGACGTGTTAAAACACGTATCCTTTCACATAGAGGAACATGAAAAAGCGGCAGTGGTCGGCATAAACGGTGCCGGAAAATCCACCCTGCTGAAGATCATCATCGGGGAGCTGACCCCCGATGAGGGAGTGGTTTCCCTGTCAAAGGGCGCTTCCATCGGCTATCTGGCTCAGCATCAGGACCTGGAAGGCGCATCTACGATCTACGATGCCCTTCTGGAAGTCAAGCAGCCGGTCATTCAGATGGAAAAACGCCTGCGCCAGCTGGAGGCCTCCATGAAGGAACTTTCCGGGGCTGCTCTGGAAACCGCTCTTGAAGAATACAGCCGCCTGGACCATCAGTTTGAGCTGGAGGGCGGGTACGCCTGGCAAAGCGAGATCACCGGTGTTTTAAAGGGACTGGGATTTGAGGAGGAGGAATTCCCCAAAGAAATCCACGCCCTTTCCGGCGGCCAGAAGACCCGTGTCTCTCTCGGCAAGCTGCTTTTGACCAAGCCTGACCTTCTGCTTTTGGACGAGCCCACCAACCACCTGGATATGGATTCCATCGCGTGGCTGGAAACCTACCTGAAAAGCTACAGCGGAAGCGTCATTCTGGTGGCCCACGACCGGTATTTCCTGGACCGGGTGGTCACCAAGGTAGTGGAGCTGGATAATGGTGCGGGCACCGTATTTTCCGGCAACTACACTGCCTACAGCGAGAAAAAGGCCATGCTGCGGGACGCTCAGATCCGGGCTTATCTGAACCAGCAGCAGGAGATCAAACGTCAGGAAGCGGTGATCGCAAAGCTTAAATCCTTCAACCGTGAGAAATCCATCCGGCGGGCAGAGAGCCGGGAAAAGATGCTGGAAAAAATCGACCGGCTGGAACGTCCTGTGGAGATCGATGATTCCATGGAAATCCGTCTGGAACCGGATGTGGTCAGCGGCAACGATGTGCTGACCGTCCAGGATTTATCCAAATCCTTCGGAAGCCAGCTGCTCTTTTCCCATGTGAATTTTGAGATCAAGCGCGGGGAGCGGGTGGCCATCATCGGCAACAACGGCACCGGAAAAACTACTCTGCTGAAAATCATCAATGGCCTTCTGCCTGCGGACAGCGGCCAGATCCGCCTGGGTTCCAAGGTCCACATCGGCTATTACGACCAGGAGCATCAGGTGCTGCATCCGGACAAGACGCTCTTTGACGAGATCCAGGACACCTACCCTTCCATGAACAATACCCAGATCCGGAACACCCTAGCCTCCTTTCTCTTTACCGGGGACGATGTGTTTAAGCTGATCCGGGATTTAAGCGGCGGAGAAAGGGGCCGGGTTTCCCTGGCAAAGCTTATGCTCTCCGATGCCAACTTTCTTCTTCTGGATGAGCCTACCAACCATCTGGATATTACCTCCAAGGAGATCCTGGAGAGCGCTTTAAACCGCTACACCGGAACCGTTCTCTACGTTTCCCATGACCGGTATTTCATCAACCGCACCGCCACCCGGATCCTGGATCTGACGGGGCAGACGTTTATCAACTATATTGGGAATTATGAGTATTACCTGGAGAAAAAGGAAGATGTGGAGGCGGCTCACTTTGAGCGCCTTGCAAGAGAGGGGAAGGCAGAACCCTCTGCCCCGGTTTCCTCCCAGGGCTCTTCATCCGGCGCCGGGCGCCAGGACTGGAAGGCTCAGAAGGAGGAGCAGGCAAGGCTGCGCAAGCTTCAGAATGAGCTGAAAAAGACGGAGGAGGAGATCCATCAGCTTGAGACCAGAGAACAGGAAATCGATGAGCTTCTCTCCCAGGAGGAGGTCTACACCAACGTTTCCCGGCTGATGGAGCTGAACCAGGAGAAAGAGAAAAACAGCACCCGTCTGGAGAAGCTTTACGAGCGCTGGGAGGAGCTGTCCGAGGAGGTGGAAGGGTGAATCTGAAACGCATTGCCGCCCTGCTTGGGGCCCTGTTTTTCATGATCCTGGCTGTGGCAGCCTTCGTTCTGGCTGTGGCAGGCGTCTCCTTTGAGGTGCTGGCCGCCCTGCTCTTCTGCCTGGTCCTGATCCCGATCATTGCCTATGCCATGCTGCTGGCAGCCCGGGTATTTCGGAAAGACAAGAGAGATGAACCATAATCATGATTTAATTTACAAACAGCATGGTCCATGCTATAATAGCCCCCGGGAATGAAGTTCTCCCATGGGAAACCAAAACCGCTGACTAGGCTGATGACTTCTGCGATTATCTTTTCGCGGAACGGCATCAGCTTTTTTGCGGCTAAAAAGGAGGAAACATATGCTGACATCTCTTTCATTTATTTTTCTCGCAGGCCTGGCAATGGCTGCAGTTTGCCAAAAACTGAAGCTGCCCCGCATCATCGGCATGCTTGTAACAGGCATCCTTTTAGGGCCCTATGTTCTCAACCTGCTTGATCCGTCCATTTTGCTGATTTCTGCTGATTTACGTCAGATGGCGCTGATCATCATCCTCATCAAAGCGGGGCTGTCCCTTAACCTGTCGGACTTAAAGAAAGTGGGGCGGCCTGCCGTTTTCATGTCCTGCCTGCCGGCAAGCTGCGAAATCCTGGGGTTTTTCTTATTTGCCCCTCGTATCCTCGGCATCACACGCATAGAAGCGGCCGTCATGGGCGCTGTCCTCGGTGCTGTTTCTCCCGCAGTCGTAATCCCGAGAATGGTACAGCTGATGGATGCCGGATACGGGGCCGGGAAAAGCATACCCCAGCTAATCATGGCCGGGGCTTCCTGCGATGATATTTTTGTGATCGTGCTGTTTTCGACTTTCGTCAGCATGGCCCAGGGAGGCCAGGCGAACCTCATGGATTTTGCGGATATCCCCATTTCCATCATTCTCGGTATCATTTTGGGTGCGACCGCCGGATATATGCTCAGCCTGTTTTTTGAAAGGGCCTATTCCCGCAGGCACTATGTCAGAAACAGCATAAAGGTCATGATTGTCCTGGGGGTATCCTTCCTTCTGATGGCAGCGGAAACATGGCTGGAAGGAATCGTATCCGTATCCGGCCTGCTGGCTGTGGTCAGCATGGCATGCGTGATAAAAATAAGGAGCGTCACCTTTGTATCGAAACGCCTTTCCGAAAAATTCGGAAAGCTTTGGCTTGCCGCAGAAGTCATCCTGTTTGTGCTGGTAGGTGCTGCCGTTGATATCCGCTACACCCTGGATGCCGGTGCTGCCGCCGTATTGATGATATTGATTGCCCTTGCCTTCCGCTCCGTTGGCGTTGCCGTCTGTCTTCTCAAAACCTCTCTGAACCGGAAGGAGCGTCTTTTCTGCATCATTGCCTATCTTCCGAAGGCAACGGTCCAGGCGGCAATCGGCTCCGTTCCGATGGCAATGGGACTGCCCCGCAGAAGCTTCTCATTCACTTCTGCGGGGCAGCCTTTTTACTGTTTCGTATTCTTCTTAAATCTTTTTGCCGTTTGATCTCTTTATTTCACATCGCGGATGATAATATCATCTCTTCCCGGTCCATTGGATACCATGGTGATGGGCACCTGGATTTCCTTCTCCACAAACTCGATGTAGCGGCGGCAGTTCTCGGGAAGGTCCTCATATTTCTTGATTCCCCGGATATCGCACTTCCATCCGGGCATCTTCTCGTAAACCGGTTTTGCCTTATTTAACTTCACCGTGGTGGGGAAGTCCTTTGTCACCTTTCCGTCAATCTCATAGCCCACGCAGACCGTCAGCTCGTCCAGATATCCCAGAACATCCAGAACTGTAAAGGCAACCTCCGTGGCGCCCTGAATCCGGCAGCCGTAGCGGGTGGCAACTGCATCGAACCAGCCTACTCTTCTGGGACGTCCGGTGGTGGCGCCGTACTCGCCGCCGTCTCCGCCTCTGCGGCGCAGCTCCTCCGCCTCATCGCCGAAAATCTCGCTGACAAAGTCTCCCGCGCCTACCGCGCTGGAGTAAGCCTTAACGACTGTGGTGATCTTCTTGATCTCATAGGGCGGAATTCCTGCTCCGATGGCGCCGTAAGCAGCCAGAGTGGAGGATGAAGTTACCATGGGGTAAATTCCATGGTCCGGGTCCTTTAAGGAGCCCAGCTGTCCCTCCAGCAGGATCTTCTTTCCTTCTTTATTTGCATTGTACAAGTATGCGGAAGTATCGCATACATAGGGATCTACCATCTGACGGTACTCTAAAAGCTCCTGATACAGCTCCTCCGGATTCAGCAGCGGCTTGTGATACAAATATTCCAGAAGAACGTTCTTCTGCTGGCAGACCCGCTCCACCTTCTCTTTTAACAGCTCCTCGTCATAGAGCTCGCTGACCTGGAAGCCGATCTTGGCATATTTATCAGAGTAGAAGGGCGCAATACCTGATTTGGTGGAACCGAAGGACTTTCCGCCCAGACGCTCCTCCTCGTACTGGTCAAAAAGGATGTGGTAGGGCATCAAAATCTGAGCCCGGTCGGAAACCAAGATTTTGGGCTTGGGTACGCCCCGGTCCACCAGGGACTGAATCTCCTTTACCAGGTAAGGGATATTTAAGGCAACTCCGTTTCCGATCACACTGGTGGTGTGCTGATAGAACACGCCGGAAGGCAGCAGGTGAAGGGCAAATTTTCCGTAATTATTGATAATGGTGTGTCCGGCATTGCTTCCGCCCTGGAACCGTACGATAATGTCGGATTCCTTGGCAAGCATGTCCGTAATCTTACCCTTTCCCTCGTCTCCCCAGTTTGCTCCAACGATTGCTTGAACCATAACTTCAAATTCCTCCTTTGGGCAGCGCCCGTAATTGCTCATTGGCATTTTCCGGAAGGCGGCCGTTCCCGGCCTCATTCCTTACTTACTTTACTACATCATCCGCCATAAGTAAAGACAATATTTATTATGTTTGCTATAATATATGATTATATCAGGAATGAAGGCCTGGCCTCATAGGCAGTTTTTTCAAAATCGCCCGGATTACGGAGCGGCTCTCACACCTTGCTGTAGGTACCTTTTAATGTATATTCCGCCAATATGTGCCCGTCCATCTCAGCATAACAGTTCGTTGAGATAAAAACCGTCCTTTAAATCCAATAACCGGTCCAGGGCGAATACATGGAGTTCATAGGTATGCGTCCGGTCCGGCGGCATCATTCCTCCATAAAAACTCGACAGTTCTCTGCTTTGATGATTGCCCTGTACGCTCGCCCAGCTGTTGCAGCCCTGCACAAAGTCGTTGGCCTTTTGGCTTTCGTCCTCCTTTAATTCGCTGCGCGTGATATTAGCAGCCAGCCAATGAATCCACGTAAAACCTCTTGTGACAGGGTACGCATCTTTATCCTCCAGAACAAGAGCAAAAGAGCGCGTACCCTCCGGTGCATCTTCAATCTTCAGCGGCAGCGACCAGGTAGGTACGCCGTTTTCATTAAACTGCGTTCCGCGTCCGCCAAACCGGTCCTGAATGACTCCATTCACAATTCCTTCGCTCGTAACAATCATAAAAATACCTCCATATGGTTTTTGTATAACAACATCCTACCACACAGAGGCTAAAAGTAAATTACCCACTTTTTTGTTGGTATCATTCCGGGACAACGCCCTTTTCGGTCAGCACATGTTCCATGCCCTGTTCTTTCAGATATTCAATCCCGATATGCTGCATGATTTTCAGGGCCTGGAGCATTTCGTATCCCTGCCCCTTCGTCAGAGAATATTCTACGCGAAGAGGATAACCCTCAAAGGTTTTCTTCTCCACAAAACCATAGTCCATCAGTTCTTTTAACTGTTCCAAGAGCATTTTTTGCGTAATCCCGTCAATATCTCTTTCCAGTTTCGCAAGCGAAGTTGCTCCTAATCGCAGTCTCCACAGGATAATCGGTTTCCATTTGCCCTTTATCATGTCGTGGACAAGTTCTAAAGGACATGTAAATTTTTCCCGCATTTTCATATTCTGCGCCTCTCTGCTCCTTTCATGCCGCGTTTTTCCTGCTATATTCCCTTTTCCCCGCCCATCACCATCTCCAGCAGGCTCCTGCCCGCCAGGGAAATCACCGCCTTCTCCGCAGTGACCACGCAAATCTGCCGTTTGGGCATAGGCTTATAAAATTCCAGTTCAAATACCTCTCCGCGCTCCAGGGCTTCCTGCGCGAATCCCTCCACCACACAGCCAACGCCCATATTCCGCTTGGCGAACTGGACCACCATATCGCTGATGGCCAGCTCAAACTCCGGCTTCACCTGGATGCCCTGCTGCCGCAGAAACTGGTCCATGAAAAACCGGGTGCTGGTATTGGACTCCAGAAAAATGCAGGGTTCCTCCCTGAGAACGGAATAATCCAGCTTTCTCCCCTTTAAATGCGCAAACCGGTTTCCCGCGATAAATACGTTCCGAATCTCCTTTACCGGAACGCTGTGGATTTCTCCCTGGCTCTGAAAAGGCGTGCTGACCACGCCGAAATCAATCTTTCCCTGTCGCAAACTGTCAATGGTTTCCGGAGTCGGCGCGTTTGTCACATTCACCTTGATACCCGGATACTGCTGATGAAACTGTTCCAGGAAAGGCAGGAGAAAGAACTGCAGCGTCATGTCGCTGGCACCGATGCGCACCTCGCCGGTATCCTTATCCCGCATCTGCTCCACCATCCGCTCTCCCTCCATCAGACTTTCCACACCGTTTTTTACATACCGGTACAGGACCTCCCCCTCCCGTGTCAGATGCACGCCCCGGGAGGTTCTGGAAAACAGTTTCACCCCCATCTCCCCCTCCAGCTGCCGGAGGGCCTGGCTGACTGCAGGCTGGGAGATGCACAGTTCCCTGGCAGCCCCTGTGAGGCTGCCCTGCTGGCTGACGTAGTAAAATACCTTGTAGTATTCGAAATTGATGTTCATACAGTCTGTTCTCCCTGTTTTGCCGCCCTCACCAGCAGCATCATCGGCCTCCGCATCTCATCCTTCATCCCCGGAACATCCATCATCTCCTGTGAGGGCTCTGCCTCCTCCACCGCCTGGATCTGAAATCCGATCTGGATCAGCGGATTTAAGATCTGCGTCAGGGTGTGGTGATACTTGACCACCTGCTCTCCCAGAAATAAGGTTTCCCGCTTTCCCGGCTCGTAATAGCGGTCCACCGGCCAATATGAAGGTCGTCCGCTGTCATCGTAAACCCAGTCCTGATTGATGCCGGCGGTAAATACCGGGTGCTCAATATTAAACAGGAAGACGCCACCGTCTTTCAGGGAACCGTAAACCTTCCGGTAAATGGGGTCCAGATGCTCAATATAGTGCAGCACCAGATTGGAGATTACCAGATCGTAGGTGTCCTCCGGATACTCGTAGGCTTCCAGGTCCTGTACCAGATACTGGATCTTCTCGTCCGGATTCCTCTGCCGCGCCGTCTCGATCATTTTCCTGCTCCCGTCGATGCCCACGATCCGGGCAGCTCCCATCTGGGCCGCATACTTGCAGTGCCATCCGTAGCCGCAGCCCAGATCCAGCACCTGCTTGCCCCTCACATCCGGAAACAGGGGCTGCAGCCGATACCACTCTCCGGCAGCCTTCAGCCCCTCCCGGCTTCTGGGCATCTGGGCGTAGGCCTGAAAGAACTGCCCGTCGTCATAAATGTCATTCATCTCATTTCTCCTCCTGTCAGCCGATTTCCTCCAAAAGGAAGGCCAGCAGACGTTTTTCATCCGTATTCAAGATCAGGTCCTCGTCAAATTCATACTCCCGCAGCATCTCTTCCGCCAGGTCAAATACTCCAACCCAGCTGGGGTCGTGGGCGTCGGAATCTACAATT
>DWYS01000167.1 GCA_019118585.1 Candidatus Enterocloster faecavium | reverse complement strand
TCGGAAAGACGCGTTTGCCACAGGTATGCATGCCTGGTATCTCCAGAAAAAATATCCCCAGGCAGAGATCTCTTTCTCCTGCCCGAGACTTCGCCCAATTATCAATAATGATAAGATTAATCCTATGGACGTCCATGAGGCCCAGCTCCTTCAGGTAGTCTGCGCCTACCGCCTGTTTATGCCTTTTGCAGGGATCACCATCTCTACAAGAGAGTGCGCCAGAGTAAGGGACAACCTGGTAAAGATCGCCGCCACCAAGATTTCCGCCGGAGTCAGCACCGGTATCGGCGAGCATGTAGAAGAGCTGGAAGATAAGGGAGACGCTCAGTTTGAGATCTCAGACGGACGGTCTGTCCAGGAAGTCTATGACAGCCTGCTGGGAGAAGATCTCCAGCCGGTTATGGCGGAGTATGTCTATGTGTAGAGAGGGAATACATGCCATGAAGATGGAAAAAGACCTCTGGTCCCGGATCACTGTGGTTACCAACCGAAAGCTTGCTGTCCGTCCTTTTCTGGAGCAGATTGAGATCTTATGCCAAAAGGGACCGGAGAGGATCTTGTTAAGGGAAAAGGATCTAAAGCTGCCGGAATATGAGAAACTTGCGGAAAAAGTAAAAGAAATCTGTGACAGATACCAGGTACCGTTTTACTGTCATACTTACAGAGAGACGGCGGTAAAAACAGGGGCCCAGGGACTTCAGCTTCCTCTGCCTGTCTTCCGGGAGACCGGAAGACAGGGACTGGACCCAAAGATGGTCCTGGGCTGCTCTGTCCACAGTGTCCAGGAAGCCAGGGAGGCAGAAGCGCTGGGAGCGGATTATGTGATCGCCGGGCATATTTACGCCACAGACTGCAAGAAAGGCCTGGCTCCCAGAGGGCTGGAGTTCCTGGAGGAGACCTGCCGGTCGGTTTCTCTGCCGGTGTATGCCATCGGCGGGATCCGTCCGGATCAGGAACAGATAGAAAAAACCCTGGCTGCCGGAGCCAGGGGGGTATGTGTCATGTCCGGAGCCATGACCTGCGGATAGTGCCTGCCGGATACCCTCTGCCCGGACATGGAGGAGCATAGCAGATTTAAAAAAATTAGCACTCACCTCTTGACACTGCTAACAAATGGTGTTATAGTACGACTAGAACAAATAAACAACAGCACAATTCCGCAAAACAAGGAGGAATGAGTGATGAACATCAATAAATTTACACAGAAGTCTATGGAAGCGGTGCAGAACTGCGAGAAGCTGGCTTATGAGTACGGAAACCAGCAGATCGACCAGGAACATCTGCTTTACAGCCTTCTTTCCCTGGAGGACAGCCTGATTTTGAAGCTGATCACCAAGATGGGCATTCAGGGCGAGATGTTTGTGGGCGAGGCTGGTCAGGCCCTGGAGAAGCTGCCGAAGGTCAGCGGAGGCGGACAGCTCTACATCAGCAACGATTTGAATAAAGTCCTGGTCAATGCCGAGGATGAGGCGAAGGCCATGGGGGATGAGTATGTATCGGTGGAGCACCTGTTCTTGTCCCTGTTAAAGCAGCCCAACCAGGCGATGAAGAACCTGTTTAAGATGTACGGCATTACCAGGGAGCGTTTCCTTCAGGCCCTGTCTACCGTAAGAGGAAACCAGAGGGTGGTCAGCGACAACCCGGAGGCAACCTACGATACCCTGAACAAGTACGGCTATGACCTGGTAGAGCGTGCCAGAGACCAGAAGCTGGACCCGGTGATCGGCCGTGACAGCGAGATTCGGAATGTGGTCCGGATCCTGTCCAGAAAGACGAAGAACAACCCTGTTCTGATCGGTGAACCCGGCGTAGGCAAGACCGCCGTGGTAGAAGGTTTGGCACAGAGGATCGTGCGGGGCGATGTTCCCGAGGGACTTAAAGATAAGAAGCTTTTCGCACTGGATATGGGTTCCCTGGTGGCAGGAGCAAAGTACCGGGGCGAATTTGAGGAACGTCTGAAAGCCGTTCTGGAGGAAGTGAAGAAGAGCGAAGGACAGATCATCCTGTTCATCGATGAACTTCATACCATTGTGGGAGCCGGAAAAACGGAGGGCTCCATGGATGCAGGCAATATGTTAAAGCCCATGCTGGCAAGAGGCGAGCTGCACTGCATCGGTGCTACTACCTTAAATGAATACCGCCAGTACATTGAAAAGGATGCTGCTCTGGAGCGCCGGTTCCAGCCGGTGATGGTCAATGAGCCGTCTGTGGAGGATACCATTTCCATCCTGAGAGGCTTAAAGGAGCGCTACGAGGTTTATCATGGCGTCAAGATTACGGACTCCGCCCTGGTCAGCGCTGCGACCCTGTCCGACCGGTATATTTCTGACCGTTTCCTTCCGGATAAGGCCATCGACCTGGTAGATGAGGCCTGTGCCATGATCAAGACGGAGATGGACAGCATGCCGGCGGAGCTGGATGAGATGTCCCGTAAGATCATGCAGCTGGAAATCGAGGAGGCGGCCCTGAAGAAAGAGACGGACCGGCTGAGTCAGGACCGGCTGGCGGACCTTCAGAAAGAGCTGGCGGAGATGCATGACGAGTTTGCGGCCAAGAAAGCTCAGTGGGAGAATGAAAAGGCCAGTGTGGACCGTCTTTCTTCCATCCGTGAGGAGATTGAGGCGGTGAACCGTCAGATTCAGGACGCCCAGCAGAAGTATGACCTGAACAAGGCGGCAGAGCTGCAGTACGGCAAGCTTCCTCAGCTGCAGAAGGAGCTGGAGGCAGAGGAGGAGAAGGTCCGCAATGAGGACCTGAGCCTGGTACACGAGAGCGTAACCGAGGACGAGATCGCCCGGATTGTATCTAAGTGGACCGGGATTCCGGTTGCCAAGCTGACGGAGAGCGAGAGGAACAAGACCCTTCATCTGGACCAGGAGCTTCATAAGAGAGTGATTGGCCAGGATGAAGGCGTGGAAAAGGTGACGGAGGCCATTATCCGTTCCAAGGCCGGAATCAAGGACCCCACCAAGCCCATTGGTTCCTTCCTGTTCTTGGGACCCACCGGCGTAGGAAAGACGGAGCTGGCCAAGGCCCTTGCCCAGGCATTGTTTGACGATGAATCCAACATGGTCCGGATTGATATGAGTGAATATATGGAGAAACATTCCGTGGCCAGACTGATCGGAGCGCCTCCAGGGTATGTAGGATACGATGAAGGCGGACAGCTGACAGAGGCTGTACGGCGCAAACCCTATTCGGTTGTGCTGTTCGATGAGGTGGAGAAGGCCCATCCTGAGGTGTTCAATGTGCTCCTGCAGGTATTGGACGACGGACGGATTACCGATTCCCAGGGACGGACGGTGGACTTTAAGAACACCATTATCATCCTGACCTCCAATATCGGTTCCCAGTATCTGCTGGAAGGAATTGACGAGAACGGCAAGATCCGCCCCGAAGCGGAAACCGCTGTGATGAATGATCTGCGGGCCCACTTCCGTCCGGAGTTTTTGAACCGTCTGGACGAGGTGATTCTCTTTAAGCCTCTGACCAAGGAGAATATCAGCGGCATTGTGGATCTGTGCATTGCAGATATGAACAAGCGGCTGGCAGACCGGGAGCTCAAGGTGGAGCTGACGGAGCAGGCCAAGGAATTTGTAACAGAGAATGGTTACGACCCGGTATACGGCGCCCGTCCTCTGAAGCGTTATATCCAAAAGAACATTGAAACTCTGGCAGCCAGAATCATCCTGGGAGACGGCGTCAGAGCCGGAAACACCATTGTGGTGGATGTATCCGAGCAGGGAGACCGTCTGATCGCCTTTGTGGAGTAAGACCAGTCCGGAGTACGGTAAGTCCCCTCAGACCCTAAGGGTTTGGGGGGATATTTTTTTGCCTTTTGGTAAAAATTTCCTTGACAATTAAAGACTTTCCCTATCATAATGATTGTAAATGTGCAAACAGGAAAACAGCAAAGGAGAAGCGCGATGAACACATTGCCGAAAGATCCCGTGATGCGGTTTAGCTGGCTGAACACACAGCTTCGGGACCATTATAAATCGTTGAAGGAGCTGTGTGAGGACATGGAGCTGTCAGAGGAGCAGATCCGAACTTCCATGGAGGAAGCGGGATTTCTCTACGAACCAGAAAACAATCAGTTTCATTGATGCTGCAAAGGTGCAACCGGCCTGATCTGAGATCCGGATCAGATGGCCGGTTTTTGCGCATAGGGACAGGGGGGATAAAATGGCGCGATATCGCTATAAAGCCCTGGCGATAGATGGGAGCAAAAAGCAGGGGGAGGCAGAAGCAGAGGATGAAAGGCAGCTGATGGAGAAGCTGCGGAAGGAGGAGCTGTTCTGCTGCTGGTACGTCAGGGTGAGAACACCGCAGATGGGCCGCTGGCGCAGGCGGATGAAATTAAAAGAGCTCTCCTTTTTCTGTCACCAGATGAGCGCGATGATACAGGCGGGAATACCGGTTACCAGAGCCATTGAGATCTGCGGTCAGACGGCGGAGGAAAACACCAGAATGCTGCTGGGACAGCTGGAAGCCCATATCCGCGGCGGCTGTACTCTGTCAGAGGCGATGAAGGAGATGGATCATGTATTTCCCGAATTGATGGTCCGTGTGACGGAGGCAGGGGAGAAAAGCGGCAGGCTGCCGCAGCTGCTGGAGAAATTGGGAGAGCGCTGCAGCAGGGAAAACAGTCTCAGACAGAAGCTCCGGAACGTGATGACCTATCCGCTGATCCTCCTGGCGGTTACGGCGGCGGCCTCCTGCTTTCTTTTTACCGTGGTGGTCCCACAGTTTGCACTTCTCCTGTCCGGCAGCCGCCTTCCATTGGTGACCAGAGTAATGCTGAAGATCAGTGCCTTTCTGACAGATAATCCCATGAGTGTTCTATTTTTCTGCATGTTTCTGACTGCTGCAGTGTGGGGAGCGATTCAAATCCCGGCGGTCCGGCTTCAGGGAAGCCGGCTTTTGCTGTCCCTTCCTGTGGCGGGAGGCCTGCTCCGTATCTCCAATGGTGCCCGTTTTGCAAGTTCCTTTTCCATCCTTTACGGCAGCGGCGTAGATGCGCTTGAGAGTATGGAAACGGCAGGGCGGATGATGACCAATCTCTATGTAAGAGAACGGATTGCTCAGCTGACAAAGGAGGTAAAAGGCGGGCGTATGCTGTCGGAGGTCTTTTCGGAGGAGCGTCTGTTTCCGCCGGCATTTGGGGCGATGGCGGCTGCAGGGGAGGAGTCGGGACAGCTGGCCAGGATCCTGGGACAGGCAGGTATATTTTATGAAGAAGAGGAGCAGCGTGCGCTGGAACAGCTGCTGGCCTTTCTGGAACCAGCCATGATCCTCCTGATGGGGCTGATCGTGGGAACCATTGTAATGGCGGTGGTGATCCCCCTCTATTCGCTGTATTCCCAGATGATGTAAAACGAGGTGAAACAGTGAGATATTTTATTTATATTGGCCAGGACCGGTTGGAGTATGTGAAAACCGCGGGAAGAAGAAACCACAGGAGGGCAGCAGCCCAGGGGGCGGTTTGTCTGGATCCATCCTCCGGGGATGACAAGGAGAGGGTCTGGGCGAAGCTGAAGGATGAGCTGGGAACCTATGGCCCTGGCGTCAAGCCGGCTGTTCTGGTCTTGGGGGACCAGGAGCTGGAGACAGCCCGGCTGGTACTGCCCGGAGCTTCACGCCGGACTCTCCGGCAGATGGCATTGCGGGAGATGGAATACCGCCAGGGAGGAAAGCCCGGACTGGAGGCTGAGGTAACGGAGATTTCAGAGAGGGGAGGAGCTTCCCGGGAGGGAGTGGAAGTTCAGATCTGGGCTGCAAGGGAGGAGCGTCTCGCAGACTGGATGAAAGGCCTCCGGGAAGCCGGCCTGAGCTGTGTCTGTGCGGTTCCGGGGGCAGAATGCCTGGGAGCCCTTGCGGCAAAGAAGGATGAGGAGGATCAGGAACTGATTTTTGCAGGCCTTTTCCCGAAAGAAATCCGGTTGTACCAGATCGATCAGGGACACTGTACGGCTATCCGCAGGGCCCCGTTTTGCGCGGAGGTGCTCTATAAGGAGCAGATGGGAGAACTGGTTTGTCAGGAGCTGGCAGAACAGATTACAGGATTCATGGAAGGTACAAAAGGAGAGGTACGGCTTCTGCGGTCTGGATTTCAGAATGTTGATCAGATGTCCGGAAGACTGGAGGAGCTGTTGGGGATCCCCTGCCGGGAGGCCCGAATCCCTCTGGAAGGCTGGGATGAGAATGGCTCACTTTTTCCGGGAGCTGCGGTTCTGGCCTGGGACAGGAAAAAGCCGGGGCGGAGGATGAATCTGCTCCGTGGAAAAATGGCAAAAGAGCGCAGGGAAAAACTAGGAAAATGTGCATTCTTGTGTTTGATGGCAGGAATGCTTGCTGTCTCTGGGCTGGGAAGAGTTTTTCTGAGCCGCCAGGAGGAGATGCTGAGGGCTCAGGCAAAGGAGCTGTCACAGAGCCTGGACAGCAGAGGGGAGATGGAGGAGTGGCAGGCCAGGCTGGACGAGGAAATTTTTCAGGACCGCGGTCCGGAGGAACAGGATTTCCAGGGGCTGATGGAGTCGATGCTTCCGGGGATGGAGTGGCAGAGCTTTTCCTATGACTCCGAACGGCATCGGCTGACAGCACGTTTCCGGCTGGCCGGCAGGAGCCAGGCACCGGAGTACATGGAACAGCTCAGAAACTGGTATGAGGAGGGAAAGGCTGGATACGGAGGCTGGGAACTGGAAGAGCGGGGCAAAGAGACAAGGTGTATTTTGACTGTATGGGTAGAGACAGGAGAAACAGGACATGAGGACATTGACTAGGAGGGAGAAAGTTCTTCTTGGAACTGCGGCAGCGGTATATATGGGATTTTTCTGCTGGAATCTGATCTTGGCTCCGGCTTTGGAGAAGCGCCAGGAAGCACAGCAGCAGCTGTGGGAGTTTCAGGAGCAGGCAAAGAAAGTTTCGTCAGGTCATCAGGGCGATGTGCGTTCTTTTCCTGAGGAGGTCTGGCAGCCGGAGGAGGCAGACCGTTTTCTCCAGGAGGAGGCGGAGAAATGGGGGATGGATATTGTGAGCCTCCAGATGGGAGAGGCGTTGAGCGGGGAGCTTAAAGCCGGGCAGAGCGGAGCTGTCCTGAGCAAGCTGCCGGTAAAAGTGGAGATGAACGGACCGGATCTTGACAGTGCCGCCCGCATGACGGCGGAAATTGCTGCTGCCTATACCCCGATGGTGGTAGAGCAGGTGGAGGCAGAACCAGGAGAAGAAGGGGTAACGGTTGTGATGGAGCTGGGACTGTACGAGATCCAGCAGGAAGGGGAAAATGGGCATGGGCAGGAAAACAGAGGGATTCTCCCTGATTGAAACGGTGGTCGCAATGTCCCTTTTGGCGGTGATCGTCACGGCGCTGCTGGCGGCGGCATCCGGAAGCCGGAATCAGCTGCGCATCCTTCAGCAGATGGAGCAGCTCAGTGACCAGGGAGCCGAAATGGCTCAGGAGGGAATGGGGGAACCTACAGGGCGGGAACTGCGGATTCGCTTCCGGGAGGAAGGGGAGGAGAGCGGGACAGAGCAGGAGCCGGAAAGCCGGGAGAATTGGCCGGAGGAGGTGCTGCAGGAATATGAAGTTCGGGCTGAGAAGGAGAATAGGGCATTTGTTGTCTGGTACTATCAGTAAACGGAAGGAAAGAGAAAAGGGCTGCACGCTGATTGAGGTGGTGACGGCCCTGGCCATTCTGGGACTGATGATCCCGGCAGTCTGGGGAGCAGTGGAGACACAGCTGGCCTCTTTCCGCTATCAGCGTCAGAGAGAACTGGCCGGAGAGCTGTGCGCTGCAGCCTTTGTTGAACTGGAGGAAAAAGTCCGCAATGGAAGCTGTTTTCAGACAGAAGAGGATTCGCCGGGAGTGCTCTGGTTTCAGGAACAGAAAACGGGACAGTGGGAAAGCCTGGAAGCAGAGGAGCTGCTGTCAGACTGCGTTCATACGATGTGGATCGAGCTGGACTTTACGGGTACAACAGAGGAACGGCTGGAAGCGGAAATCAGAGCCGTAGCCCGGCTGGAGGAGGAGGAAACTGTTCTGGCGGACCGGAAGCTGATGATCCTGTCAGAAGAGGAGGTTTTATGAGATTAAGGGAAAAGAGCGGCGGAGCTATGGTGTTTGTAATC
This sequence comes from Candidatus Enterocloster faecavium, assembly GCA_019118585.1. Classification (GTDB taxonomy): domain Bacteria; phylum Bacillota; class Clostridia; order Lachnospirales; family Lachnospiraceae; genus Enterocloster; species Enterocloster faecavium. The sequence continues at coordinate 30,565 of DWYS01000167.1, read as the reverse complement.
CTGATGCTGTGCCTGCTTGCAGTCCTCAGTACCGGCTTTTTGACAATGATCCAGGCTGCCTGCCGGTCCGGGGCGGAAAATGGACGCTATGCCCGCTCTCTGGTCATGGCCAGGAGTGTTCATCAGTCTGTCTGCAGGAGACTGGAAGAGGCAGAATGGCTGGCAGACGAGGAGGAGACAAAGGAGATTTACGGGGAAGGGGAAACGGAGGATGTAAAGGCGGAGATAAGGATCCTGGTTTTGCCGGAGGAGGATCAGGCAGAGGTATCCACGGAGGTAAGCTGCGGGGGCTTCCATTTTTCTTTTTTTACAAGGATCCCCGTTGAAGAAAGGGAAGGATGATGCGGTTATGAATATTCCCATAGAAGAACTGCTGGTAAAAAGCGGCTGTCTGACCGAAGGGCAGTTAAAGAGGGCGGAGAGCTTTGCAGTCAGAAGGCCGGGAAAGAACATGGAGGAGGTTCTGATCGAACTGGGATATATTCAGGAGGAAACGGTCTTGTCCTGCCTGGCGGAAAGCGGCGGCATGGAAACCGTGGATCTGGCCTGCTGCGGCCTCAGCCGGGACTGGGCCGGCCAGGTTCCCGGAAAACTTGCCATGGAACTGGGGGTGATTCCCATGGGTCTGGAGGGAGAAAGGCTTGTGACAGCGGTTTCTGCACCTTTGAGGCAGGAGTCTTTAGACGAGCTGGAGGAAGTCTGCGGACGAAAGGTCAAGCAGGTCCTGGCACTGAAACGGCAGATTGAGGAGTGGCTTCCGGTTTTTTATGGAGGGCAGGAGCTGAAAGAAGCTGCCGTTCAGATGGACCGTCTGGCGGCGAGACACTACGAAAAAGAGGAAGAAGAGCGGACGGGAGAAGAGGGGGATACGCCGGTAATCCGGATGGTACGGGCTATGATCGAGCAGGCCTGGGACAGGGGAGCCAGCGATATCCATGTGGAGCCGGGGCCGGAGGTCCTGGTCATAAGGTTCCGGATTAACGGGGAGCTGAGGCCCTATGTGTCCATGACAATGAAAGCGCATCGCGCCGTGACAACGCGCCTGAAGGTGATGGGCGGAATGGATATAGCGGTCAAAACCATGCCTCAGGATGGAAGGTGCCGGTACAGCAGGGGGAGAATCCGGGCGGATTTAAGAATTTCCACACTGCCCGGGGTGTACGGGGAGAAGGTGGTGCTGCGTCTGATGGATACCGGCAGAGATGATCATCTGCTGGATGTGAAGAGGATGGGGATGATTCCGGAGCAGATTCGGCTTTTTGATCACATGCTCCGTGCTCCCTATGGTCTGATACTGGTAACTGGCCCCACCGGAAGCGGGAAAACCACAACCCTGTACGGAGCTTTAAAGAGGCTGGCATCTGGAAATATCAACATTATGACAGCGGAGGACCCGGTGGAAAAGCTGATGGAGGGAGTGACCCAGCTTCAGATCCGCCCCAGATCCGGACTCACCTTCGGCGCAGCTCTGCGGGCGATACTGCGCCAGGACCCGGATGTGATCATGGTAGGTGAGATGCGGGATGAGGAGACGGCAGCCATCGGACTTCGGGCGGCTATCACCGGCCATCTGGTCCTTTCCACCCTGCATACCGGGGACTGTGCAGCCGCAGTAACGCGGCTCCTGGACATGAAGGCGGAGCCGTATTTTGTGGCTTCAGCGCTTACAGGCGTGATCGCCCAGCGCCTGGTCAAGGTTCTGTGTCCCTTTTGCCGTCAGGTCTGTCAGCCGGGAACGGAACAGGTACAGCGGTACCGGAGCCTGGCGCAGGAGGGGACTGACAGCCCGCTCCCGGTGTTCTGGAAACCGGCCGGATGCGTCCGGTGCGGTGGAACCGGATGGAAGGGAAGGAGAGCTGTCTATGAGATGATGGAGGTGGATGAGTCCATCCGGGAAATGATCCTGTCGGGCGCTCCGGTAAGAAAGATCCGCAGTTATCATAAAAGCAGGACATCTGCTGATCTGAGGAGCCTGGGTCTGGCTATGGTGAAGGCAGGGGAGACAACTCTGGAGGAGCTGGAACGGCTGGTGTACGATGTGGAGTAATATGGAAAAGAGAGGCGAATACAGATGACAGAGAAGGGACAGAAAGGAAAGCTGCTGAATACGGAAGGATTTACGCTGATTGAACTGGTGTGCGTCATTGCGATCCTGGCAATACTGACAGCAGTGGCAGTTCCCTCATATCAGGCACTCCGGGACCGGTCTGCCAGGGAAGTTGCCGCCGCCAATGCAAGAACAGAGTATACATTTGGCAAAAGCCAGTATACAATGGTAGAAGCAGGGCTGATGGATGAGGAAGAAACAGAAGCCAGCTCTTATGATCCGGAAACGGATACCGCTACCTGGGAAGGGGAGATCAACGGACGGGTATACATTGGGATCTACGATGGAAGGACCGGGGAAGGAAGTGCCCACGCACAGTGAAAAAGAGAGGGGAAGATCATCAGGAGAAAGGTTATACGCTGCTGGAGCTGGTAGTAGTTCTGTCAATTCTGGTTATACTGGTCTGTGTAGCAGTTCCTGAGACAAAGGCTTTGCTGCAGTCAGCCAGGCGCTCAGCGGCGGCAGAAGAGGCGCAGCTTGCGGCTGATGGAGTTCGCTGGTATCTGGATGAGAAGCAGAGGAAAGGGAAACTGAAAACAAAGGATCTGTTTCCTCTGATCGGCCTGGAGCTGGACCAGCCGGGAAATGTGCTGGAGGAGTACCTGGGACCGGGACAGCCGGGGGCAAGAATTGAGACGGTGGCGGTGGACCTTTCTACGGGCGGGCTGAAGCAGCTGACGTACGGCAATCCTTATGTCCGTGTGAGGCTGACCTGGGATGAGGCGGGAAATATGAAGATCGAATATCCAGGTCAGGAATTATAAGAACAAAGAAGGCCCAGTGGGCGGATTTTGGAAAGGCGGCTGAATAATGGCATATGCGGGCGTTGTGGCTTCTACTGCCTGGTCCTGGCTATTGGACAATTTGGTATTTTTAAATCTGATCCTGACCATCGGCATTATATTTTTTCAGAGAAGGGATCCGAAATCAGTCTGGACCTGGCTTCTGGCAATTTACTTTATCCCTGTGTTCGGGGTGGTATTTTATCTTCTGTTCGGGCAGAATCTGAAAAAGAGCCGGATGTTCCGGGTAAAAGGGATGGAGGACCGCTTAAATTTTCCGGTCCGCCATCAGGAACGGCTGCTGAAATGGGAGGGAGAATATGGAATTGGGCCGGAGGGGAGGCAGTTTCGGGATTATGCCAGTCTGATTCTCTATAATCTGGAGACCACCGGGTCTGTTCTGACTGCCAATCAGCAGGTGCGTATTTTCACGGACGGGCAGGCCAAATTCGAGGATTTGCGCCGGGAGATGCGCCGTGCCAGACACTTTATCCATATTCAGTACTATATTATTAAGAACGACGAACTGTTTGATTCCATTGTCCCGATCCTCATTGAAAAGGTGAGGGAGGGGGTGGAAGTGAGGATCCTCTACGACGGCATGGGAGGCCGCTTTATGCCCAAAAGCCGCTGGGAGCAGCTTCGGGCTGCCGGCGTCAAGGTAGGGGCATTTTTCCCGCCGTTCCTGGGCTGGCTGAATCTGCGGGTGAACTACCGCAACCATCGAAAAATCGTGGTAATCGACGGCAAGATCGGATTTGTAGGAGGCTTCAATATTGGAAGGGAGTATATTTCCAAGGACCCCAGGTTCGGCTACTGGAGAGATACTCATCTGAAGATCACCGGGGAGGCAGCCATTGGCCTGCAGATCCGGTTTGCCCTGGACTGGAACTATGCCACCAGGGAAAATCTGTTTCAGGAACTGCGCTATTTTGGCGATGAGGCGGGAGAAGCCAGAGAACGCCTGGATGGGGTCCAGAAGGTCCTGTGGCCGGGGGAAGAGCAGGAGGATGAGATCCACATTCAGATTATAGCCAGCGGACCGGATACCAGGGAGCCTCACATCCGCAACAACTATCTGGAGCTGTTTCACAAGGCCAGGCACCACATCTATATCCAGACCCCCTATTTCATCCCCGATGATGCGATTTTCTCAGCGCTGAAGATCGCCGCCCAGTCCGGCGTGGATGTGCGTCTGATGATCCCCTGCAAGCCGGACCACCCTTTTGTATACTGGGCTACCTGCTCTTATGCGGGAGAGCTTCTGGATTACGGGGTGCGCTGCTATATCTATGAGAACGGTTTTCTCCACTCCAAGGGGGTGATGGCAGACGGGATGGTTAGCTGTTACGGTACGGCCAACATGGATATCCGCAGTTTTGAGCTGAATTTTGAGGTAAATGCCACTATTTATGATTCACAGGTCACAGGAAGGCTGGAACAGGCATTTCTGGATGACTTGCCCCATTGCCGGGAGCTGACCAGGGAGGCGTATGCCAGGAGGAGTCTGTGGATGCGGGTAAAGGAACAGTGCAGCCGCCTCCTGTCGCCGCTCTTATAGGGTGGAAATTCGTGGAAGCCTCCGAAATGTGTATTGGGAGAGACTGGGCGGGCCATACTAAAGGCCATGAGCAGACAGAATCTGAAAATGTTTTCGACTAATTTTATCCGCTGCGGCATAGCCGGCTGGTGCCTGGAGGTCGTGTTCACCGCCCTGGACTCTCTGGCCAGAGGAAACTGGAAAATGATGGGCCAGACTTCCCTGATCATGTTCCCGATCTACGGGCTGGGGGCCCTGCTCAAGCCCATCGGCCGGCTGGCTGACTGGTGGGTGGACGGTCCTCAGAAGGCCCCGGATTCGGAGCGGAAAAGGCTGGCGCACTGCATCCGCCACGGACTTCTTTACATGGTGCTGATCTTTCTGATGGAGTACTTATCGGGACGGTGTCTGATGGGCCTCGGGGTCTGTCCCTGGGACTATTCAACCTGGCCGGACAATATTGACGGTGTCATCCGTCTTGGCTTTGCGCCCCTCTGGTTCGGAACAGGACTTTTATTTGAATGGCTGTCAAAGCGGCCCTAGATATGCGGCGCAGCCCGCCGGGAATGCGGGGCTGCGCCTTTTTGCTGCGGTCCTAAAAAATCTCTTCCCTTTTCTTTTACAGGAACAGACCGTCAACTTTACAAAAACCTGTGAAGTCAGGTATTGTATTTGAAGGCGGATTTTACTATAATGAAGAATGACAGTCTGAGGCAGCGGGAAAATATGGACAAAAGAAGCTGTCTTTGGGCGGACGGCGGAGAAAGGCTCCGCCTGGAAAAGGAGAAAACCGATGATAAGATTCATTCTGGTAGCACTGACGGTAGTGCTGTTTCTGATTCTCAGTATTCCTTTGCTGGCCGTGCTGTGGGTTATGGATAGATTTGACAGGCAGAGGCGGCAGAGAATCAGCATAAGGGTGATACAGGGGATTTTCCGCTTTATTCTGAAACTGGCAGGGGTGCAGATCACCATAGAGGGCCTGGAGCAGGTTCCAAAGGACCGGGCGGTGCTCTATGTGGGAAATCACAGGAGCTATTTTGACATTCTCACCGGTTATGTGACGGTGCCCGGGCTCATGGGCTTTGTGGCAAAGAAGGAGATGCTCCGCTATCCTCTGCTGAAGACCTGGATGAAGAATGTGAACTGTCTGTTCCTGGACCGGGAGAATATCAAGGAAGGGTTGAAGACCATTCTCGCGGCAATCGAACAGATCAAGTCAGGGGTTTCCGTCTGGATCTTCCCGGAGGGGACCCGAAATGAGGGAGACCTTTTGGATCTGCTGGAATTTCACGAAGGCAGCTTAAAGATTGCGGAGAAGAGCGGCTGCCCGGTGGTTCCGGTGGCCATTATGGGAACGGCGGAAATTTTTGAAAGTCATCTGCCCTTTATCCGGCCGGGACAAGTGAGAATCCGGTACGGAACGCCTTTTCTGATCAAGGAGCTGGAGCCGGCTGAGCGCAGGCACTCCGGAGCCTATACCAGAGAAGTGATCATCTCCATGCTGAAAGAGATGGAGGCCAGCGCTTAAAAGAAGCCCGGTGGAAAAACCGGGCTTTCTTAAAACGGAGGCAGCGCTCCGGAACGGCCGGACAGGAAGAGAGCCGCCTCAAACAACGACAAATAATACGGGAGGATACAGGGAGACATATGAAAAATCTGGATTTGCAGGAAATTCGCAGGGAGCTGGACGGCATCGATGCCCGTCTGGTAGAGCTGTTCCAGGAGAGGATGAGACTCTGCTGTGATGTGGCGGAGTATAAGCTGGAAACCGGAAAGGCGGTTTACGACGGCAAGCGGGAAAAGGAAAAGCTGGCAGCAGTGGAAGCTATGGCCAGCGGAGATTTTAACAAGCAGGCGGTGCGGGAGCTGTTTACCCAGATGATGACCGTAAGCCGGAAACGCCAGTACCAGATCTTGGCGGACCACGGCCAGAAGGTGGATTTGGGATTTGAGGAGATCCCCTTTTTGAAGAAGGAAGGAGTCCGGGTGGTCTACCAGGGGGTAGAGGGAGCTTACAGCCACGGCGCATCCATCCAGTTCTTTGGAGAGGATGCGGACCTGTACCATGTACCCAGCTGGGAGGATGCCATGGTGGAGGTAGAGGAAGGGCGTGCGGATTACGCCGTCCTGCCCATTGAGAACTCCTCTGCAGGGGCGGTGAGCAACAACTACGACCTGCTCATCAAGCACTCCAATTATATTGTGGCGGAAACCCAGCTGGCAGTGACTCACGCCCTCCTGGGGCTGCCGGATGCCCAGATTACGGACATTGAAACCGTCTACTCCCACCCGCAGGCGCTGATGCAGTGTTCCAGGTATCTGAACAGCCACCGCCAGTGGAAGCAGATCAGTGTGGAGAATACGGCGGTGGCGGCCCGGAAGATTACGGATGACGGATTAAAGAGCCAGGCTGCCGTGGCCAGCGAGATCGCCGGAAAGCTTTACGGGTTAAAGGTGCTGGCTCCGGCCATCAACCACAACAAGGATAATGTAACCCGCTTTATTATCCTGGCGCCCAAGGCGGTGTACTGTAAGGATGCCGGAAAGATCAGCCTCTGCTTTGAGGCACCGCATAAGAGCGGCTCCCTGTACAATATGCTGGGAAATTTCATCTACAACCAGGTGAATATGCTGCGCATCGAGTCCAGGCCCATTGAAGGGAGAAGCTGGGAGTACCGGTTCTTTGTAGATGTAGAAGGCTCCCTTCGGGACGGGGCAGTGCAGAACGCCTTAAAGGGGATCGCCGAGGAGGCGGCAGCCATGCGGATTTTGGGAACTTATTAATACAGCATGACCACAGACAGAAATGGAGTAAAACGCATATGAAGACAGAGCATTTGATTCTTTACCGGAATATGGAATATCAGAAACTGCTGGAGGATATGGATGCCGCCCTGGACACAGGGGGAATGTCCGGGAACGTGTGGAGCCTGGCAAACCAGCTGATCGAGCTGGCGGCCAAGTACGGATTGGAAGGCAACCTGTGGCACTGCTTTTTGGCCCTGTGCATCGCAGACCATGAGAACGCTTACAGCATTTCCTGTGAGATCCGGGGGCAGGCGGGCGGTTCCCTGGACGCCCTGGCCAGGGAGGATTTTGCCATATTTAAGGAGCTCTTCGATTACGATATCCGAACCCTGGGAGGGGAGGTGTGGGAGCTTTTGTCCTGCTACCGGCCGGCTCAGGCGGACAGCCGGGTGTTTAACCGGCGGATCCGGGACCGGATCGTGAATCTGGCGGTGCAGCTGGAGAACGCTCAGAGTCCGGAGGAGTTTCAGGACCACGCTGCGGAATTTTACCGGGAATTCGGGGTAGGCAAGTTCGGTTTAAATAAGGCCTTCCGCATTGTGGAGCGGGAGGAGAGCGGACAGGTGCTGATCGACCCCATCATCAATGTGGAGCACGTATATCTGAAGGATCTGGTGGGATATGAGCTTCAGAAGAAAAAGCTGGTGGAGAATACGGAGGCCTTCCTGGCAGGGAAGGAGGCAAATAATGTGCTTCTGTTCGGAGATGCAGGCACCGGAAAATCCTCCAGCGTGAAGGCTGTTTTAAATGAATATTACAGCCAGGGCCTGCGTATGATTGAGGTATACAAGCATCAGTTCAAGGCTCTGTCCGATGTGCTGGAGCAGATCAAGGACCGGAATTACAAGTTTATCATCTATATGGACGACCTGTCCTTTGAGGATTATGAACTGGAATATAAATACCTGAAGGCCATACTGGAAGGGGGCCTGGGCAAGCGGCCAAGGAATGTGCTGATTTACGCTACCTCCAACCGGCGCCATCTCATCCGGGAAAAATTCAGTGATAAGCGGGAGCTGGATGATGAACTGCACAACAACGATACGGTTCAGGAGAAGCTGTCTCTGGCTGCCCGGTTCGGCGTCACCATCTACTATGGCTCCCCTGACAAGCGGCAGTTCCAGGAGATCGTGGAGGCCCTGGCCAAACGCCATAATCTTCAGATGCCTTTGGAGAAGCTCTACGAGGAAGCGAATAAGTGGGAGCTGAGCCACGGAGGACTCTCCGGGCGGACGGCTGCCCAATTTATCACCCATATCCTGGGGACTATGGAGACGGAGAAGAACTCCCAGCCGGAATAAACCGGGAGTTCGGGAGAAATTTACATGGATTTTACTTAAAATTCACAGAAAGCTGAGGGCGCAGGGGACCGGTTTCAGCTATAATCGTAAATTGTTACGGACAGATACGAAATAAGCCGGTCCATGCCGGCAGGGGAGGAAAGAACATGGCAGTACAAACATTTGCGGCCATTGCCGTGGGCTCCTTTGAACTGGAGCTGGGCATCTATGAGCTGTCCGCCAGAAATGGTGTAAGGCGGGTGGACGAAGTCCGTCATGTGATCGGACTGGGAAAGGACACTTACAGCAACGGAAAGATCAGCTATAAGCTGGTGGAGGAGATGTGCCGGGTACTGGAAGATTTCGTAAAAATCATGAATACCTATAAGGTGACGGATTACCGGGCTTATGCCACCAGCGCCATGCGGGAGGCCAGGAACAAGCAGATCGTCCTGGACCAGATCCGGGTCAGAACCGGGCTGAATATCCGGGTCATCAGCAATTCGGAACAGCGGTTGATCAGCTATAAGGGAATCGCATCAAAGGCGGCGGAGTTTAACCGGATCATCCAGGAGGGAGCTGCAATCCTGGATATGGGCTATGGGAGCGCCCAGATTTCTCTTTTTGACAAGGATGCTCTGGTGACTACCCAGAATCTTCCGCTGGGAGCGCTGCGGATCCGAAGCCTTCTGGAGCGGATCCCTGCCACGGCCCAGCTGCACAGGCAGCAGATTGAGGAGATTGTGGATAATGAGCTGTTTACCTTCCGGAAGATGTATCTGAAGGACAGGGAGATCACCAACCTCATTGGGATCGGAGATAATATTTTATACCTGCTGCGCCAGATCGGACAGCGGGTTTCCGGCGACTGTCTGGAGGCAGGCGCGCTGATGAGATTTTACGATCTGTTTACCGGCATGACCCTGGACCAGATCGAGGAGCGGTTCGGAGTGACGGCAGAGTACGCCTCCCTCCTCCTGCCTGCGGTGGTCGTCTACAAGCGGGTGATGGAGATTACCGGGGCAAAGCTGTTCTGGCTTCCCGGCATCCGCCTCTGCGATGGAATTGCCGCGGAGTACGGACAGGAGAAGAAAATCCTGAAATTCGGCCATAATTTTGAAAATGACATTCTGGCAGCTTCCCGGAATATGGCGAAGCGGTATAAATGCCATTTAAGCCACAATCAATATCTGGAACAGTATGCCGGCGCTATTTTTGACAGCATGAAAAAATATCACGGCTTAAACAGCAGAGACCGGCTTCTGCTGCAGATCGCGGTGATCCTTCACGCCTGCGGCAAATTTATCAGCATGCGCAATTCCAACGAGTGCGCGTACAATATTATCATGTCCACGGAGATCATCGGACTTAGCCATCTGGAGCGGGAGATTATCGCCAATGTGGTCCGCTACAATATCCGGGACTTTGATTATGACAAGGTTCAGCTGGAGGCGGATCTTCATCCCTATGGGGAAGAGCAGGTCAGCCAGAATGATATTACCATCCGCATTGCAAAGCTGACGGCTATTCTGCGTCTGGCCAACTCCATGGACCGGGGACACAGCGGCAAGCTGGCGGACTGCCGGATGAGCGTCCGGGACGGGGAACTGGTGGTGACCACGGGCTATAAGGGGGACCTTTCCCTGGAAGCCCAGTCATTTGCACAGAAGGCGGACTTTTTTGAAGAGATTTTTGGAGTACGGCCCATATTAAAGCAGAAGAGGAGGAGTTAGGCCATGGCGGCAGTGGAAGGAAAAAAGAAGATAAAAAACGGTGCGAAGGAGCTGGAATCTCCCTCTGTGCGCAGGGAGGAAGCAGGCAAGAGCCAGACTCCGGATTTCGGAGCCAACCCGGCCAACTATGTGAACCGTGAGTTGAGCTGGCTGGAGTTCAACTACCGGGTTTTAAGCGAGGCAAGAGACAAGACCATCCCCCTCTTCGAGCGGCTGAAGTTTTTGAGCATCACCGAATCCAATCTGGATGAGTTCTACATGGTGCGGGTGGCTTCCTTAAAGGATATGGTCCACGCCAAATATACCAAGCCGGACATTGCCGGCATGACGCCCTCCCAGCAGCTGGAGGCCATTGCGGAAAAGACCCACCAGCTGGTGGAGCTGCAGTATTCCACTTACAACCGTTCGCTGCTCCCCCTTTTAAGACAGAACGGCCTGCGGGTGATCACCGCCCATGAGGATCTGACGGAGGAAGAGGGGGAGTTTGTAGACCAGTATTTCCGGGAGGATGTATATCCGGTTCTGACACCGATGGCCTTTGACTCCTCACGGCCATTCCCCTTGATCCGCAACAAGACCCTGAATATTGCGGCCCTTTTAAAGAAAAAGAAGGACGGGGACGGGGAGCTGGAGTTTGCCATGGTCCAGGTGCCGTCGGTGATCCCCAGGATAGTGGAGCTGCCGGCTGTTCAGGAGGACGGCAGAGTGCTCCGCCAGGTCATCCTTCTGGAGGAGGTCATTGAGCGCAATATGCCTTCTCTGTTCTTAAATTATGATATTGTGGCCTCCCATCCCTTCCGGATCATGCGGAATGCAGACCTGACCATCGATGAGGAGGAAGCGGTAGACCTGCTGGAGGAGATCCAGAAGCAGCTGAAGAAGCGCCAGTGGGGAGAGGCCATCCGCCTGGAGGTGGAGGCCAATGTGGATAAGCGCCTTTTAAAGATTTTAAAGAAGGAGCTGTCCATCAGCAGTCCGGATATTTTTGAGATCAACGGTCCTCTGGATTTGACCTTCCTGATGAAGATGTACGGCCTTCCCGGCTTTGACCATTTAAAGGCGCCGGTTTATACGCCTCAGCCGGTTCCGGCTCTGATGAACGATGACGACCTTTTTACCAATATCCGCAAGGGGGATATCCTTCTCCACCACCCCTACCAGAGTTTTGACCCGGTGGTGCGGTTCGTGCGGGATGCGGCCAGAGACCCGGAGGTGCTGGCGATCAAGCAGACGCTGTACCGGGTCAGCGGAAATTCTCCCATTATTGCGGCCCTGGCAGAGGCGGCGGACAACGGCAAGCAGGTGTCTGTTCTGGTGGAACTGAAGGCGCGGTTTGACGAGGAGAATAATATCAACTGGGCCAAGAAGCTGGAGAAAGCCGGCTGCCATGTCATCTACGGCCTGGTAGGCTTAAAAACACACAGCAAGATTACCCTGGTGGTCCGCCGGGAGGAGGATGGGATCCGCCGGTATGTCCATCTGGGGACCGGAAACTACAACGATTCTACGGCAAAGCTCTATACGGACTGCGGAATTCTGACCTGCAATCCGCAGATCGGAGAGGACGCAACCGCCGTATTCAACATGCTTTCCGGATATTCCGAGCCTCTGGCCTGGAATCGTCTGGTGGTGGCTCCTTTGTGGCTGAGAAAACGCTTCCTGCGGATGATCAACCGGGAGGCGGACCACGCCAGAGCCGGACGGGAGGCCCACATTAAGGCCAAGATGAACTCCCTCTGCGACAAGGAGATCATCACCGCTCTCTACAACGCCTCCTACGCAGGCGTCAAAATCGAGCTGGTGGTCCGGGGCATCTGCTGCCTGAAGGCCGGTGTGCCGGGCTTGAGCGAGAATATTTCCGTCCGCTCCATTGTGGGGAATTTCCTGGAGCACAGCCGGATCTTCTACTTCTACAACGACGGAAGCCCTGAGGTTTACATGGGGAGCGCCGACTGGATGCCCAGAAATCTGGACCGCCGGGTGGAGATCATGTTCCCGGTGGAGGATGAGAAGCTGAGGGAGGATGTGATCCATATTCTGGATGTGGAGCTGGAGGACAATGTGAAGGCCCATATTCTTCAGCCGGACGGAACCTACGCCAAGGAGGATAAGCGGGGCAAAGTGCTGGTCAATTCCCAGGAGCAGTTCTGCCGGGAGGCGATTGCGGCCGCAGACTCGGTGCGCAAGGCCGATGACCCGGTGGTGACGCGGATCTTTAAGCCCATTGAGAGCGGGGATTAAGCCGGAGAGAAAAAAATAAAAATTTTTTCGGAAATTTGAATGGATTGGCGGGGCTCATTCGTATGATAGATGAAGCCCCAAAAGGCTACCTTAAAATGGACGGAGGAATCAGCGTGAAAAAATTAATAGCAGGAATCCTGACGGCAGGAGCTCTCTTGACCATTGGTACGACCAGCGCGTTCGCGGCAGGACACCACGGCGGCACCTGCGGCAGCGGCTGTTACTATGTGGATGCCGACGGAGACGGCATCTGCGACAACCATCATGACAACACCTGCCCCAAAACCGGGCTGGGCCATGGCCGGGGCCATGGAATGGGCTGCGGCCGGGGATATGGCTGTGCATACAGATAAGAGGGAGCCGACAGTGCAAAAACATGCGGAGTGAGCAAGAGGTAAACAGGGCCATCGAGCAATATGGAGATATGGTTCGGCGGCTCTGTATGCTGCATTTAAAAAATTACGTGGATACGGAGGACATATTTCAAACGGTATTTTTGAAGTATGTCCTTAGTTGTATTTCTTTTGAAAGCCGGGAACATGAGAAGGCATGGCTGATCCGTGTGACGATCAATGCCTGCCGGGACATGCTGAAAAGTTTTTTCCGCAGCAGGACCGTATCGCTGGATGAGGTCATGGAGCAGGCTGCACCTCTGAAGGAAGAGCACAGAGAGGTCCTGGAGGCGGTCCTCTCTCTCCCGGCCAAGTACAAGGATGTGGTTTACCTGCATTATTATGAGGGTTTCAGTGCGCCTCAGATCAGCCGCATTCTGGGAAAAAACGTCAATACTGTGTACACACTTTTAAATCGCGCCAGGCAGCTGCTGAGGGAGAAGCTGGGAGGTGAAGAGGATGAATGACCGGATCAGAGACGCGTTTAACCAAATCCATGCGCCGGAAGAGCTGAAGGAGAGGACCAGGGACTATATTGCACAGGAGAGAGAGAAACATGCAAAAAGGCGTTTTTGTGCCGGCAGATTCCGGTTCCTGGCGCCTGCCCTCGCGTGCTTTTTCTTCGTCCTGCTGGCCGGAAATGTCCGGTGGCTGTACTTTACGCCCACCGCCTCCATCAGCATAGACATCAACCCCTCCCTGGAGCTGGGCATCAACCGCTTCGACCGGGTGGTCTCTGTTGAGGGCTATAACGATGACGGAAAGGAACTGGCAGATTCACTGGATGTGATGTACCAAACGTATACCCAGGCGGTGGAGGAGATCCTGGCGGACGGGCGCATCGCCTCCCTGCTTTCCGAGGACGGGGCGCTGACGATCGCGGTGGCAGGAACCAGCGAAAGGCAGTGCGGAAGGATACTGACCCAGATGGAAGTCTGCGCTTCCGGCCATGAAAACGCCCACTGCTATTCCATGGATTCCGGCGAAGCCGCTTTGGCCCATGAGATGGGGCTTTCCTGCGGGAAATACAGGGCCTATCAGGAACTTTTGGCATTGGACCCGGATGTTGAGCCGGAGGAGGTCAGAAATATGTCCATGAAAGAGATCCGTCAGCGGATTGCCGAACTGTCAGGAGAGAACTTCCGCGGCCAGGGCTGCCATGGCAAGGGAGGACATCACGGGGAGAAAGGAACCGGATCATAAGCAAGCGGAACGCCTGTATTCCCTCCCATTTTCCCGCCGCCCTGAACGGCTGCCACAAATTCCCGGTAAATCTCATGAAAAAAGTAAGGAAAAAGAAAGGAAGATGTGATAGAATGTCTTTGAGGATTGCGGGAGTGTGTCAGCACAGCAGTCCGGTATCATGAGGTTAAACATGAAGGAGGAAAAGCCATGCCTGATATCAACATTCTGGTTGTGGATGACGAAAAAGAGATTGCGGACCTGATTGAAATTTATCTGGTCAGCGATGGATATAAAGTATTCAAGGCGGAGAATGCTGCCCAGGGCCTGGAGATCCTGGATAAGGAGGATATCCACCTGGTGCTTCTGGATATTATGATGCCGGGGATGAACGGGCTGGATATGTGCAAGAAAATCCGGGAGACCAACAACATTCCCATTATTATGCTCAGCGCCAAGTCCACGGACCTGGATAAGATTCTGGGACTGGGAACCGGGGCGGACGATTACGTGGTGAAGCCCTTTAATCCTCTGGAACTGACGGCGAGGGTGAAGTCCCAGCTGAGGCGGTACACACAGTTAAATCCCAACAGCGCGGCCAGGGACCGGGTGGGAAATGAAATTTCCATCAAGGGAATGGTCATCAACAAGGACAATCACAAGGTAGTCGTGGACGGAGAGGAGATCAAGCTGACGCCCATTGAGTTCGATATCCTTTATCTTCTGGCATCCAACCCGGGACGGGTATTCAGCACCGATGAGATTTTTGAGAAGGTGTGGAATGAGAAGGTTTATGAGGCTAACAATACCGTTATGGTACATATCCGGAGACTTCGGGGGAAGATGAAGGAGGACACCAGACAGAACAAGATCATTACTACGGTATGGGGAGTAGGTTATAAGATTGAAAAATGATGTAAGCAGGCGTTACTATGCCAGAATTGTGATGAACATCATCTACAGCGCCATTATCACCTGCCTGGTGGAGATCTTTCTGGTGGCCAATATTTCCATGCTGGTCCGGTATCTGAGGGAGCAGGGCCATCAGGGAAGGCTTCTGGAAGCGATTTCCGGTTCCCAGCCGCTGGTGGTGCTTCTCTATGTGCTCTTTGGCATCCTGCTGTTCTCCGGCACCCTGCTGTTCCTGCAGGGGCCTTCGATCCGGTATATGAACCAGATTTCCGATGCCATTCAGGATCTGTCCGAGGGAAATTTAAACACCACAGTGAAGGTGGTGGGAGACGATGAGTTTTCCGGCATGGCGGCCAATCTAAACAAGATGGCGGAGGATATCCGCCGTCTGATGGAGAAAGAGCGGGAGTCGGAGCGGACGAAAAATGAGCTGATTACCAATGTGGCCCATGACCTGAGGACCCCTCTTACCTCTATCATCGGATATCTGGAACTTCTGGAACGGAATCCCTCCCTGGAGCCTGAACTTCAGAGCAAGTACATAGAGATTGCCTATGGGAAATCCAAGCGTCTTGAGAAGCTGATCCAGGATCTGTTTGGATTTACAAAGCTGAACTATGGAAAGATCGCCATGCATGTGACCCAGCTGGACATTGTGAAGCTTTTAAGCCAGCTGCTGGAGGAGTCCTATCCCAGCTTTGCCCAAAAGGGGCTGTCCTATGACCTTCAGAGCAATGTGCCGGCCAAGACCATTACAGCCGACGGCACCCTGTTAGCCCGCCTGTTTGACAATCTGATCGGAAATGCCATTAAATACGGGGCTGACGGAAAGCGGGTGCTGGTCCAGATCCGGGCGGAGGAAGAGGTGGTCTCCGTGTCCGTGACCAACTACGGCTTTGTAATCCCGCCGGAGGAGCTCCCCCTGATCTTCAATAAATTCTACCGGGTGGAGCAGTCCCGCTCCAGCTCTACGGGGGGAACGGGACTGGGACTGGCCATTGCCAAGGAGATTGTGGAGATGCACGGGGGCAGCATCGGGGTGTCCAGCGATCTGAACGGAACGGTATTTACGGTAAAGCTTCAGGTGCATTTTGATATTAATAAAGAGCATTTTGATGCCATTGACTGATGGAGAGCATGATATGACAGACAGAGATCCAGCCCTGAACAGGAAAGAGAAAGGGGAAAGACGCATCCGGTGGGCAGCCAGGCTTCTGGCTGCAGCGGCCTGCTGCGTCTTTTTGACGTTTACGGCATACGGCCAGGAGACAACCGGAGAAAGCGGCCTGGAGGGCGGAAGGATCCTTCTGGATGCGGTCTACGGCTACCAGAATATGGCCAAAAGCGGCCGGTTCCTGCCTATCAAGGTAAATTTGGAGAACCGGGAGGAGGGCAGCTTTTCAGGAACCCTCTGCGTGCTGACGATGGAGTCGGACTACACGATCTACCGCTATGAATATCCTGTGGAGCTGGAGGAAGGGCAGAAGGAGGAGCGGGATTTAAGCATTTCCCTGGGAGGCCAGATTGACCAGATGTATCTGAAGGTGCTGGATGAGGAAGGACAGGAGATCGCCAGCAAGCGCCTGAAACTGGATGTAGAGGAAGGAACGGCTCAGCTGTTTATCGGAGTTTTAAGTGATTCCATGGACAAGCTGGGCTATCTGAATAATGTGGGCGTAAGCTACAGCACCCTGCGGACCAGGACCATTGAGCTGACGCCCCAGATGATCCCTTCGGACGGGCTGGGGCTGGACCAGCTGGATGTGCTCCTGATTTCCGATTTTGATACCTCCCGCCTGTCCGTTTCCCAGGTGGAGGCCATCTGGGAGTGGGTAGGACGCGGGGGCGTTCTGCTTTTTGGCACAGGGGCCCACGGGGAAGAGGTCATGAACGCCTTCGGGGATGAGATCCTGGAGAGTCCGCTGCCCGATGCGGAGGAGCGGGATATCAATATGGGGGTGGAGTTTGCACAGGACAGTCCTGCCAGCGCCACCATTCCCCTGACCTGCACGGACGTTTATCTCAATGGGGCCAAGGAGATTCTCTCCAGCGATGAGGTGACGGTGCTGTCCGCCGCCCAGGCGGGAAGCGGTCTGGTAGCGGCTGCGGTCTACGACTTCGGGGATATTGAGGAGTTCTGCCGGGAGAACATCACCTATGTGGACCGGATGTTTACTGCTCTGTTGGGGGAAAACCGGATTCAGAGCATTGTCCGTCTTTCCGACGGGACCACATCGGAACAGTTCTGGGCGGTTCAGAACCTGATCAATACGGGGGATGTGGAACGTCTGCCGGATGTGGGGCTGTACACCATTGTGGCTGCCGCCTATGTGATCTTAGTGGGGCCGGGGCTTTACTTTTTCTTAAAGCATCGGGGGCTGCGCCGGTATTACTATCCCGGCGTGCTGCTTCTGGCCCTGGCCGGAACCGGCTTTATGGTCGTGATGAGCACCTCCACCCGTTTTTCAGGTCCCTTTTTTACCTATGCCTCCATCATCGATGCAGGTCCGGACGGGGAATCGGAAATGACCTTCATCAATATGCGTGCTCCCAGCAAGCGCCCGTACCGGGTCTGCCTGAATCCGGAATACCAGGTTTACCCCATTACCCAGAGTGCCTACTATGAACAGGCAAAACCGGAATTTAACGGGGATGAGGAGCCCTCGATCTCCATGCGTTTTGACCAGGATGCGACCAGGATCAGTGCCGGACAGACAGGGGCCTTTGAATCCAAATACTTTATGATGGAGCGCAGCGGGGAAAATGAAGGGGAAGGTTTTCAGGGGGATATCCGTTTCTTCGACGGGGAAATATCCGGAACCATCACCAGCAGCTACCCGGAGCCCCTGGAGAATGCGGCTCTGCTCCTGTACGATCAGATGGTGATGATCGGACGCATCGAACCTGGAGAGACCGTGGATTTAGGCGGCCGGGAGGTCATCTACGGGGCAGCCAATTATGGATATGTGATGGCGGAGCAGGTGACCGGAGCTTCCAGAACCGCGGCCGGCACTGCTGAGGGCGAGGCCAATATGCAGGCGGTCCAGAGAACGAACCTGCTGTCCTTTTACATGGGACAGTCTCTGGATACCTACCGTCAGGAGGCCAGAATTGTGGGATTTGTCCAGAGCGGCGGACGGAAGGATTTTCTGAGGGAGCCGGCAGGGGAAACCTATGGGACCACATTGATTACCGCTCCTCTGGAGGTGGATTTCACCAGGGACAGCTATGTATACTATTCCTCCCTTCCCAGAGACCCGGAGGTCATCAGCGGGGAATACTTTGCCTCCACCAACACCATGTACAGCGTGACGCCCCTGATCCTGGAATATTATCTGGGAAATGATACGGAGGTGGTGCAGGTTCAGTTCCGCTCCCAGTCAGAGCAGATCCTTGACAGCCTTCGGTACAACTATACGGTCCCCTTTACGGGAGATGTGTATTTTTACAATTACAATACAGGAAATTACGACCGGATGGACAGCGTTACCGGCACCTACTCCAGAGAGGATCTGGACCCGTATCTGTCCCCGGGCAATACGCTGACGGTCCGCTATCTGTACGACCAGGCGGAGGATTATATGGGAAATATTATTCTTCCCATTGTGACGGTAATCGGAAGGAGTGAGTAGATGCTGGAAATCAGGGAGCTTCACAAGGCTTATGGAAAATTCCACGCTCTGAACGGACTGACCATGACGGTGGGGGACGGCGCTCTGTACGGCTTTGTAGGGCCAAACGGAGCGGGGAAAACAACTGCGATCAAGATCATGACGGGGCTTCTGGAGGCGGACAGCGGCCAGGTGCTGATTGACGGCAGGGATGTGACCGGATTTGAAGGGGAGCTGAAGACTCAGATCGGATATGTGCCGGATTTCTTTGGGGTTTATGACAATCTGACAGTGGGGGAATACATGGAGTTTTTTGCCTCCTGCTACCATATGGACGGACTTCTGGCCAGAAAGCGCTGTCTGGCTCTTCTGGAGCAGGTGGGTCTGGATGAGCGGATGGATTTTTATGTGGACGGTCTTTCCAGGGGCATGAAGCAGCGCCTCTGCCTGGCCAGGGCTCTGATCCACGACCCGGCAATCCTGATCCTGGATGAGCCCACCTCCGGGCTGGATCCCAGAACCAGGTTTGAATTCCGGGAGATTTTAAGAGAACTGCAGGAGGCAGGAAAGACGATCCTCATCAGTTCCCATGTGCTCTCGGAGCTTTCCGAGCTGTGTACGGATATTGGGATTTTGGACCAGGGACGGCTTCTGGCAGAGGGGAATATGGAGGACATCCTGGCAAGGGTCAATACCTCCAAGCCTCTGGTGATCACCGTCTGCCGGAACCTGGACCAGGCTCTGGTCATGCTCAAGAACAATCCGATGGTGCAGACCATTACCGTGCGGGACCAGGAGATCAGCATCCATTTTTCCGGGGACCAGGAGGAGGAAGCGGGGCTTTTGGCTGAGCTCGTTGGAGCAGGGGTGATGGTCAGCAGCTTCGTCCGGGAGCCGGGGAGCCTGGAGTCCGTATTTATGCAGCTGACGGATCAGGAAGAGGAAAGGTCGGTGTTGTCCTATGAAGCAGAATCCGGTTTATAAAAGGGAAGCCAGGGTGAATGTGCGCAGCATCCGCCTCCCCATGATCGTGATGGTGTTCAATGGCATTCTGTCCGCGGTGGCTCTGCTGAACATGTACTCGGTCATGGCCCAGGTAAGGGCTTCTGCTTCCATTCAGTATACCAGTTTTATGCAGATGTATGAGCTTTTGGCCGCTTTGGAATTTATCATGCTGCTGTTTATCGTACCGGCACTGACGGCGGCCTCCATCAGCGGAGAGAGGGAGAGGCAGACACTGGATCTGATGCTGACCACCCTGCTGACGCCGGCTCAGATCGTTTCCGGAAAACTGATGAGCGCTCTGAGCGTGATGGTGCTGCTGGTAGTTTCCAGTTTTCCGCCTATTTCCATGGTGCTGGTGTTTGGAGGGATCACCTGGATGGACCTGGCAGCTCTGCTGCTCTGCTATGTGGCAGTCGCACTGGTGGCCGGGAGCATGGGCATCTTCTTCTCGGCTGTTTTTAAGCGCTCTACGCTGGCCTCCGTCTGCACCTACGGGGTAATCGGGCTTTTGGTGGCGGGGACCTACTTTGCCAACCGGTTTGCCATGGCTTTGTCTTCCACCCATTTAAGCCGCTATGGCGGCGCGGTACGGGCAGCGGGGGAGATGGCCAGGCCTACGGCCGGCGCGGCCTTTTATCTGCTGCTGTTAAACCCTGCGGCTACTTTTTATACGGTGATGAACGGACCGGCGGAAAGCGGCATGGGGATTGAGAGCATGTGCCGGGCTATGGGCGTGCAGTTCAAGGGCTGGATCATGGAGCACTGGGTATTTACGAGCATTGTGCTGCAGCTCGCACTGAGCGGAGTTCTTCTGTTTTTCGCAGTCCGCTGCGTGGACCCCATCAAGAAGAAACGGCTCCGCCCGGAGGAGAAGAAAACGGCAGTTTAGAACAAAGCAGGATGAAAGATAGAAAGAAAAGGAGAAATGGAGAATGGGAATTATAAAAGCGGTGACACAGGCAGCAGGTTCGGCTCTGGGGGATCAGTGGCTGGAGGCCATAGAGCCGGATGATATGGGGGACCAGACGGTCTTTGTCCGCGGAGTCCAGGTAAGAAAAGGGCGCGGTTCCAATACCAAAGGAAGCGGGGATGTGGTATCCGACGGCTCTCTGATCCATGTCTACCCCAATCAGTTTATGATGCTGGTGGACGGAGGAAAAGTGGTAGACTATACGGCGGAGGAGGGCTACTACAAGGTAGAGAACAGCTCCATGCCTTCTCTTTTCAACGGGCAGTTCGGGGAGGCTCTGAAGGAATCCTTCAACCGGATCCGGTTTGGTGGGATCACGCCGGGGGTTCAGAAGGTTTATTATATCAATCTCCAGGAGATCAAAGGACTGAAGTTCGGCACCCGCAACGCGGTAAACTATTTTGATAATTTTTATAACGCGGAGCTGTTTCTGCGGGCGCACGGGACCTACTCCGTGAAGATCACGGACCCCCTGAAGTTTTACCGGGAAGTCATTCCAAAAAACCAGGACAGGGTGGAGATGGAGGACGTCAACCAGCAGTATCTGTCAGAGTTTATGGAGGCTTTCCAGACGGCGCTCAATCAGATGTCTGCTGACGGTGTGCGGATTTCCTATGTACCGTCCAAGAGCCGGGAGCTGGGAAGCTATATGGCCCAGACCCTGGATGAGGAGTGGAACCGGATGCGGGGGATGGAGATCCAGGCGGTGGGGATTGCCAGCATCTCCTACGACGAGGAATCCCAGAATCTGATCAATATGCGCAACAAGGGAGCCATGATGGGGGACCCCGCAGTGCGGGAGGGGTATGTGCAGAGCTCCATCGCGGAGGGCCTGAAGGCGGCCGGCTCCAATTCCGCCGGTTCCATGGCCGGTTTTATGGGGATGGGATTCGGGATGCAGACAGGAGGAGGTTTTATGGGGGCTGCCTCCGGGACCAACCTGCAGCAGATGCAGATGGCTCAGAATGCCGGACAGCCCGCCGCAGCTGCTCCCAAGGGCCAGGTATGGTATTGTCCCAACTGCGGGAACCAGAACAGCGGAAAATTCTGCAGTGAGTGCGGAACGCCCAGGCCTGCTTCCGGCTCCTGGACCTGCAGCTGCGGGGCCGTCAATACAGGAAAGTTCTGTACGGAGTGCGGAAAGCCTAAGAATCCGTAACAGTTCAGGACGGCGGGAAAACAGGGGCAAAAGTTACAAAAAGCCTCACAATGATTAAAGGAGGAGTGCCGGATGGCAGCCATTACCTATAAATGCCCCAACTGCGGGGGCGGGCTGATCTTTGACCCGAAAACCCAGAAGTACGGGTGCGAATACTGCAGGTCCCAGTTTTCCCAGGAGGAGTTAGAAGCGCTTTCGGGCGATCAGGACGGGGAGAAGGAGAGCAGAACGGAGGATTTGGAAGGAGCTGCTCTTTATACCTGCCCCAGCTGCGGCGCCCAGATCGTCACCGATGAAACTACGGCAGCTACCTTCTGCTATTATTGCCACAATCCCGTGGTGCTTTCGGGAAGGCTTTCCGGAGAATTCAGGCCGGACCTGGTGATCCCATTTCAGATTGACCGGAAAAAGGCCAGGGAAATCTTCGGGCAGTGGGTGGGCAGGAAAAAATTTGTGCCGGAGGCATTTTGCTCGGAGGGAAGCCTGGAGACCATGACCGGCGTCTACTATCCATACTGGATGTACAGCTGCCATATCTCCGGAAAACTGGAAGGACAGGGAACTATGGTCTCCCAGACGACGGCGGGGGATATGCGGATTACCACCACAAGAATTTACGAGGTCAGCCGTTCCGGTGAGACGCAGATCCAGGGACTTCTGCGCAGCGCCCTGAAAAAAGGGGACCGGAACCTGGCAGAAGGGGTGCAGCCCTTTGAGACGGAGAAGGCGCAGGAATTTTCCATGGGGCTTCTGTCCGGTTTTCAGGCGGAGAAGCGGGATATGGAGTCCTCCCAGTTCAGCCAGGAGGCAGGCCGTGAGGTGGAGGAGTTCTTTCTGGACGGACTGAAAAACCAGGGAGGAGCTTACAGCAGCTTCCAGGTGACCGACAGGCAGGTGCATCGGGACCAGGAGAAGTGGAGCTATGCCCTCCTGCCGGTGTGGACCCTTACATATCGGGAGCGGAGGAGCGGAAAGATTTATTACTTTGCCCTGAACGGACAGACCGGGAAAACCTGCGGCTGCCTGCCGGTGGACAAGGGGAAGCTGGCCGTGCTTTTTGCATCGGTCTTTTTCCCGATACTGATTTTTATGCTGATTGTGGGGTATTTCATATGAGCAGATGGATGAAAGGGTTCTGGCTGTGTCTTCTTCTGGTGCTGGCATTTCCGCTTTTCGCCATGGGGGCGGAGACTGGGGAGGATGGCGCACAGGAGAGGGTATTTGACCAGGCAGGCCTTTTTGAAGCCTGGGAAAAGGAAGAGCTGGAGGAACGGATCAGCCGCGAACGGGAAGAAATCGGCATGGACCTGGCGGTGGTGACAGCCTTCCGGCAGGAGGGGAGCAGTGCCATGGAGTATGCGGATGATTTTTACGATGAGATGGGATTGGGAGAAGGAAGAGAGGACAGCGGCGCTCTGTACCTGATCTACATGGACGGACCAGGGGAAGTCCAAGGGGAATACTATATCTCCACCGCCGGAGAGATGATCAGGATCCTGACGGACGAGCGGATCCGGCGGCTGGGGGAGGCAGCGGTTTCCCGGCTCTCCGCACAGGATTATGCCGGCTCCGCCCTTCTGGTGATGGAGGAGATCGAAGAATATGCAGCGATGGGAGTGGAATCCGGCCAGTACAATTATGAGGAGGAGACCGGAAGGGTCAGTCCCTACCGCAGTTTACGCTGGTACGAGGTTTTAGCCGCCGTGGGAGCTGCGGGGGCAGCGGCGGCAGGCGCCTGCCTGGCCGTGGTCCGGGATTACGGGATGGAGCAGACGGACCGGAAAAGGAGAAATGCCTCCATGGCCTATCAGGCCCAGGCCCGGATCCGGACGGATGGGACGGCAGACCGGCTGGTGAATCAGTTTGTAACCAGGCAGAGAATCGCGCCTGTCTCCGGCCGCAGCGGTCCGGGAGGAGGCCATCCCGGCAGAAGCACCACTCACCGGTCCGGCAGCGGCCGCAGCCATGGGGGAGGCGGCGCAAGATTCTAGCGGATGCACATTTTGACGCCCGGATCATATACTAAGACAGAGGAAGCAAACCGGCTCCAATGCGCATCCAGCTGGTGCTTTTATATAGATGACGGAGACCCTGGCCTCCGGGCGGCTGCGGCGCACGTTGGGTGCTGCTGCCGTTTACATAGGTTTTGGAAGTGATGGAAAATGGAAGAATGTCAGAATTATACCTACCTGCTGACCTGCAGGGACGGAAGCTTTTACTGTGGGTGGACAAACCATCTGGATGAACGGGTAAAGGCCCACAATGAAGGCCGCGGCGCAAAATATACCAGGAGCCGGCGGCCCGTTTCCTTGTCCTACTATGAGGTGTTCGCCACAAGAGAGGAGGCGATGAAGCGGGAGTGGGCCATAAAAAAACTCAGCCGCAGGGAAAAGGAGCGGCTGATCGAAGGATTTTCGGAGAAAGACCTTACGCCACAAACCGGTACATCATCACGTAGTGGCACAGGCTGCCTCCCATAACGAAGAGATGGAAAATTTCGTGGGAACCGAAATTTTTATGCCTGGAATTGAAGAGCGGCAGCTTCAGGGCATAGAGGATGCCGCCCAGGGTGTAGATGATGCCGCCGGCCAGAAGCCAGATGAATCCGGCTTTTGGAAGGGCGCTGATGATTTTGGTGATCGCCAGGATGCACACCCAGCCCATGGCAATGTAAATCAGGGAGGAGAACCACTTGGGGCAGGTGATCCAGAAGGCATTGATGACAATGCCTGCGGCTGCGATGGCCCACACAAGGGCTAAGAGCAGCCATCCGGTCCGGTCTCCCAGAACGATCATGCACACCGGGGTGTAGGTTCCGGCAATGAGAATGAAGATCATCATGTGGTCCAGCTTGCGCAGCAGCTGGTTGATCTTCGGGGAAATATCCAGGGTGTGATAGATGGTGCTGGCTCCGTAAAGGCCGATCATGCTTAAAATAAAAATCAGCAGGGAGAGAAAATGCCCCGATTTCTGGCTGGCTTTTATCAAAAGCGGGGTCATGGCTGCGATGGCCAGGACCATGGCGATAAAGTGAGTGATGGCACTGCCCGGGTCCTTGATCCGGGTTATATTTTTCATGATCTTAGTCTTCATGTGATATAACCTCCTTAACAGAAAAATGAATATCAGAAACCTTTGCATGTAGTTTTAAAAACTATGTAGATTTATATCATATACTATACAACCTTTCAAAAAAATATGCAAGGCTTTGAGAAAAAAATTCAAGAAAGTATCACAAAACAGAGAGGAAAGATTTATGCTGTCAGTGTTGTTTGAAGATCCAAATTTGATTGTGGTGGAAAAGCCAGCAGGGATTGAATCCCAGTCTTCCAGAGGCTTTGAGGAGGATATGGTGAGCCGGATCCGGGAACATATCCACAAATTATCACCAAAGAAATCCACAGGAGCTTTGGGGGGACAGCCTCCTTACGTAGGAGTTATCCACAGACTGGACCGGCCGGTGGGGGGAGTAATGGTGTACGCAAAGACCCAGAAAGCCGCTGCCCTTTTGAGCAGACAGGTTCAGGAAGGAAAAATGAAAAAAATTTACCGTGCGGTTGTATGTGGAAAACCTGTGGATAACTCTGGCACCTATGTGGATTTTCTGTTGAAAGACCGGAAAATCAACTGTTCCCGGATTGTGGATAAGTCGGCGGATGGTGGAAAACTGGCCCGTTTGAACTACCGGGTGGTGGACAGCAGAGAGGTGAAGGAGGAGAAAACAGGCGGAGGATCACAGGTATTGACTCTGGTGGAGATTGAGCTTCTGACCGGCCGCCATCACCAGATCCGGGTGCAGATGGCGGGACACGGCACGCCTCTGTACGGGGACAGCAAATATGGAAAAAGCCCCGCGGCGGGGCCGTTGGCCCTGTGCGCCGTGAGGCTGTCCTTTGTCCATCCCATAACGGGGAAGGAGATGCGTTTTTCGATGAAAGAGACAGGAGGGGCATTTGACCTGTTTTAGGACAGGTGCAGAGCCCATTCCCGGCAGTCCCACACCTGGTCGGCCAGACCTTCATAGAAATCCGGCTCATGGCAGATCAAGAGGATGCTGCCCTTGTACTCGGTCAGCGCCCGCTTCAGCTCTGTTTTTGCGTCCACATCCAGATGGTTGGTGGGCTCGTCCAGAAGCAGCACGTTGGTCTCCCGGTTGATGAGCTTGCAGAGACGGACCTTTGCCTGCTCGCCTCCGCTCAGCACCCGGACCTGGCTCTCGATGTGCTGGGTGGTGAGGCCGCACTTGGCCAGGGCAGACCGCACCTGGTACTGGGTGTAGGAGGGGAACTCCTTCCAGATTTCTTCGATGCAGGTGGAGGTGTTGTCCGGGTCTGCCTCCTGTTCAAAGTATCCGATTTCCAGATAGTCTCCCAATTCTACGCTTCCGGACAGGGAGGGGACCAGACCCAGGATGCTTTTTAAGAGAGTGGTTTTTCCGATCCCGTTGGCGCCGTAGAGGGCGATTTTCTCACCCCGCATCATGGTCAGGTTCAAGGGCCGGGAGAGGGGCTCCTCATAGCCGATGACCAGGTCGTGGGTCTGAAAAATGAATTTCCCCGGAGCCCGGGCCGTGAGAAAATGAAACTCCGGCTTGGGCTTTTCCTTTGCCAGCTGGATGACCTCCATCTTGTCCAGCTTTTTCTGCCGGGACATGGCCATGTTCCGGGTGGATACACGGGCCTTGTTGCGGGCCACAAAGTCCTGGAGGGAGGCGATTTCCTGCTGCTGACGCTTGTAGGCGGCCTCCAGCTGGGCTTTTTTGACTGCGTACACCTCCTGGAACTGGTCATAATTTCCCACATAGCGGTTCAGCTTTTGGTTTTCCATATGGTAGACCAGATTGATGACGCTGTTGAGGAAGGGGATATCGTGGGAAATGAGAATGAAGGCGTTCTCATATTCCAGCAGATAGCGCTTCAGCCATTCGATATGCTGGGCATCCAGGTAGTTGGTGGGCTCGTCCAGCAGCAGAATGTCCGGTTTTTCCAGGAGAAGCTTTCCCAGGAGAACCTTGGTCCTCTGCCCTCCGCTTAATTCCGAAACATCCCGGTCCAGGCCGATCTCCATCAGGCCCAGGGCGCGGGCCACCTCCTCCACCTTGGCATCGATGACATAGAAATCGTGGGCCATCAGGAGGTCCTGGAGGGTGCCAAGCTCCTCCATCATGGACTCCATCTGCTCCTCCGGGGCAGAGGCCATCTGGTCGCAGATCCGGTTCATCTGTTCTTCCATCTCAAAGAGAAAGGCGAAAGCGCTCTTTAATACCTCACGGATGGTCATACCCTTTTCCAGGACCGTGTGCTGGTCCAGATATCCGGCCCGCACATGGCGGGCCCACTCCACCTTTCCCTCGTCCGGCTGAAGTTTGCCGGTGATGATCTTCATAAAGGTGGACTTCCCCTCTCCATTGGCGCCCACCAATCCGATGTGCTCCCCCTTTAAAAGCCGGAAGGAGACGTCCTGGAAAACAGCCCGGTCTCCAAATCCGTGGCTCAAATGTTCCACATTTAAAATACTCATGTAAAAACTCCTTTAATATACCTTGGCCCAAGCTCCAGCCAAGGAAGCTTCCGGGCAAGAAGATGTGCCGTCCTGAACGGTTACGAACCATTCTACCCGACCGACGGAACTTTGGCAAGGAAAACCTATGATTTTCGGGGAAAATATGATATACTACAAGGAGCACTTGACGAGGTATTTGCCATTTTTACATCAGGAGAAGGGGAGGTATACATTATGAATCGAGTGATTACAGTCAGCCGGGAATTTGGCAGCGGGGGACGGGAGCTTGGAGTACGTCTGGCGGAGCACTTTGGCATTCCATTTTATGATAAAGAGCTGATTTCCATGGCAGCGGAGGACGCCGATATGGCGGAGGCCGTATTTCTTCACTATGATGAGAAGCTTCCGGAGGTTCATGACCCTCTGGACCGCCATTATTATCACCCGTTTTCAGAGGTTTACCAGGTTCCCATGTCGGACCAGATCTTTGTGGCTCAGTCTTCTATTATCCGGCGTCTGGCGGAGCAGGGACCCTGCGTCATTGTAGGGCGATGCGCGGACCGGATCCTGGAGGACAGCGTCAATATTTTTATCTATGCCAAGATGCCGGCCAGGATCCGCCGCATGATGGAGCTGGAGAAGGCAGAGGACGAGGCGGAGATGGAACGGCGCATCCGGGAAATTGACCGGAAGCGGAAGGATTACTACCAGTATTACACAGGGGCTCAGTGGGGAAGGGCTCAGAATTACAACCTGTGTGTGGAGAGCGGACTGGTAGGCGTGGACGGCTGTCTGAGGGCGGTTCTGTCCTATTTGGGTGAGATGGACTGAAGGACTGACATAAGGGGAGTGCTTAGACATGAGGATTCTGGTGATCAACAGCGGAAGCTCGTCGCTGAAATTTCAGGTAATTGACACGGAGGCTGAGAAGGTGCTGGCCAAAGGACAGTGCGAGCGGATCGGAATCGATGGGGTTTTCAACTATCAGACGGACAAAGTGGGAAAGATCAAGGAGAAATATCCCATGGCCAGCCACAAGGAGGCGGTGGACCGGATCCTGACCACTCTGGTGGACCCGGAGCGGGGCGTGATTTCCGATTACTCCCAGATTGATGTGGTAGGCCACCGCCTGGTTCACGGCGGTGAGAAATTTACCGGTTCCGTAGTGATCACCGATGAGGTGATCGAAACCATGCGGGAGTGCAATGACCTGGCGCCTCTTCACAATCCGGCCAACATCATCGGCGTGGAGGCATGCCGGGAGCTGATGCCGGATACACTGATGGTAGGAGTCTTTGACACAGCCTTTAACCAGACCATGGAGCCCAAGGCATTTCTCTATGGCCTCCCCTACCGGTTTTACGAGAAGCATAAGATCCGTCGCTACGGATTCCATGGAATCAGCCATCAGTATGTCTCCAGAAGGGCTGCCCAGTTTATGGGGCAGAGGCCGGACCGGGTAAAAACCATCGTCTGCCATCTGGGAAACGGCGCCAGCATCTGTGCGGTCAAATACGGACGGGTGGTGGACAATTCCATGGGCTTTACGCCTCTGGAGGGACTGGTGATGGGGACCAGGTGCGGGGACGTGGACGCCGGTGCACTGGAATACCTGTCCAAAAAGGAGAATCTGGATTTTCCGCAGATTATGAACATTTTAAACCAGGAATCAGGGGTTTTGGGACTTTCCAAAAATCTTTCCAGTGATTTCCGGGAATTAAAGGATGCGGAGATTAAGTACAACGATACGGCAGCTCTGGCCAGAGAGATTTTCGCCTACCGGGTGGCAAAGTATATCGGCAGCTACGCCGCAGCCATGAACGGAGTGGACAATATCGTATTTACCGCCGGCGTTGGGGAGAATGATTCCGACATCCGGGAGGAAATCTGCAGCTATCTGGAATTTCTGGGCATCACCATCGATGAGGTGAAAAACCGGGAGCAGGGAGAAGCGTTCCGGATTTCCGACGGCGCATCAAAGGTAAATGTGCTGGTGATCAAAACAAATGAGGAGCTGGAGATCGCCAGAGAGGCGGCCCAGCTGGTGAAGGAGCTGAAGGAGAAAAAACGGTAAAGAGGTTCATGTATATTTTGAACCCCCGGCGTTCATACTAGGAAGGTACAAAGGAAGTACAAATCAAAAAACAGGTGAGTCCATGGAAAAGCCGGGTAAAAAACTGAAGAAAGTTTTTGTGATCTTGGGAACCACCGCAGGGGTGTACGCAGGCTTTCGATACCTGCTGCCCCTGGTGGCTCCCTTTTTATTGGGATACGGGACAGCTCTGTTCCTGCGCCCTTCTGCCCGTTTCCTCTCTCATCGGATCCAGGTAAACTTCCGGGGGAAATGCCGTCATCTGCCGGTGGGGGCGGCGGGAGGGGCGGAGTTTTTGATCCTGCTCCTTCTGACGGGCTGCCTGGGATACTGGGGCCTGGGGAAGCTCTGTCAGGAGGCCAGACTGCTGACCGGCCAGCTGCCTTTTTGGGTGGAGGAGTTTGACCGGTGGCTGACAAACGGCTGCAGGGCCATGGAAGAGACCTTTGGACTGGAGGAAGGGCAGGCGGCGGACACGGTTACCGCCATGCTTTCCAGGCTTCTGGAGTGGGGCAGGGAAAAGGCCGCCCCGGCTTTGATGGCAAATTCCATGACGCTGCTGCGCCTGGGAGCCCGGACCCTGATCATAACGGTGGTAACCTTTCTGGCGGCAGTGCTCTCCCTTCAGGAGATGGACGATCTGAGGGAGAGGAGAGACCGGTCGCTGTTCAGGAAAGAATTTGCACTGATCGGAAACCGGGTGGTCTGCACGGGAAAAGCCTGGTTTAAGACCCAGGGAGCGCTGCTGTTTATTATTACGATGGTCTGTATTTTGGGGATGGCCCTCATTGGGAATCCCTATTACATTATGGCCGGTATCTTCATCGGTGTACTGGATGCTCTCCCTATATTTGGAACCGGAACCGTTCTGCTGCCCTGGTGCCTGCTCTGCCTGGCTGCCGGAAACTGGGGGAGGGCCCTTATCCTTTTGTGCCTGTATCTGGTGTGCTACTTTCTGAGAGAGTTTCTGGAAAGCCGGATGATGGGCGGTCAGGTGGGGCTGACGCCTTTGGAAACCCTTGCATCCGTCTATGTAGGGCTGCAGCTGTTTGGCTTTTTCGGGTTCATCCTGGGACCGCTGGGCCTGCTGCTGATCGAGGACCTGGTGGAGGAGTGGGTTGGAGTAAAGAAATAGTCAGTTGATAAAAAAATAAATAAAAAGAGTATTGGCTCCTTGAGGTATAATGATTTCGACCAAAAAAACAAAACCGAAAGGAGTACCAATACTCATGGATATTATAACATT
>DWYS01000166.1 GCA_019118585.1 Candidatus Enterocloster faecavium | reverse complement strand
GCTTCTCCGGTTCCACCTTCTTCGTGGAAAGTTTCTCTGCCTCTACTTTTTTCGTGGAAAGCTTCTCCGGCTCCACCTTCTTCGTGGTCAGCTTCTCTACCTTCTCAGAGGCCAGCTTCTGCACGGTCTCCACTGTCTGGGCAGCCTTCTTTCCCAGCTCGTCCTTTTTCTCAGCCAGCTTCTGCATCCGTTCCTTTACGGTCCGGCCTTTGGTCGTTCTGGCTGAGGTATCCTTCTTCTCCGATGTCCCGGAATCCTCAGGTGTTTTCACAGCGGCGAAAGTTTTGGTCCCCTTCTTCTCCTTTTTGGGCTTCTCCTCCTCTGCAGGCGTACAGCTGAATACGCAGCAGCTCATGGGGGCCACGCGGATTTCAATAGAATTTTCCAGCTCGTCCCACTCTATGGCCTTGGAGTTCTTCACCCTGGAATTGGTCATGCCGGAACCGCCAAATTCCGCTGCATCGCTGTTTAAGATTTCCTTGTATTTCCCCGCAAAGGGCACGCCCAGACGGAACTTCTCATGGGTGATATTATCAAAGTTGCAGACAAACAGCAGGGTTTCTTCCTTCTTCTTGGAGCGGCGGATGAAAATCACCATGCTCTCCTGGTCATAGCTGCAGTTAATCCACTGGAAGCCCTCCGGGTCATAATCCTTCTCATAAAGAGCCGGATGGCTCAAATACAGGTGATTCAGCGCCTTTACGTAATCCTGCATCTGCTGGTGAACCGGGTACTCTGTCAAATTCCACTCCAGGGATGCATTTTCATTCCACTCATCCACCTGGGCAAAATCCTGTCCCATAAACAGCAGCTTTTTCCCGGGATGTCCGGTCATAAAACCATAAGCTGTTCTCAGGTTCTGAGCCTTCTGCTCCAGCGTCTCCCCCGGCATCTTCCCGATCATCGAGCCCTTGCCGTGAACTACCTCATCGTGGGAGAACACCAGCACAAAATTCTCGCTGTAAGCATACAGCATGGAGAATGTCAGCTCTCCGTAATTATACTTGCGGAAATAGGGGTCGCAGCGCATATAGCTGGTAAAATCGTTCATCCAGCCCATATTCCACTTAAAATCGAATCCAAGGCCGCCGTCCTCAGGCTTTCCGGTCACCATAGGCCAGGCCGTGGACTCCTCCGCGATCAGGACAGCTCCGTCTTTTCTTCCCTTAAACACGGAGCTTAAATGCTTCAGAAATTCCACCGCTTCCAGGTTCTCGTTTCCGCCATAGATATTGGGCACCCACTCCCCATCCTGTTTTCCGTAATCCAGATAAAGCATGGAGGCCACCGCATCCATCCGGATGCCGTCGGCGTGATACTTGTCCGCCCAGAACAAAGCATTGGCAATGAGGAAGTTGGAAACCTCCGGCCTTCCGTAATTATAGATCAGCGTGCCCCAATGGGGATGAGAGCCCTTTCTGGGGTCCTGATGCTCGTAGACACAGGTACCGTCAAAACAGGCAAGTCCGTGTGCATCCCTTGGAAAATGAGCCGGAACCCAGTCCAGGATGACGCCGATTCCCCGGCCGTGCATATAATCCATAAAATACATGAAATCGTCAGGATTTCCGTAGCGGCTGGTAGGCGCATAGTAGCCCGTCACCTGGTATCCCCAGGAAGCGTCCAGGGGATGCTCCATCACCGGAAGCAGCTCCACATGGGTATACCCCATCTGTTTTACATAGTCCGCCAGCAGGGGAGCGATTTCCCGGTAATGATAGAACTCCGTCCCCGAAATATCCTTTCCCTCCTCATCCTGCTGGAGCGGATGGCGCATCCAGGAGCCCAGATGAACCTCATAAATCAGCATAGGCTCTTCTTTGGGATGGGAAGCCGCCCGCTTCTTCATCCACTCCTGGTCCTGCCACTGATAATGGTCAATGTCCCAGATTACAGAAGCCGTGTTGGGGCGTAGCTCCGAAAAATGTCCATAGGGGTCTGCCTTTAACATGGGCTCTCCCCTCTGGGTTTTCACCTCATACTTGTAAATCTCTCCGGCCTTCAGCCCTGGGATAAACAATTGGAAAATGCCGGAATCTCCCAGACGTTCCATGGGATGACGCCTTCCGTCCCACAGGTTAAAATCTCCTACCACGCTGACCCTCATGGCGCAGGGAGCCCAGACGGAAAAATAAACGCCCTCCACCCCATCGATGGTCATGGGATGTGCTCCCATTTTTTCGTAGATCTGATAGTGGATTCCCGCCTTGAATTTCTTTAAGTCCGACTCCGTATACCGGGAGGCGAAGGAATACGGGTCTCTCAGCTCTTCGGTGGTCCCATTGTCATAGGTCACCTCCAGCGCATAGGCCGTCATATTCTTCCGTGGGATCAGCACCGCAAAAAATCCCGCCTCATCTGCCATCTCCATGGGATAGGTTTTTCCCGTGGACAGCAGCTTTACCTCCACTTTAACTGCCGTGGGGATCAAGGTCTGGATCAAAAGCCCCTGGTCCGTCATATGCGGTCCCAAAAGCCTGCAGGGATTGGCCCCCTCCGAATATACCAGCTCCTCAATCCCCGCCCAGTCCATTAAATCATATAAGTTTTGTTCCATATACATGCCCCCTCTCTTAATTGGACGCAGCCATCCTGCGTCTTACAGCGTCTTTGCCCTTTCGCTGATATTCTGATGGAAATTAATAATCTCATGCTCATACTCCTCGTCCATATAGGGAGACGTAATCATAAAATCCGCGCTGGCCTTGTTGTTGGCAATCGGAATATCATACACCTGCGCAATTCTCAGCAGGGCCTTCACATCCGGGTCATGCGGCTGAGCCGTCAGAGGGTCGGAAAAGAAGATCACAAAGTCAATCTTTCCTTCTACGATCTTAGCGCCGATCTGCTGGTCGCCGCCTAATGGGCCGCTGTTGTAGCCTTTTACCGGGAGGCCGGTGGCCTCGGTGATCATCCTGGCTGTTGTTCCGGTTCCGCACAGGAAATGCCGCGACAAGATCTCCTTATGGGCCTCACACCAGTCAATCATCTCATGCTTCTTCTGGTCGTGGGCAATCAGAGCAATGTTTTTCTGTTTCCGAATGGTCATCGTCAATGAATCCATAGCATATTCCTCCTCTATTCTGTTACCGTATTTACAAGACTTCCAATTCCCTCTATGATGCATTCCACCTGGTCCCCCGGCTTTAAGAACCTGGGCGGGTCAAATCCCATCCCTACTCCTGCGGGAGTACCGGTCGCGATTATGGTTCCCGGCTTTAAAGTCATGCCCTGGGAAAGCTCGCTGACAATGTGGTCGACTCCGAAAATCAGAAGCTCCGTATTGCTGTTTTGCCGGAGTTCACCGTTTACCTTAGACTGAACCGATACCTTCGGGGGATACGGAATGGAATCCACCGTCAGGATGCAGGGCCCCATAGGCAGGAAGCCGTCCAGGCTCTTTCCAAAATACCACTGCTTATGGCGGTTCTGAATGGTTCTGGCGCTGACGTCATTGATAATGGTGTATCCGAAAATGTAATCCTTCACCTGTTCCGGCTTCACATGGCTGGCCTCTTTTCCAATAATGACCGCAAGCTCCGCCTCATAATCCAGGTCCTCCACGATATCCCGGTGGCTGGGAATACCGTCCCCATTTGCGCTGGCCTGGTTGACCCGTTTGGAAAAATAAACCGCGTAGGGGCGCTGGCCGTCAAACTTTTCTTTCTTATAGCGGGCGGATTCCTCCGCGTGAGCCATGTAATTTACCCCCAGACAGATTACATCCTGGCGCGGATTGGGAATGGGAGCCAAAAGCTTCACTTCCTCAACAGGAGCCGCTCCTCTGATTTCTCCGTTCTCCAGGCCGCAGTAATGCTGCGCCAGCTGAAGCTCCGACTCGCTGATTTTTTCGATCAGCTCCTGCATGCTGCGGTAGTCGATCCCCATGGAAGAAAGGGGATAAATCCATTTCTCATCGCTGTTTAAAACACCTAGTTTTACCTTCTGTTCAATCCCATACGTTACCAGTTTCATGATGTCCTCCCACTTCTTTAGCCAAAACGCGGTATAACGCCTAAAATTACCGCCGCCGCGCTGGTTCGTATTCTTAGGTTCTACTCTACCACATTTTTCTGAATTTTTCCAGCTATCAGGGACAAAAGTCGAAAATCCGCCGCAAAAAGACACGCTCATTCAGAATACCCCTCACTCCGTCCCCTCCCTGAATACCTTGAAGGCCTGGATCATCAGAGTGGGGATCAGTGCTCCGAAGCAGACTGTCAAAAACTGTCCCAGCCCCAGGTCTGCCGCCGCAAACATGGTCTGAAGTCCCGGCACAAACAGAACTGCCATCAAGAGAATGGTCCCAAGCTCAAAAGCCATCAGGCTGTACAGGTTTGTAAAAATCCCCAGGGAGAGAATGGAGCGCTCGCTTCTGCAGTTAAATCCGTGGAAAAGCCTGGCAAGGGTCAGGGTGGAGAAGGCCATGGTGCTGGCCAGCGCCTCTCCACCCGCCTGAAGTCCGGTGCGGTAGGACCAGAGGGAAGCGGCCCCGATGAGCCCTCCCTGGATTAAAATATCCCGCACGAAACGTCCCGTGAGAATCCCTTCCCCGGGGTCCCTGGGAGGAGTCTTTAAAAGTCCTTCCCCCGCCGGCTCCATTCCGATGGCGATCGCCGGCAGGGAGTCGGTCAGCAGGTTGATAAACAGCAGATGGACCGGGGCAAAGGGCATGGGAAGAGCCAGGAGGGAGGTATAGACCACGCAGAAAATCCCCGCCATATTTCCGGAAAGGAGGAACTGGATGGCGTTTTTAATATTCCGGTAAACATTTCTCCCATTGGCTACTGCTTTGATGATGGTGGCAAAATTATCATCCGCCAGAATCATGGAGGCCGCCTCCTTGGATACCTCCGTGCCGGACAGCCCCATGGCTACTCCGATATCCGCCTTCTTCAGGGCCGGTGCATCGTTTACGCCGTCCCCGGTCATGGCGACGATTTTCCCCCGGTCCTGCCATGCGGATACGATGCGGATTTTATGTTCCGGGGAAACCCGGGCATAGACGGAGGTTCTCTCCAGAATCCCGGCCAGCTCCTCATCCTCCATCCGGTCCAGCTCTTCTCCCGTCACCACCTGCTGCCCCTCCGTCAATATTCCCAGACGCCGGGCAATGGCTGCCGCCGTTTCCCTGTGGTCCCCCGTAATCATGACCGTGCGGATTCCCGCCTCCCCGGCAGCCGCCACCGCTGCCCTGGATTCCGGCCTGGGCGGGTCCGCCAGGGCAGTCATTCCCAGATAGATCAAATCCTGTTCCGGGTCGTCCCCCTCTCTCCAGGGCTTAAAAGCAAAGGCCAGAACACGGAGCCCCTGGGAGGCCCATTCCCGATTCCGCTCTCTTACCTTTCTGCGGTCATAACCGGTCATCGGCCGGAAGGCCGGTTTTTTCCCCGATATGCAAAGGATGTTTTGGCAGCGGTCCAACAGCACATCCAAAGCTCCCTTGACAAAGAGCACAGGCCCCTCTTTGGTGATGTGAACAGCGGACATCCGTTTTTTAACGGAGTCAAAAGGCCACTCCCGGATTCGGGGGCAGTCCCTCTGCAGCCGCTCCGGGTCCAGTCCCCCTTCAAAAGCCATTTCCAGAAGAGCATTTTCCATAGGGTCTCCCCAGATTCCTCCCCCCTCCTGTTCTCTTCCTTTTTCACCGGACGTCCCCTGCCTCCAGGGCGCATTGTTGTTCAGCACTGCCGCATAAAACAAGAGCCGGACGTCCTCTCTCAGCCCTTCGTCCCTTCCTTCCTCCTGCCATTCCTCCTGAACATAAACCCTGTCCCCTGCCGCAATCTCTTCCACCCTCATTCGGTTCTGGGTCAGGGTTCCCGTTTTGTCGGAGCAGATGACGGAAACGCAGCCCAGACTTTCCACTGCCTTCAGGTCTTTGATGATGGCATGCTCTTTGGCCATCTTCTGAGTCCCCATAGCCTGGACGATGGTGACAATGGAGCTTAATGCCTCCGGTATGGCCGCCACGGCCAGGGCCACGGCAAACATCAGCGCATCAAGCGGAGCCTCTTCCCTGTAGATCCCCAATATAAAAACCAGGGCTGACAGCGCCATAATGGCAGCAGCCAGCCTTCCGCTGAACCGGTCCAGACTGATCTGGAGCGGCGTTTTTTTCTCTTTTGTATCATTCATCATCAGGGCAATTTTTCCAAGCTCCGTATGCATGCCCGTATCAGTCACCACGGCTGTTCCTCTGCCGTCCGTCACCAGAGAGCCGGAAAATACCATGTTCACCCGGTCTGCCAGCGGCACCAGTTGGGAGGAGGAGCCGGGATTTTCCACAGCATTCTGTCCCCGCTGCCTGGTTTTCCACAAAAGCTCCTCCTGCTTCTCCACACTGACCGACTCCCCCGTAAGGGAGCTTTCATTCACTTTCAGGCCCCGGCTCTCCAGGATCCTGGCATCTGCTCCGATCCGGTCTCCGGCTTCCAACACCAGGATATCCCCCGGAACCACCTGGGCGGCCGGGACCATGCACATCACTCCGGAACGCCGGACCCGGACCTGAGGGGCGGAGAGGGATTTCAGGCTCTCCAGCGATTTCTGGGCCCTCTGATTCTGAACCGTCCCAAGGAGGGCATTTAAGAGCAGCACCGCAAAGATCACTCCCGCGCTGCCCGGATCTCCTGTCACCATGGAGACCGCCGCCGCTCCAATCAGGATCATGACCAGCAGGTCCTTAAACTGGCCTAAAAACACCTGCCACCACGGACTTCTCTTCCGCTCCAGGATCACATTTTCCCCATATTCCCTGA
>DWYS01000165.1 GCA_019118585.1 Candidatus Enterocloster faecavium | reverse complement strand
TTCAATTCTTTTAATTCCCGCTTCGCGTTTTCCAGGCTGCAGAAAATCTCATTTACATATTTCAGCAGAACACGTCCATTTTCATTTAATTGTACATGTTTCCCTACATGGTCAAATAAAGGGTATCCCAGCTCATGTTCCAGAATACGTATATTTTTGCTTAATGCAGGCTGAGAAATAGAAAGCAGCTCCGCAGCTTTTGTAATATGAGATAGCTCCGCAGCGGCCTTGAACTGTTCCAGCTGATAAAGTTCCATGTGAATCCTCCTTTTCCCCTGGCTCGAATTTTGCGGCTCAATTCATAACTAAATATATATAAATATATAGAAAAATATAATTTTACAGAATTATAAGGCTATTATATTCTTATAGTACAGGAGATGTCAATCAAATCATAAAGGAAAAGGAGATGGAGCGGGCAATGCCAGAGACAATATGGACATCACGGCGTGAGAAAAAGAAAAAGCGATTGGAGCGTGTGGGCGGATTCAGCAGAGGAAAGGTAGTTCCTGCGGAAAAAATAACAGAATTTTTGCAGAGAGTGATTGTTCCGGGCGATACGGTAATTTTGGAGGGGGATAATCAAAAGCAGGCCTCCTTTTTATCAAAAGCAATGGAGAACTGCGATCCGGAGCAGGTTCATCACCTGCATATGGTCATTCCCAGCGTTTCGCGGCCGGAGCATTTGAATTTATTTGAGAAGGGGATTGCATCGCTTCTGGACTTTGCATACGCCGGAAGCCAGAGTATGCGGGTGGCTCAAATGCTGCAGGATGGAATCTTAAAGATCGGGGCAATCCATACATACCTGGAGCTGTATGCCAGGCTATTTGTGGACTTGATTCCGGATATCTGCCTGATTGCGGCAGACGAAGCGGATGCGGAGGGCAATCTGTACACAGGGCCAAACACAGAGGAAACCCCTACACTGGCGGAGGCGGCGGCCTTTAAAGATGGGATTGTTATTGTTCAGGTAAACCAGATTGTGGAGAAAGTAAAGCGGGTGGATATTCCGGGGGACTGGGTTGATTTTATTGTGGAAGCGCCGGAGAAATATGAGATTAAACCGCTTTTTACCCGGGACCCCAGAAATATTACGGAGCTTCAGATTCTTATGGCCATGATGTGTATAAAAGGAATTTACGCCCGCCATGGTGTGCAGTCTCTGAATCATGGAATCGGATTTAATACGGCGGCCATTGAGCTTCTCCTCCCCACCTATGGAGAGCAGCTGGGATTAAAGGGGAAGATATGCAGCCATTGGGCCCTAAATCCCCATCCCACCTTAATTCCTGCCATTGAAAGCGGATGGGTTAAAAGCATCACTGCTTTTGGAGGCGAGCTGGGAATGGACCAATATATTCAGAGTCGCCCGGATTTATTCGCGACCGGTACGGATGGTTCCTTAAGGTCCAACCGGACCCTGGCCCAGCTGGCAGGCCTGTATGGCATCGACCTGTTCATCGGATCTACCCTGCAGATTGACAAATGGGGCAATTCCTCCACCGTGACAAACGGCAGGCTGTCAGGCTTTGGAGGAGCGCCTAATATGGGAAGCAATCCGGGAGGGCGCAGGCATGTGACAAAAGCCTGGAAGGATATGGCCTCCAGGGATGATATGATGGTCAGGGGAAGAAAACTGGTGGTTCAGATTGTGGAGACATTTGGAACAGGTGTCACCCCTGTATTTGTAGACCAGCTGGATGCGGTGGAGATTGGAAAACAGGCCAATCTGCCCAATCCGCCGGTGATGATCTATGGAGACGAGGTAACTCATGTGGTGACAGAGCAGGGAATTGCGTATTTGTATCTGACGGAGGACCGGGAAAAGCGCAGAAAGGCCCTTCAGGCCATAGCCGGGGCAACTCCATTTGGCCGGGGAATTGAACTGGATGAGATTGAGGCACTAAGACGTGAGGGAATCGTAGCTTATGTTCAGGATTTGGGAATCCGGGCGACGGATGCAAAAAGAAGCCTTTTAGCTGCTCAGAATATGGAGCAGCTGGTGGAATGGTCCGGCGGCCTCTATCAGCCTCCGGTGCAGTTTAAGTCCTGGTAGGAAGGAGATTGAGATGGAACAGTTGCTTTATAGCTTTGATGCCAGAAATCATGTAAAAAGGTCCGCCTTCGCGGGAGTCGTAGGCTCCGGAAATCTGGAGATTTTGATGGAACCGGGAAAATCAGGCAGGGCTGAGGTGGAGATTACAACCAGCCTGGAGGGAAATGGTGAAATCTGGAAGTATATTTTGGAGCGCTTCTTTGAAGAACACCCGGTTTGCGTCCATGTAGAGATTAATGATTTTGGAGCAACGCCCGGCGTTGTGCAGCTGCGGCTTTTGCAGGTATTGGAGATTGCGGAGGAAAGGGAAGGGGAGGCAAAGACAGATGAAAATTGACGAAAGCTTTACGGAATTGTCGGCAAGGGAGCGGGCATATGCGATTTTAGACGACACAGACGCCAGGGAGCTGCTGGGCCCATTTTCTCATTTGAAATCCCCCCATCTGCTGAA
Organism: Candidatus Enterocloster faecavium; assembly: GCA_019118585.1. Classification (GTDB taxonomy): domain Bacteria; phylum Bacillota; class Clostridia; order Lachnospirales; family Lachnospiraceae; genus Enterocloster; species Enterocloster faecavium. Next base: position 1,399 of record DWYS01000165.1, on the reverse strand, counting down.
ACAGGGAATTGTCCCTGAAAATGATGATGGAATGATTATTATGAAAGGCAGCATCAGTCATAAACCGGCAGTTGTAATCGCCATGGAAGGAAAATTCCAGGGAGGAGGAATCGGGGAAATATCCGGAGCGAAATTCGCGGCAGCCTTAGAACAGGTCTTAAGAGAGAATCAGCGGGGCATAGAAACCTGGCCGGTCATCCTTTTGGATACGGGAGGAGTTCGCCTGCAGGAAGCCAACTATGGGCTTTTAGCCATTGCGGAGATTCAGGATTTGCTGATTTCCATACGCCGCTATGTGCCTGTAATCGGAGTGATTCCGGGAAAAGTGGGCTGCTTTGGGGGAATGTCCATGACCTGCAGCTTATTCAGCTACATCATCATGACCAGAGAAGGGCGTCTGACATTAAATGGCCCTGAAGTAATCGAGCAGGAGGCCGGAGTGGGAGAATGGAACGCTTCGGACAAAAAATTCACCTATCAGACCATCGGAGGCAGCCACAGGGTAGAACAGGGGCTGGCGGATCTTCTTGTAAAAGACAGCAGGATGGAGATCTGTCAGGCTGTGAAGCGGTGTATGGAAATGGGGATTCCGGTTCACAGAAGTACCCAGGTGGAGCGCTATCGAAAACAGGTGGACCAGCTGGCGGATACGATTTCACACTCTCCGGCAGACTGCGGCGGCGCGGGGGCCAGGGGAAGAAGCTGGTTTGAAGCTTTAACGAAAGACGGCTCCAGCAGGGAGCTGGGGCAGATTGGCTCTGTTTTGTGCCGGGATATCCTAGTCGGAGACAGACTTTGCCGCATCCTGGCCGTGACAGCGGACCCCCGTACCGCCTTCCCCAGAACCAGCAAAGGAGAGGTGGGGCTGCAACAGGGCTGGGAGCTGGCACGGCTAATCCGCCAAACTATAGAGGAGGATCGGGATGCCGCAAAGAAACGTCCGCTGATTGCTTTGGTGGATGTGCCAAGCCAGGCTTACGGATATTTGGAAGAGAGGGAAGGGATCTTTTTATCCTGCGGGGCAGCGGTAAACGCCTACGCGGACGCTCGTCAGGCAGGCCACGCGGTAATTACCGTGATTGTGGGAAATGCCATTTCAGGCGCGTTTTTGGCCCATGGACTCCAGGGCAGCTATATGATTGCGCTGGATGACGAAAAGGTTACGGTCCATGCGATGTCAAAGCAATCAGCGGCCCGCATCACAAAACGGTCCATTTCCGATATGGACCAGGCGGCGGGGAATGTGGCGGCAATCGCCTATGATATCCGCTCTTTCAACTGCCTGGGGGCGGTCTGCCGGCTTCTCAAGCTGGGTAACCACGATGCTCCGTCAAAGGAAGATGCAGAAGCGATGAAAGCCGCCATCCTGGAGGGCATCGGCTATTCGGAAGAAAATGGA
>DWYS01000164.1 GCA_019118585.1 Candidatus Enterocloster faecavium | reverse complement strand
CGTCCCCTTGGAAGCCACAATGAAAATGAGCGGGCCGCCTCCATGGAGAAGCTTCTGGAGGACGGAATCAACCAGATTGGCCTTGGCCCCCAGGGCATGGGCGGAAAATACTCCGTAATGGGCGTACATATTGAGAATACCGCCAGACATCCTTCCACCATCGGCGTGGCTGTGAACGTAGGCTGCTGGTCCCACCGCAGAGGACACATTATTTTCGATCAGGAGTTGAACTATACAATTACAACACATTCGGGGGTGACGTTATAATGTTAGAGATGAAAGATGGAAAGAAGATTCTGACAACACCGGTCAGCGCAGAGGATCTGGCGGATATCCATATCGGGGACATCGTGTATCTGAACGGAAGCATGACAACCTGCCGTGACGTAGCCCACAGACGTCTGGTAGAGGAGCACCGGGATCTTCCTGTGGACGTAAGGGATGCGGCGATTTTCCACGCAGGCCCCATCATCCGTCCTCTGGGAGACGACAAGTATGAGATGGTATCCGTAGGCCCCACCACCTCCATGCGAATGGAGAAGTTCGAGAAGGAGTTTGTGGAGCTGACGGGAGTGAAGGTTATCATCGGAAAGGGCGGCATGGGCCCAAACACCGAGTACGCCTGCAAAAACTACAAGGCGATCCACTGCGTATTTCCCGCCGGCAACGCCGTTGTGGCCGCCACGGAGGTGGAGGAGATTGTGGATGCCCAGTGGAAGGACCTTGGAATGCCGGAGACCCTGTGGCACTGCCGGGTAAAGGAGTTCGGTCCCCTGATCGTCTCCATCGATACCGAGGGGCGCAACCTCTTCGAGGAGAACAAGGTCATCTTCAATGAGAGAAAAGAGAAGGTTTACGAGGAAATCTGCAAACACGTGAAATTTATCAAGTAATCGAGGTTGTCATAGAGTAAGGAGGACCGCCGCGCCGTTGGAGGAACTACGGCGCGGCGGTCCTTTTAAAGCCTGACACAAAGACAGCAATGTATGATAAAATGGATTTATGAAAATTTATCAGCAAAAGGAGCGAGAAGAATGTACACATGTGCCAACTGCAGCGTGCTGGCCTGCGCCAGCGAAGACCGCACTAAGATGCCGGCCAACTGTCCCATGAGAGATCAGGAGGTTCTGGTAGAGATTTTAAAGGCCTATCAGGAGCCGGAGAATCATGAATTCTACGTAAAATGTTCGGCCCTGGAGGCAGAGGGCTACTGTCAGTGGCCCCGATTAAAGGAGACAGTGGAACTGTGCAGGCGGATGGGCTACCATAAAATCGGCCTGGCCTTCTGCAAGGGCCTGCGCAAAGAAGCCCGGGTGGTGGCGGACCTTTTGAGGAGCAGAGGCTTTGAGGTGGTTTCCGTCATCTGCAAGACCGGCGGATTCCCCAAGGAGGCGGCGGGAATCCCCAAGGAGAACAAGATCCATCCCGACCAGTTTGAGCCGATGTGCAACCCCATCGCCCAGGCCAGGCTGCTGAACGCTCAGAAAACGGAGTTTAACATTGCCCTGGGACTGTGCGTGGGACACGATTCCCTGTTCTATAAATACTCGGACGCCCTTGTAACCACCCTGGTGGCCAAGGACCGGGTGCTGGCCCACAATCCCTGCGGAGCCATTTACTGCGCGGAAGGGTATTTTAAGAATCGGATCTAAAGGGCGGATGAGAAAGAGCTGCTTTTAAAATACGGATGGAAAAGGGAAACATGATAAATATTCTCAGGCCGGAGGAATTGACAGAAGGTTCCTCCGGCGTTATGATGTAACAGTGATATATAACAGTGTTATAGCAGATAAGAAACGGAAGAGATTGATGAAGGAACAGGAGCAGACCACGCTGGAGAGGATCCGCCGGGCGGCCATGAAGGAGTTCAGGGAAAAGGATTTTCTGTCCGCCTCCCTGCGGAATATTGTGAAGACAGCGGGGGTGACCACCGGGGCATTTTACGGATATTTTGACAGCAAGGAGGCCCTTTTTGAATCCCTGGCAGGGGAAGCATACGATTATCTGATGGGCAGCTTTACGGCCGCTCAGGAGGAGTTTGCCGCCCTGCCGGCCGCACAGCAGCCTCAGGAACTGGGAAGCGTTTCCGGGGCCTGTATGGAGGAGATATTGCGGTATTCCTACGAGCATCTGGAGGAAGTGAAGCTAATCCTCTGCCATTCGGAGGGGACCCGTTTTTCCAGGATGATTGACGAGATGGTGGAGATTGAGAGACAGGGCACGGATAAGTACCTGGAGGTATTAAAAAAGCTGGGACGGCCTGCGCCGCCCATCGATGAGCATCTGGAGCATATGCTGATTACAGGGATGTTCCACACCTTCTTTGAGATGATGATTCACGAGATGCCCTATGAGAACGCGAAGCATTATCTGCAGGAGATGCGGGATTTCTATACGGCGGGATGGATGAAAATAATGGGGCAGCAGCAATAAGCCTGCCGCCCTGTTTATTTATCATATGGTTAGTTTAAACTAATCAAAAAATAAGGAGGCTTCTATGAAAAAGCAGTCGAATCTTTCCAGACTGATGGGCTATGCCGGAGGACACCGGATCCTGACCTATCTGTCCTGGGTATTGTCGGTGGTGAGCGCGTGGCTGGCCCTGGTGCCGTTCTGGTACATCTGGCGGATGCTGCGGGATATCCTGGAGGTTGATCCGGATTTTTCCAAAGCGTCCCACGTGACATCCTATGGCTGGAGGGCCGTAGGCTTCGGCATCCTGTCCGTGGCGGTGTACATCGCGGCGCTGATGTGCTCCCACCTTTCCGCCTTCCGCATCGCTTCCAATGTCCGCAAGGAGCTGCTGCGCCACATTGCGGCCCTGCCCCTGGGGGTGACGGCCGGGTACGGCAGCGGAAAACTGCGAAGGATCGTGAACACCACCAGCTCGGCGGCGGAAACCTATCTGGCACACCGTCTTCCGGATAAAGCGGGAGCCATCGCCACCCCGGTTGGCCTGCTGGTCCTCCTGCTGGTGTTTGACTGGCGGCTGGGACTGCTCAGCCTGATCCCGGTTGGCCTGGGGTTCCTGATCATGATGAAGATGACGGGGCCGGAGATGGAGCGGAAGATGAACGAGTACCAGAATGCCTTAGCGGATATGTCCAACGAGGCGGTGGAGTACGTCAGAGGCGTGCCGGTGGTGAAAACCTTCGGCCAGACGGTATTTTCCTTTAAACGGTTTAAAGCTTCCATCGACTACTATGAGAAATGGGCGATCGCCTACACCAAAGCCCTGCGTCTGCCCATGATGTTCTACACAACAGCTATCAACGGGGTGTTCGCTTTTCTGATTGCGGGAGGAATCCTGTTTACAGGAAGGGGGGTGGAGCAGGAAGTCCTGCTGAATCTGATTTTTTACATTATCATCACTCCGGTCATCGGAACAACCCTGACCAAGATCATGTTTATGAGCGAGGATTCCATGATTGTGGAGGACGCCCTGGGAAGGATTGACGGGCTGCTGGGCGAGAAGCCTCTTCCGGAGGCAGGGGCCTGCCGGGAGCCGGAAGATGCTTCGGTAAGGCTGCAGCATGTGACCTACAGCTATGACGGCAGGAAAAATGCCCTGGAGGACGTATCCCTCATCATTCCCGCAGGACAGAGGGCGGCGTTTGTGGGGCCGTCGGGAGGCGGAAAAACCACCCTGGCCAGTCTCACGGCCCGTTTCTTTGACCCTCAGAAGGGAAAGGTGGAAATCGGAGGTGTGGATCTGCGGGATATCTCCAAGGAATGCCTGATGGAACAGATTTCCTTCGTGTTCCAGAACAGCCGCCTGTTTAAGGCCTCGATCCTGGAAAACGTGCGCATGGCCAAGCCTGAGGCCTCCAGGGAGGAAGTGCTGTCCGCCCTGAAAGCCGCCCAGTGTATGGACATTATTGAAAAGCTGCCCCGGGGCATCGACACCGTGGTGGGGGAGCAGGGCGTGTATCTGTCCGGCGGAGAACAGCAGCGGATCGCCATCGCCCGGGCAATTTTGAAAAATGCGCCCATCCTGATTTTAGATGAGGCCACCGCCTTCGCGGACCCGGACAATGAGGTGCGCATCCAGCGGGCATTATCCTCCCTGTCAAAGGGAAAGACGGTGATTATGATAGCCCACCGCCTGTCTTCCATCGTGGATGCGGACTGTATCTATGTGATGAAGGAGGGCAGGATCGCCGAGAAGGGGACATACGGGCAGCTATTGGAGAAAAAGGGGACTTTTGCCGCCATGTGGGACAGTTATACCAGGGCGGCAGACTGGAAAATTGCAAAGGAGGCGAGGGCATGATCGAGAAGCTTCAGAAACGTTTTGCCCTGTCCCGTCAGGGGGCGGTGGATTTGATCAAGGGCTGCCTGGCATGCGCGGCCCAGAATCTGGCGTTTATGTTTCCGGTAGGGCTTTTGTACCAGTTTGTGCTGGATCTGATGGATGGGGGGATCGGGGAAAATGGAGTGCGCTTCTATCTCTTTGGCTGTGTGATATGTCTGGTGGTGATTTTCCTGGTGACTGGCATCCAATACAATGCCACCTACCTGGCCACCTATGTGGAGAGCGGGGTGCGCCGCATCTCCCTGGCGGAAAAGCTGCGGCTGATCCCACTGTCCTTTTTCGGCAAAAAGGACCTGGCAGATTTGACCAACTCCATTATGGGGGACTGCGCCACCCTGGAGACGGCATTTTCCCACTATGTGCCGGAGCTGGCGGGGGCTATGATTTCCACCACATTCGTGGGGCTCTGCCTGCTGGTGATGAACCTGCCTATGGGACTTGCGGCGGTTTGGGTGCTGCCGGCAGCTTTTGCCGTCACTTTGCTGTCCGCCCGGATCCAGGAGTATTTTAACCGGAAAGCGGTGGAGGCCAACGTGGCCCTTGAGACAGGGGTCCAGGAGTGTATCGAAAATCTCCAGGATTTGAAGGCCAATAACGGGGAGAAGCAGTATCTGGCCGGGCTGGATGAGAAGATCGACTATGCGGAGAAGCGTCATATTGTGACGGAGCTGGGAACCGCTCTCTTTGTGGTTTCCTCCACCCTGATCTTGAAATTCGGCATCGCCACCGTAGCTCTGGCAGGCTCGATTCTGCTGGTTCAGGGAAAAATTGGGATTGCGCTGTTCTTCCTCTACCTGCTGGCGGCCTCCAGGCTGTATACGCCTTTAGAGGGAGCCCTGCAGAATCTGGCGGCAGTGATTTCCACCAGGACCAATATCAACCGGATGACTGAGATTCTGGACTGCCCGGTCCAGACCGGGGAGGAGAAGCTGACCAACAAGGGATATGATATTGTGTTCGACCATGTGGGATTTTCCTACAACACCGGGGAGCAGGTCTTAAAGGATGTGTCCTTTACCGCAAAACAGGGTCAGGTTACCGCTCTGGTAGGGCCGTCGGGAGGGGGAAAGACCACTGTGTCCCGGCTGGCGGCCAGGTTCTGGGATGTGGACCGGGGAAGGATTACGGTAGGAGGCATGGAGATTGGGGGAGTGGACCCGGAGACCCTCCTTTCCCTGTATTCTATCGTATTCCAGGATGTGACGCTGTTTAACAACACCATTATGGAAAATATCCGGATTGGCCGAAAGGACGCCACGGACGAGGAGGTGATGGAGGCCGCCAGGCTGGCGGGCTGCCAGGAGTTTGCCTTAAAGCTTCCGGATGGATTCCAGACCATGATTGGAGAGAACGGCTGCCAGCTGTCGGGCGGAGAGCGGCAGAGGGTTTCCATTGCCAGGGCCTTTCTGAAAAATGCCCCTGTCATTTTGCTGGATGAGGCCACCGCATCCCTGGATGTGGAGAATGAGACCCTGATCCAGGAGGCCCTCTCCCGGCTGATCCAGGATAAAACGGTCCTGGTCATCGCCCACCGGATGCGCACCGTAAGCGGAGCCGACAAGGTAGTGGTGCTGGCGGACGGGAGGGCGGCGGAGGAGGGAACGCCCCAGGAGCTGATGGAGAGAGGGACCATTTACCCCCATATGGTGAAGCTGCAGGATTTGAGCGGAAAGTGGGGGATTTGACGCCAAACCTTCGGTTGTAGAGTCCGCAAATCTGTGCTATATTGGAAGCAGACAGAAACTGAAAAAACAAGGAGAACCGTCATGCGCAGATGTGGAATGCTTTTGCCCGTTGCCAGCCTGCCCTCCAGGTATGGCATCGGCGCTTTTTCAAAAGAAGCTTATGAATTTGTAGACCAGTTAAAGGAGGCGGGCCAGCAGGTATGGCAGATTCTGCCCCTGGGGCCCACCGGATTTGGGGATTCACCGTATCAGTCTTTTTCGGCTTTTGCGGGCAATCCCTATTTTATTGATTTGGAAACCCTTGTGGAAGAAGGACTGCTGACGGCAGAGGAGTGTGATGCGGCGGATTTTGGGAAGAATCCGGCAAAAATCGCCTATGACAAGATTTACGAAAATCGTTTTCCCCTTCTGAAAAAGGCCTATGAGCGGTGGAAGGAGACCTTTTTTCCCGGAATGGAGGGAGAAAAACTGTCTGAGGCTGTCCACCGGAAGGCAGAAGAACTTCTGCGTGAGGAGACCAGGGAATACTGTTTCTATATGGCGGTGAAGGATCATTTCCATTCCCAGAGCTGGGATCTGTGGGATGAGGAGATCCGAACCCGCAGGCCGGAGGCCATGGAGCGCTTCGGGCGGATCCTGGGGGATGAGATCGGCTTTTATGAGTTTCAGCAGATAAAATTTGAGGAGCAGTGGAAGAAGCTGAAAGCATATGCCAACGGGCAGGGCATTCAGATCATGGGGGACATCCCGATCTATGTAGCCTTTGACGGAGCGGACAGCTGGGCTCATTCGGAGCTGTTCCAGTTTGACGAAAACTGCACGCCCACAGGGGTGGCAGGCTGCCCGCCGGATGCGTTTTCCGCTACTGGCCAGCTTTGGGGAAATCCCCTCTATGATTGGGGATATCACAGGAAAAATGGCTATGGTTGGTGGATAAAACGGATGGAATACAGCTTTAGTTTGTATGATCTGGTACGGGTGGACCATTTCCGGGGGTTTGATGAGTATTACAATATTCCATATGGAGATGAGACTGCGGAGAACGGAGTCTGGGAAAAGGGACCGGGAATCGAGATTTTCCGCAGGATGGAGGAATATTTCGGGACAAAGCAGCTCCCCATTGTGGCTGAGGATCTGGGATTTTTAACGCCCTCGGTACACCGGCTTTTGAAAGAGTCCGGATTTCCGGGGATGAAGGTGCTGGAATTTGCCTTCGAGGAGGGGGGCAGCAGTCCCTACCTGCCTCACAATTATACTTCAAACTGCGTGGTCTATACCGGCACTCACGATAACGATACGCTGGCGGGCTGGTACAAGGAGATGAATATTGAGGAAAAAGAATTTTCTATCGATTATCTGGGAAACAGCCGCACGCCGGCGGAGAAGATTCACTGGGATTTTATCCGTCTGGCCCTGTCCAGCGTAGCAGACCTGGCAGTCATCCCGGTGCAGGATTACCTGGGCCTGGGTACGGAGGCCAGGATCAATGAGCCATCCACCCTGGGAAAAAACTGGCAGTGGAGGCTGCTGAAAGGGCAGCTGGATGAAAAGACCATCAGACGGTGCCGGAGGATGGCGGAGGTTTATGGGAGAGCGTAGGATAAAAATGAGGGGCGTCTACCGCCCCTCATTCAATATATAGCGGATCCCGTCCTGGCTGGCATTCAGCACCAGCTCCTGGGGATATTCTGCCGCTTCCAGCATCTTGACCGCTTCGGTCAGTTCTCCTACGTCATAATAAATATGGGCATCGCTTCCCAGAACGATGGGAAGGCGGTACTCCTTGGCAATGGAGAGCCATTTCATCACATTCTTTGCGGCATTCTGCCGTCCGGACCGGGGGTTGAAGGAGGAATTGTTGACCTCCAGGGCCACCTTCTGTTCCAGAGCGGCGGGAATCAGCCGTTCATACTCCAATGGATACCGGTCGTCATCGGGATGGCCGATGATCTTTACATAAGGATTCTTCATGGCTCCGATTAAGGCGTCCGTATTTTCTTTCGGGGTTCCGGGCTTGATGCAGGGCACATGAAGGCTGGCAATGACATAGTCCATTTTTTTGAGAACCGTCTCGTCCAGGTCCAGGTTCCCGCTAAAATCCATAATATTAGCTTCCACGCCGGTAAAAATCCGTACTCCCATGACTTCCGGCCGAAAGCATTTAAAGTTGGTAAAATAAATCGGGTGGGCAGAGCCGGGCATAGCCGGCGCGTGGTCGGACATGCCGAGGGCGAAAAGACCTTTGGCAGCGGCTTCCTCCACATTTTCCTTGAATGTGCTGAAGGCGTGTCCGCTGGCCACGGTATGAGTATGCATATCAAAATAAATCTTCATTTTCAGTTCCTCGTTTACGCGCTTAATGTGAGGGAGATGTGGTCTCCGGGATTGTATTCCGTCTGGCAGCCCGCATATACGGTGAGAATTTCATCGCGGTACTGAACAGAGTAATGGATTTCTCTTCCGTTGTACTGCTTGTTGGCGATGATGCCGGGGATTCCATCCCCTTCCGGCTGAATCGTCAGCTGTTCCGGGCGTACCGGATAAAGTCCCTTGGAGCGGAATTCCGCCGGAATCATGGGATTGCGCAGCAGAATGTTTTCATTGTTGACCCGGAAAGAATCACCGTGCCAGGAACCTTTTAACAGGTTGCAGCGGCTGACAAAGGTGGCGGCGAAGACCGTCTGCGGGTCCATGTAAATCTCCCTGGGGGTGCCGATCTGCTCCACTGCTCCGTCCTTCATGATAATGATCCGGTCCGCCATGGCCAGGGCCTCGCTCTGGTCGTGGGTCACGTAGAGAATGGTGGCTCCGGTAAGCTTGTGAATGTTCTGGATTTCACGGCGCATCTCAATTTTCAGCTCCGCATCCAGGGCGCTCAAGGGCTCATCCATCAGCAGGATGGAGGGCTTTCCCACAATGGCCCTGGCCAGGGCTACTCTCTGGCGCTGTCCTCCGGAAAGTTCTCCGGGAAGACGATTTTCGTAGGGCTTTAAGCCGGTACAGCTGATGGCCTGCTCGATGGCGGCCTCCTTTTCCTCCGAACTCATGCCTTTGTGGCGCGGGCTCTTTAAGGGAAATTCCACATGCTGGCGCACGGTCATGTGGGGCCACAGGGCAAAGGACTGGAATACCATTCCCAAATCCCGCTTTTCCACGGGAACCATGTGTCCCTGGCCGGAGTAGATTTGGTCGTTGAGGCGAACGATGCCGCTGGTAGGCTCAATAAAGCCGCCCACGATTCGGAGAAGGGTAGTTTTGCCGCAGCCGGATGGTCCCAGGATGGCGACAAACTCCGAATCCCTGATATCCAGGTTAATTTCCTTGAGGGCCTGGGTTTTGTTGAAGGTTTTTGTGACCTGCTGTATATGTAGGCTCATAGCCAGTTTCCTCCTTTTGAGAAGATGTTAAATGCTTGCGGTTGATCAGGCAGTATCCGGCTACCACCAAAATGGTGACCAGAACGGACATGGCTGCCGCCAGGTTATAATCGCCGCCCTGCTGATAGTTAAAGATGGTCAGACCGATGGTCTTGGTCCCTGCGGAAGCCAGGATGGATGACAAGGTCAGCTCTGTGAGAGCCGGGACGAAAATCATGAAGGCGCCGGAAAGGATCGGTCCGGTAACCAGGGGGATGAGAACCTTTGTCCATTTGGCCAGGAATCCTCTTCCGGAAGCGGCACAGGCCTCCTCCATGGCAGGGTCTACGGTAAGAAGAGCAGTGGTGCTCCCCTTGATCTGGAGGACCAGATAACGGGTAATGTAAGCGACCACCAGGATATTGATGGTGCCGTAGATGCCGGGGCGTACTCCGGGCAGGGGCTCAACCCAGTGAAAGATCATGGCCAGAGCCAGCACGATGCCGGGAATGGCATAGGTCAGGGAGGCGCATTTTTCCAGAATAACGGCCGCCCGGCTCCTTTTCCTCAGCTTTGCGTAGGCGATGGCAGTACCTGCCGCAATACAGACAATGGTGGTTACCACTGCCAGGATCAGGCTGGTGCGGATGGCGGATACCACGCCCCGGTTATGAAACACAAAGGCGAAGTTTTTTAAGGTCAGATTTTTCGGAACAAAATCCAGTCCGTAGGCCTTCAAAAAGGAAGAAGCTACCATAGAGACCATGGGAATGATATTCAGAACCAGCAGCAGTGCTAAGGTTCCCCACTCCAGGCACACGCGCAGCGGATTTTTAAAATGGACCCGCACCGAGAAATCTTCTTTGATACTGTCCATGGATGCGCCGCGCTTTACAAAGAATCCCTCCAGCAGGGTACCTGCTACGGCGATTACCGACAGAATCATGGACAGAGCCGCTGCCAGCGGAAAAGCGTTGGGGCCAAAGCCAATGGCGTTTTCGTAAATGTAGGTGCTTAAGACCGGAATTCCGGAGGAGATGCCAAGGAAAGCAGGTACGGAGAAATTGTCAATGGCGGATAAGAAAGCCAGCACGCTTCCTGCCGCAATGGCCGGGATGGCGGATACCAGGTTGATTTTCAGCATAGCCTGACGCTGGGAATAGCCGCAGGCTCTGGCTGCCCACTCCATATCCCTGGGAATTTTTCTCAGCATGTGGACCACGTTGACGTACACAATGGGAATGTTGCAGAAGCCCAGCACCAGAATGATGCCTCCCATGGTGTAGATGTCCACAGCCGGAAGGCCGATGGAGGTTAAAAACTGGTTAAAGGCCCCTCTGGAGCTTAAAAAGCTGCTCCAGGAGAGGGTGATAATATAAGATGGAATAATAAAGGGCAGCAGGACCAGAAACTCTATGAGGCCTTTGCGTTTTATATTGCAGTAGGCAGTGAGGAATGCCAGTCCGCTGCCGCAGACGGCGGCCAGGACAGTGGAAGTCACGGCAATGATAATTGTATTGACAATGGCTTCCCTGGTACGCTCCTCAGCCAAAAGAGTGGCAAAGTTGTCCAGACCATATCCATCCTCCAGGGTAACTCCCATGAGCAGGAGACGGGCCAGCGGAAGGAGGAATACCAGGGCGGCCAGCAGATAGACTGCTGTCTGGGCAATGACCGCCCCTGTCTTGCGTGTTATTTCCATGTCGGCCTCCTGTTATTTACTGAAACATCTGGCTGAACTGTGCTTTGTCAGCCTCGCGGTTCTGATACAGCTCCTCGGTGTCCCAGGACAGAGGAGTGATTTCATCGATGCTCTTAAATCCTTCCGGAACTGCAACGCCGCTCTTTACGGGGGTATATCCGATCTCAGCGGTCAGAGCCTGGCCTTCCTCGGAGAGAACAAAGTCTACAAATGCCTTGGCCAGGTCCTCATTCTCGGTTCCGTTTACAATGCCGATGGGTTCCGTAACGGCAGGAGAACCCTCTGCGGGATATACGAATTCCACGGGAGCTCCGTCATTTTTGGAGCGGATGGCCATGTAGTCTGCCAGGAGACCGCAGGCCTTCTCGCCGGCAACCACTGCGTTCTGAACGGAGCCATTGCCCTGTCCTACGGTAATTCCATTGTCCTTTAAAGCCTGATAGTAATCCCATCCCAGTCCTTCGGTTCTGGTTAGAACGCCCAGATTGTAGGCGGCAGCCCCGGAGTAGAGAGGACTGGGCATGATCAGGTCATCCTTGTAGGCTTCGTCTGTCAGGTCCGCAAAGCTGGTGGGAATGGTGTCCGTTAAATCGGTATTGTAGATGATGCCGGTGGTGATGACCTTGGTGCCGGTATACATGTGGTCCTTGTCAATATAGGTTTCCGGAATGCCCTCCAGTTCGGGAGATTCGTAAGCCATCAGCAGGTCCTGCTCCTTTAAGGTTTCAAAGGTAACATCATCGGCTACCAGGAGAACATCTGCCAGAACGGAGCCGGCTTCCTTCTCTGCCAGAACCTTGCTCACTACTTCCTCGGTGCCGGAGCGGAATACATCCACCTGAATGTCCGGCCATTTTTCGTTGAAACCGTCAATCATGGCCTGGATATCTTCTTCGGGCTGTGAGGTGTAAAGGGTGATGGAGCCGGACAGGTCCTCGGGCGTTTCTTCGGAAGCTTCCTCAGAGGCGGCTTCACTGCCTGCCTCGCCAGCTTCCGAAGCACGTTCGGAAGACTGGCTCTGTGCTGCGGTGGTGGATTCAGCAGAATTGCTCTGACATCCGGCCAGAGCAGATGCAACCAGTCCTGCGGTTAAAATTGCTGCGAATTTCTTTTTCATCTTGATTTCCTCCATTAAATATGTGTTGAATAAACTGAATATTCTGTTTTGCTGTGGAAAAATCTCTGCTGCTGTCCAGACCCTCGATCACCATGGGAAGGTCATAGCGGGCCAGCCTGGGCAGAAGTTTTTCCATATCATAATCGCCCTCATTGAGAGGCGTATGAAACTTAGGTCCTTTTCGGTTGCTGATGTGGAGCTTGGAAATGTGCGGCCGGTAATCCTGGAGAGTGGTCAAAACCTCCTCCTCACTGTCGCAGTGGGCCACATCCAGGGTATAGACAAACTGGTCAAACAGGTCGCCGCATACCCGTTTCATTGCGTCCATGGTGGTGACAAATTCTTTGGGAATTTTCTCCATGATCTCTAGTGACACATCAATCTGCCGCTTTTTCGCGTATTCCAGGATTTCCTGGAAGGACTGCCGCAGATAGGCTTCATAGGGAGCCCCGGTTCCCGGAATGGTGCAGCGGCCGGGGTGGACCGTCACCTCATCCAGGCCTAAGCGGTAGGCGAGGTCGATGGATTTTTCTACCTCGATGACGGACTGTTTTCGGATTCCTTCATTCATAGAGGCAAGGTTTAAATCCCAGCTCTGGCTGTGAACGCAGCTCTTTAAAGGATACAGAGCCGCCAGCTTTTCAAATTCACCGGCGTCAAATTTCCGATGGAAAAAGTGCTGGGCCCACAATTCAATTCCGTCTAAACCGGACTGGCAGGCCATGTCAAAAATCTCTTCCAGAGAGCCGTTCCACAGGAGAGTGGAGCAAAGATAAATAGTAGCCATTCTCATCACTTCCTGTCAATTGATGAAGCCATTATAGCAGGTGAAATGTAAAGACTCCTACCAAGGAAATGTAAAAAATGAGTAAATAAATTTCATTTTTCTTTGACTGAAATTTTATTTGCATTTTTGAGAAAAACTCCATATACTGGACAAAGAGGAGGCACATAGACAATGCTGGAAAAGATTTATGAGGAATATAAAGAAGGGCTGTCCAAATCGGACCATAAGATTTTTGGATATCTGCTGGAGCATGAGCAGGAGCTCCTGGCGATCACGGCGGAGGACCTATCCCGGAGACTGGGCATCAGCACAGCTACCATTTCAAGATTCTGGGCCAAGATCGGATTTCAAAATATGAAAGAGCTGAAGTGCAGTTTATATAAGAAGCAGGAGTCAACACCATACAGCCGGATGAATGCGGCTTTAAGCCAGTGGAAGGAGTGCGGGATTTCGCCGGATCGGCTTTTGGAGCGTCTGTCGCTTCAGATGGAGAGGACATTTCAGGTGGTAAGGCCGGAGCAGATTGATGAAGCGGTGGAGCTTTTGACTACAGCCCGGCAGGTCTATATCTTTGCGCCGGATGTATCCAGAGGTCTGGGAAATATCCTACAGTACCGTCTGCTGCGCCTTGGAATCCGTCTGATTCCCCTGCCGGGAGGTTCACAGATTTACGACGCCATAGTAAATCTGAAACAGGGGGATTTGGTGCTGCTGTTCGGATATTCCCGTCTGCTGACGGAGGTGCAGATTCTCCTCGCATACAGCAAAGAAGCCGAATATCAGACCGTCCTGTTCACGGATCTGATGACCGGCGAGCACCTGTCCCAGGCGGATCTGGTGCTGTATACCTGCCGGGGGGAACCAAACGATTATCACTCCGTAACTGCGCCGATGATGCTTCTGGATCTTTTAATCATGAAGACCAGTCAGGTTCTGGGAGGCGGGCTGGAGAAGGCCAAGAAGCTGCAGAAGCTGAGGGAGCGGTACAGCGGGCTGATTCGGAGATAAAACTGCTATGGTCCAAAATAGGATTGATCTGCTCGGATTACTGCATGAACTGTATGCATGATAGATTGACATTGCCGCAGGAGAATGTCCGGCTTTACCAGAGGCAATAGGTTCAATATAGCTTGCCTTTCCTCTGGCTCGTTGATAGAATGGACGAAGTCAAATTGTTATAAGGACTGTTGATTGCCCTTCCCCATCAACTAAGGAAGGGGGGGATGTGAAATGAACATAAGTGATGTTTTAACTCTCATTTTAGTGATTTTTGCAGCCCTGACATACATAGATTCACATAAAAAATAACAGTCCTATGTAGCCTGGCAAGCTAGGACTGCTATTTTTGTCTTAGACTAAGGGCAATCAAGGTTGTTCTTGATTACAATTTGATTATAGCACTGTTGTATTAAAAATTCAATGGTGTTACGAAAAAGCACTGGAAACGGTGCTTTTTTGTATTTTAGGGGAATAATTCTGAAAACTTCACCTTCAGGTGCGTCTAATCATCGGCGCTGGCTGAGTGTTTAAAAATTCGCAGATTTTATCAATGAGATCGGTTTTTTATTAAAGATTTGGGAAAATTCATTCATAACTATTGTACACGTTATCATTCAAAAATATCGTATTTGCTTATTCCAGAACAGCATAAAGATGGGGCTTGGCATATGCATGGCCTTATTTCAGGAATCCTTCCCAAGCACCTCATAACCAATAAGTAACACATAAGAAAGAGAGACAGCGGCTCTATTCCGTTTACAATATGTGCTCAAAAAAGTGTTGACATTCTGCCGTTTGGTGCATATACTAATCATATCAAAATAATTTGATGTGAGGTAAAAACATGGAAACAGAGTATCAAGAACAAGCGAAAGTGTTTAAGGCACTTTGTGACCCGAAACGCCTTGCAATTCTGGAGCAGTTAAGGGGCGGAGAAAAGTGTGCGTGCGTTTTGCAAGAACCACTGAATTTAACACAATCCGGCCTCTCTTACCACATGAAAATTCTCTGCGATTCCGGTATTGTTGTCAGCCGGCAGGAAGGGAAATGGACGCACTACCGATTGAGCGATTCCGGCAGAGATAAGGCGGTAGAGTTACTGAAGAAATTGACAACACCTGATAAGAAACAAGAGATAAGCTGTCCACGGTGTGGATAGAAAACGCCATCTAAATCCGGATGGTGTTTCTTTTGGAAATACACATCAAAAAAAATTGATATATCTTATCGAATTGAAAGCGAGGTTTTTGTATGGGCGTATGGGATTTTATCCAAGACCAAGTGCTTGGTATGAAGTGGCTTAATCAACTCATAGGAATGGGGCTATCAGCACTTGGCTTAGATGTGAATGGACGCATAGGCGGCAGCGTGCAGTTTTTCATCTATGATGTTTTGAAAATCACCGTTCTGCTTTGTGTATTGATTTTTGCTATCTCATATATTCAAAGCTATTTTCCGCCAGAACGAAGCAAACGCATTTTAGGCCGTTTTC
>DWYS01000163.1 GCA_019118585.1 Candidatus Enterocloster faecavium | reverse complement strand
GCTCACCATTCGCTTGACATTCAGCCGGAAATCCTCATCCGTATGCGGGATGCCTTCAGACAGCTCCATGCAGATGGCCGGCTTCACCATGGCAGCGGAATCGTTCGGTATGGCGATTGGGCGGTGTGGCTGTAAAGAAGGGAGCTCCTATGCCAGACACAATCATAAAAATAATACCCCGGAATCCATTTGAACAGATTCCGGAACTTTAATCCAACGGGCAATTTAAAAGCAGCGTTCATTGATTCGATTGAGAAAACACTTCACTGTCATATCCGCGTGATAAAGGCCCGTATATAAATTCCGGCGGATTGGCTCAACAAAAGAAATCCAAATTTCAGGAGGTACAAAACCATGAAAGATTTAATTGCATACTGCGGACTGGACTGTGAGAAGTGCGATGCATATCTCGCAACGGTTCACAACGACCAGAAACTGCGGGAGAAGACGGCAAAGCTCTGGGCGCAGTTAAACCAGGCGCCCATTCTTCCGGAACACATCAACTGCGAGGGCTGCCGCGTAGATGGGGCGAAAACAGTATTCTGTGAAAGCCTTTGCGGGATTCGCCAGTGCGCATTGAAACAGGGCGTGACCACCTGCGGCCAATGTCCAAAACTGGAAACATGCGAAACGGTTGGAGCGATATTTGCAAATAATCCCGCCGCCCTGGAGAATCTGAAGGGACAGACTGCATAGCTTTTCTGTATAAACCTCCTATTTTCGGGTATACTTCCTACGAAATCATTTTCTATGTTCCAAGAGAACTTGCCGAAAGAAAAATGGAAGGAGCAGGGATTATGCCGAAAACAAAGAAGAAGGACCATTTGGATTTTCAAAATATGACGCCCCAGGAGCAGCTGAAATTTGAAATTGCCCAGGAGCTTGGGCTGGGTGACCAGGTGATTGAGAAGGGCTGGAGAAGCCTGACCGCCAAGGAGAGCGGGAAGATCGGCGGCCTGATGACGAAGCGCAAACGGGAATTAAAACAGCAGGCCATGGGAGAAGGGACCGAAGAAATCCATTGAAAAACAAGGACGGATCCGATATACTGGTAGCGACAGTTCCAGCCTAACAGTACAGACCGTTTGGGACATGAACCGTTACGTTAAAACCATGACGGCAGGGAAGGGAGCGCAGTTCGGATGGGTCTTGGCATCATCAGTTTTACCAGCAGGGGACGAAAACAGGCAGAGAAGCTGAAACGGCTTTTAACAGGAGCGGGCTATGACTGCAGGGATGACAGCGGCAGAAAGGCGGCAGAATGGGCCGGGGAAATGTTTCGGGAAGGGCGCTCCATGATTTTTGTCGGGGCAGCGGGAATTGCGGTCCGCTCCATTGCGCCCTGGCTGAGGGACAAGTTTCAGGACCCGGCTGTGGTGGTGATGGACGAGGCGGGAAGGTTTGTGATCCCCATTTTATCCGGACACGCAGGAGGGGCGAATGAACTGGCGCGGGTCATAGGAGCGCTGGTTGGCGCCGTTCCGGTAATCACAACGGCTACGGATGTGAACCAGGTATTCAGTGTGGATGTGTTTGCTGTTTTAAACGGTCTTAGGATTTCAGACCGGGTAAAGGCGAAAGAGATTGCCATGGCGCTGCTGGAGAGAGAGCCGGTTGGATTTTTCAGTGAGTTTCCCATTTCAGATGAAAATGGGAAAAAAATGGAATGGATCCCAAAGGGCTGCCGGCGGGAAAAGGCAGGAAGGAATATCCGGATTACAGTAAAAGGGCAGGAGCCGGACTGGACGGAGGAGGATTTGATCCTCAGGCCCAGAGCTTTGTGCCTTGGAGTGGGCTGCCGCCGGGGAATTGAGACAGAGCGGTTAAAGGATACGGTGTTTCGGGCTCTGGAGGAAGCGAATCTTTCTTTGGATTCGGTGAAGATCCTGGCTTCCATTGATTTGAAATCAGATGAACAGGCTGTCCGGGAACTGGCAGAAGACTGTGGATGGGAGCTGCGCTTTTTCTCGGCGGAAGAACTGAGAGCAGTGCCGGGGAGCTTCTCCGGCTCGGATTTTGTGAAAAAAACGGTGGGCGTGGACAATGTGTGTGAGCGGGCGGCCCTGGCCGCAGCGCCTGGAGGACGGCTGGTAATGGAGAAACATGCAGGAAACGGCGTGACGGCGGCTGCGGCGCTGGGAAAGGTGCGGATCGTGCCGAAGGGAGAATGAACGTAGGGGCCTGGAAAAACAGGCTCCAAGTGCTCGTAACAAAAAAACACGTCCGGATTTCCGGACGTGTGGAGTGGAACCGAAGGGACTTGAACCCTCGACCTCCTACATGCGAAGCAGGCGCTCTCCCAACTGAGCTACGATCCCATTTTTCTGACCTTGTCTATCATAGCACAAAGATTGCGGTTGGTAAATACTTTTTTTGAAAAAATTCGGAGACTTTTTTGCGCTGTTTTCTTGACAAATGAAAATTTGTGATTATAATAACAGTTAATTCACATCCAAATGCAGCGAGCAGGACACAGCGTTTTGGCATAAGCGTTTTCAGAGAGCCTTCGGTTGGTGTGAGAAGGCAGCGCCGCTGGGATCAGCTATCACCTGGGAGCAGCCCGAATGAATGTTTCAGTAATCCGGGACGGATTCCCACCGTTAAAGGGGAGCCCATTCATGGGATGGGGCAGAGTGGCCGCCTTGTACGGCAAGAGAAGTGGTAACGCGCAGGATATTGAGTCCTTCGTCTTCTGACAGATGAATCTGTTGGAGGCGAAGGACTTTTTGCATCTAAGTCATTCCTCAAAACTCTTTGGTCAATTTGGATGGAAGCAGCATGTCAACACAGCAACAAAAAGGAGTGAAAGAGTATGAACACATTGGTAATCGTTCTGATCGCGGCGGTCTGCCTGCTGGCGGGCTACACCTGTTATGGCCGATGGCTTGCGAGAAAATGGGGAATTGACCCCAATGCAAAAACCCCTGCAGTCATTCACAATGACGGACAGGATTACGTTCCGACGGACGGCTGGACGGTATTTGCCCATCAGTTCTCTTCTATTGCGGGAGCGGGGCCGGTAACCGGCGCAATCCAGGCAGCAGCTTTCGGATGGCTTCCGGTACTGCTCTGGGTGATACTGGGAGGAATTTTCTTTGGTGCTGTTACGGATTTCGGCGCACTTTACACCAGCGTAAAGAATGATGGAAAATCCATGGGGCTTCTGATCGAGCGCTACATAGGGAAAACAGGAAGAAAGCTGTTTTTGATTTTCAGCTGGCTGTTTACCCTGATCGTAACAGCAGCCTTTGCCGATATGGTGGCCGGCACTTTCAACGCTTATACAACAGTGGACGGTGTGGAAACCCTTTCCTCCGCCGCCAGGGTCAACGGCGCGGCAGGCTCCATTTCCCTTCTGTTCATCGTTTTCGCTATGGTATTTGGCCTGATGCAGAAGCGGTTTCATCTGACCGGCTGGAAGGAAACGGCAGTGGGACTGTTCTGGACGGTTCTGGCACTGGGATTGGGGATGTGCATTCCCCTGGTTGCGGGAAAAGATGTGTGGATTTATCTGACCTTTGCGTATATCTTCCTTGCATCGGTTATGCCAATGTGGCTGTTGATGCAGCCCAGAGATTTTATGACCACCTTCATGTTCGCGGGAATGATCATCGGAGCGGTTCTGGGACTGGTGGTAGCCCATCCTTCCATGAACCTTCCGGCCTTTACCGGTTTTCATAATGAGGGATTGGGAGACCTGTTCCCGATTCTGTTTGTAACGGTGGCCTGCGGAGCAGTATCCGGCTTCCACAGCCTGGTATCCTCCGGAACGTCATCCAAGACCATTTCCAACGAAAAGGATATGCTGAAGGTAGGCTACGGGGCCATGGTGCTGGAAAGCCTGCTGGCGGTGATCGCACTGTGTGTAGCAGGTGCAGCTGCTGCGGCAGATGGAACAGCTGCTTCCGGAACTCCATTCCAGATTTTCTCTGCCGGAGTGGCCGGTTTCCTGGAAATGTTCGGCATTCCCGTTTATGTGGCTCAGTGTTTTATGACCATGTGCGTATCGGCTCTGGCTCTCACCAGCCTGGATTCCGTGGCCCGGATCGGCCGGATGTCCTTCCAGGAGCTGTTCAGCGTGGATGATATGGAACATGCGGAAGGCTGGAGAAAGGTGCTGTGCAACAAGTACTTTGCAACCATTGTGACCCTGGCGTGCGGCTATATTTTGACGAAGATCGGTTACTCCAACATCTGGCCGCTGTTTGGAAGCGCAAACCAGCTTTTGAGCGCGCTGGTACTGATCACCCTGTGCGTATTCTTAAAGGTGACCGGGCGGGAGAACCGCACCCTGTTTCCGCCGCTGATCATCATGCTCTGCGTTACCTTTACCGCTCTGGTGGAGCGCTCCATCGCCCTGGTCCAGGCATTTCAGGCAGGCAGTGCCATGTTTATGGTAGAGGGCCTTCAGTTGATTATCGCGGTGCTTTTGATGATTTTGGGCGTCATCATCGTAGTCACCTCCGGAAAGAAACTGGTCGAGGCAAGACAGGAAAAAAATGTTCAATCATAAGGAGAAAACAGAGCCGGAAGGCATTCTGCGAGATTCAGCCATTGTGCAATCCAATAATGTGTGATATACTTTGAGCACTGAGCGGGGTCGGTTTGGCCAAGCTGCAAAGAAATGATGTAAGGAACGCATCCATGGAAGAATCATATGTTTACAGGCAGCAAAAAAAATTAAGGCGCGGATATACCACCGGCACTTGCGCGGCAGCGGCTTCCCTGGCAGCTGCCGCTTTATTGCTGCAAAATGAGAGCACGGACCTGCCGGTTACGGTGGATACGCCAAAGGGGATCCGCCTGGATCTGGAGGCGGAGCTGGTAAAAGCGGGAGAGGATTTTCGCTTCTGCCGTGTTCAGAAGGACGGGGGAGACGACCCTGATGTGACAAGCGGCATGTGGATTTACGCCAGAGTGGGATTTTCCTGCTCAGGGGAAGAAAAAAGTGGGTGGATAGAATATAAAAATGATAAAATAACGCTGTATTTATCGGGTGGAGTGGGGATTGGAGTCGCTACAAAGCCCGGCCTCAGCTGTAAAGTGGGGGAATATGCGATCAATCCGGTTCCCAGAGCCATGATTTTCCAGCATGTGGAAAAGGTTTGCAGAAGCCAGGGATTTGAAGGTACGCTGTGGGTAGAGATCTCCGCGCCGGAGGGGGAGGAGCGGGGAAAGAAAACCTTTAACAGCCGTCTGGGGATCCTGGGAGGGATCTCTATTCTGGGAACCAGCGGGATCGTGGAGCCTATGAGCCAGGAGGCTCTCTTAAAGAGCATAGAGCTGGAGATTACCCAGAAGGTTCTGGAGGGCTGCTCGGATCTGGTAATGGTTCCGGGAAATTACGGACTGGATTTTGCTGCCGGGCAGCTGGGACTGAATCTGGGGGAGGCGGTCAAGTGCAGCAATTTTTTAGGTGCATCCATTGACATGGCCGTTCAGGCCGGAGCAAAGGGACTTTTGCTGATCGGCCATATGGGAAAGCTGGTAAAGCTGGCCGCCGGGATTATGAATACTCATTCCAGGGAAGCCGATGGACGGATGGAGATCCTGGCGGCCTACAGCGGGGCGCTGGGAGCGCCTCCAAATCTGATTCGAAGGATACTGGATGCGGTCACGGTGGACCAGGCTCTGAATCTAATGGAAGAAGCCGACGGGCTTCTGCCGGAGGTGATGGAGGAGGTGACCCGGGCGGCCTATCGTCATCTGAAAAAACGGGCAGGGGAGGAGCTGGAGGCGGAGGCCATTCTCTTTACCAATGAAAGAGGAATCCTGGGCAAAACGCCGGGGGCAGACCGTCTCCTCGCCCGTATCAGGGAAAATAAGACGTCCTAAACAGTTGCAAGTTGGAAAGGAAACAGAACAGATGGTATATATTGTAGGAGCAGGTCCGGGTGCGGCGGACCTGATTACGGTCAGAGGACAGAAACTGCTAAAAGAGGCGGATGTGATCATTTACGCCGGCTCTCTGGTGAATCCGGAGCTCTTGCAGGATGCGAAAGCGGGCTGTCAGATATTTGACAGCGCGAAAATGACCCTGGAGCAGGTGATCGCAGAGATTGAGAAGGCCTGCCGGGATGGAAAAATGGTGGTCCGCCTTCATACGGGGGACCCGTGCCTTTACGGCGCCATCCGGGAACAGATGGATGAGATGGACCGCCGGAAGATTCCCTATGAGATATGTCCTGGGGTCAGTTCCTTCTGCGGAGCCGCCGCGGCGCTGGAGATGGAGTACACCCTTCCCGGTGTGTCCCAGAGCGTCATCATCACCCGTATGGCCGGACGCACGCCGGTTCCGGAACGGGAAAGTATCCGAAGCTTTGGGGCGCATCAGGCTTCCATGGTCATTTTCCTCAGTACCGGCCTGCTAAAGGAGCTGGAGCAGGAGCTTCTGGCCGGAGGATATGGGCCGGATACGCCGGCCGCTATTGTATACCGGGCTACCTGGCCGGATGAGAAGAAACTGCTCTGCACCGTATCGACCCTCGCGGAGACGGCAGAACGGGAGCAGATCCGCAAAACCGCCCTGATCATTGTGGGGCAGGCGGTGGCTCAGAATCATTATGAGCGGTCTAAACTCTACGACCCCGCCTTTACTACGGAATACAGAAAAGGGGAGGATGCTTAGATGAAAGGCAGATTGTACGTGATCGGAATGGGGCCCGGAAGCGGGGAGATGATGACGCCTCAGGCGGCCAGGGCCCTGGAGCAGTGCCAGGTGATCGCAGGATATACGGTGTATGTGGAGCTTTTGAAGGAACGCTATCCCAAAGCGGAATTTCTGACCACGCCCATGACCCGCGAGGAGGAGCGCTGCCGCATGGCCCTGGAACGGGCGGCGCAGGGAGATATAACGGCTATGGTGTGCAGCGGGGATGCGGGCGTCTACGGCATGGCCGGCCTGATCCTGGAGCTGGCTCAGGAGTACCCCGATGTGGCGGTGGAAATCATTCCCGGAATTACGGCAGCCTGCGCGGGGGCCGCAGTTTTGGGGGCACCCCTGATGCACGATTTTGCGGTCATCAGCCTCAGCGACCGCCTGACTGATCTGGAGTTGATCTGGAAGCGGGTGGAGCTGGCTGCCCAGGGAGATTTTGTTATCTGCCTTTACAATCCGGCCAGCAGGACCAGGAAAGACTACCTGGCCCAGGCATGCCGCATCATCGGACAGTACCGTTCCCCCCAGACGGTCTGCGGTCTGGTGCGCCAGATTGGCAGGGAGGGACAGGAGCACAGGATCATGACCTTAAAGGAACTGGAAAACTGGCCGACGGACATGTTTACCACTGTGTTCATCGGCAGCTCCTCCACCAGGAAAATCGGGAGCTGCATGGTAACGCCGAGGGGGTATCGCTGTGAGTAGGGTGCTGCTCTTCGGCGGAACCAGGGAGGGCCATTTTCTGGCCGGGGCCCTGGTGGAAAAAGGGCAGGAGGTCACGCTGTCTGTTGCCACAGAATACGGGGAAATGGTGCTGGAGCCGGAGCTTAGGAATCATCCTCTGCTTACGGTCCATTCCGGACGGCTGGATGAGCAGCAGATGGAGGAATGGATGTCCGGAGGAGAATTTGGCCTGGTCATCGATGCCACTCACCCGTATGCGGCGCTGGTCACCCGCCAGATCCGGGAAATCTGCAGCAGGCTCGGCCTTCCCCTTCTGCGCTGCCTGAGACCGGGTCAGGAACAGAGAGGGGACCTGGAGTTTGAAAACATGGAGGCCGCAGTCCGGTGGCTGGAGGGGCAGGAGGGAAAGATCCTTTTGACCACCGGCACCAAGGACCTGGAGACTTTTCGGAGCCTGAAGGACTTTGAGGAGCGGGTGTACGCCAGGGTCCTTCCGGCGGTAAAATCCCTGGAAATCTGCCTGAGCCTTGGCCTGAAAGGCAGACACATCATCGCCATGCAGGGGCCGTTTTCCGCGGAAACCAACTTGTCCCAGCTAAGAGAGTTTGACTGCCGGTTCCTGGTTACAAAAAATACAGGGAGCCAGGGCGGCTACAGTCAGAAACTGGAGGCTGCAAAAACGGCGGGAGCCATATCCCTGGTGATCGGACGTCCGGAGGAGGAGAAGGGACTTTCCCTGGAGGAGACCCTGGAGGCGTGGAGCCGGTGGCGGGAGAAACAGACGGGGGAAGGAAAGCAGGAAGAGAAACAGCAGGCAAAACGTTAAGAAGGAGCAGACATATGAAGCAGCAGAATACGCGCCGGGTTCGGATCATTGGAGCGGGAATGGGGAGTACGGGGCTTTTGACAGAGGAGGCAAGGACAGCGGTCACAAAGGCACAGGCCCTGATAGGGGCCAGTCGGATCCTGTCTGCCCTGCGGCCTCTTAATGAGGACTGCCCGGTCCTGGACTCCTACCGTCCGGAGGAGATGGCTGACTGGCTGGAAAGCTTCAGCTGGCAGGAAGCGGTGCTGGCAGTATCCGGTGATACGGGGTTTTACAGCGGGGCGGCAGGTGCCAGGGAGGCCTTTTTGAGAAGAGGGTGGAAGGTGGAGCTGGTGCCGGGGATTTCCAGTCTCTCCTGGTTTGCCGCAGCGATTGGAAAGCCCTGGCAGGATATGGCGGTGCTCAGCTGCCACGGCAGACAGGCAGATGGAGCGGGGTGGATTGCATCGCATAGATGGAGCTTTCTCTTGATGGGGGATTTGGGAAGTCTGCTGGAACAGCTGGAGGAAATGCAGTTAAAAGACCTGCATCTGTGGGTGGGAGAAAATTTCTCCGGACCACGGGAGCGGATCGAAGAGGGAGATGCCGCCGGATTGAAAGAAATTCATGAAAAGCAGCCCTTTGGCCCTCTTTGCTGCGTGATTGCCAGGAACCCGTTCCCGAAGCCGGAGCCGGCAGTTGTTCCGGTGTGGGGGATGCCCGATGAAGCCTTCCTCCGGGGCAAAGCGCCCATGACCAAATCGGAGATCCGGGCGATTTCCATGTCGAAGCTTGGTTTAAGGCCGGGGGCGGTGTGCTATGACATTGGCTCCGGCACCGGTTCTGTGGCGGTGGAGATGGGACTGACTCTGAAAAATGCCGGGGGACAGGTCTATGCGGTGGAGTATAAGCCGGAGGCCCTAAAGCTCACCAGAGAGAATGCCGGGCGTTTCCTGGGAGACTGGAAGGGCTTTCATGTGACGGAGGGGAGAGCCCCGGAGGCATTAAGAGAGCTTCCGGCTCCTACCCATGTATTT
Source organism: Candidatus Enterocloster faecavium (assembly GCA_019118585.1). Classification (GTDB taxonomy): domain Bacteria; phylum Bacillota; class Clostridia; order Lachnospirales; family Lachnospiraceae; genus Enterocloster; species Enterocloster faecavium. The sequence continues at coordinate 12,666 of DWYS01000163.1, read as the reverse complement.
TTGGGAGGAAGCACAGGAGAGCTTCTGGAGATCGTGAGGGTGCTGCTGGAAAAGAATCCCCAGGTGCGGATCGTGGCAAATGCCATCACCCCGGAGACTCTGTCTCAGCTGACGGAGTGCCGGGACCGTTTTGCCTTTTCCCGCTGGGAGATGATACAGGCGGCGGTAACTTCCTACCATCCGGTGGGGTCCTACCTGATGCCCAGGGCGGGCAATCCGGTCTATGTAGTGGTGATGGAAGGAGGCCGCTCAGAATGTATCGATGGATGATCGCTGCCCCTGCCAGCGGCAGCGGGAAAACGGCAGTGGTCTGCGGACTTCTGGCTCTGCTGAAGAAACGGGGATTTCTTACCGGGGCCTTTAAGTGCGGCCCTGACTATATTGACCCCATGTTCCACAAAAAGGTACTGGGCATGCCGGGCTTTAATCTGGACAGCTTTTTTCTGGAGCCGGAGAAGCTGAAAGCCCAGTTCGGCCGCGAGAGCGAAAATCTGGAGGCTGCGGTCGTGGAAGGCGTGATGGGGTATTTTGACGGGGTGGGCGCAACGGCCTGGGGCAGCTCCTGGGATATTGCACGGATCCTGGGGCTGCCGGTGATCCTGGTGGTGGACGGCCGCGGGGCCAGCCTGTCAGTTTTAGCCCAGATCAAAGGATTCCTGGACTATCGTCCCGCCGGGGAGCGGGAGGAGAACCGGATCGCGGGCGTGATTCTGAACCGGACGTCTCCTTCTATGTGCGCGGTTTTGAAGCCCAGGATCGAGGAGGAACTGGGAATTGCCTGTCTGGGTTGCCTGCCGGTCTTAAAGTGGCTGGACTTAAAGAGCCGTCATCTGGGGCTGATGCTGCCCGATGAGATTGAAAATGTGCAGGAACAGATCGAGCGGCTTTCCCGGACAATCGAGGAAAATGTGGATGTAGAGCGGCTGATGGAGCTGGGCTGGGAAGAAAAGCAGGCTGAGACGAAGGAAAAAAACAGGAAGCCGGAAGAGAAGTTCTGTCTGGCGGCAGCCATGGACGAAGCCTTCTGCTTCTATTATCAGGAAAATCTGGACCTGCTGAAAAAGCTGGGAGCCCGGCTTCTTCCCTTCAGCCCCCTGAAGGATGAGGGGCTGCCAAAGGAGGCGGACGGTGTGCTCCTGGGGGGCGGTTATCCGGAGCTGTATGCCCAAAAATTGGGGGAAAACCGCTCCATGAGGGAGTGCATCCGCCAGGCGGCGGAGGATGGGATGCCCATGCTGGGAGAGTGCGGGGGCTACCTGTATCTGCTGGAAGAGCTGGAGGGGGAGGATGGAGAAATGTATCCGATGGCGGGCGTTTTTTCCGGCTGCGGAAAGCGGGAGGAGAAGCTGCGCCATTTCGGATATGTAACGGTCCAGGCCGGGGCGGACAGCCTTTACTTAAAGAAGGGGCAGCAGATCCGCGGCCATGAATTTCATTATTGGCATTGTCCCCAGGATGAAACGGAAGGAAGGATGGAGGCCAGAAAGCCTCTGGGAGGGAGAAAATGGCCAGCCATGCGCATGGACCATCAGGTGATGGCCGGCTTCCCTCATCTTTATTATCCATCTCTTCCGGAGTTCGCCGAAGGGTTCGCCAGGGCATGCATGGAGTACAGACAGAGGAGGAACAGGCATTGAAGCTGGAGGAAGCGATTAAGCAGGTGAAACCGGTGAGCCGGGAGGCAGCGGAGGCCTCGCGGAAGCGGTGGGATGGCATCGCAAAGCCTTTGAACGGCTTGGGGGTGCTGGAGGAAGATATCTCGCGGATTGCGGCGGTTCAGAGAAGTGCGGAAGTGTCGCTGGAGGGAAAGGCCATTGCGGTGATGTGCGCGGACAATGGGATTGTGGAGGAAGGAGTGACCCAGACCGGACAGGAGGTCACCTCCATCGTGGCCGGAAATATGGGGACCGGCCAGTCCTGCGTCTGCCTGATGGCGGCCTGCGCCGGGGCCCGTGTCATTCCGGTGGACGTAGGGATGGCGGGAGAGCAGAACCTGCCCGGAGTTTTGGACCGGAGAGTTGCGGCGGGAACACGGAATTTCCGAAAGGAGCCGGCTATGACCAGAGAACAGGCTGTTCAGGCTCTGGAGGCAGGAATCTGGACGGCCGAGCTTTTTGCGGAACAGGGAATCCGCCTGGCCGGTTCCGGGGAGATGGGCATCGGAAATACCACCACCAGCAGTGCGGTTGCTTCTGTGATGCTAAAGCTGCCGCCGGAAGAGGTGACCGGACGGGGGGCAGGTCTGGATACAGCGGGATTTCAGAGAAAGATCCAGGTGATCCGGGAGGGGATCCGCCTTCACAGACCCGATCCCGGTGACCCGGTTGATGTTCTCTCCAAGGTGGGGGGATTTGACCTGGGGGGATTGGCTGGATTTTATATTGGCTGCGCCGCCCTTCAGATCCCGGTGGTGCTGGACGGGCTGATCTGCTGCAGCGCAGCTCTTCTGGCGGCGGGGCTTTGTCCCCGGGTAAAGGATTATCTGCTGGCCTCCCATGCCCCGGCGGAGCCGGGGGCGAATCCGGCATTAAAGTTCCTGGGATTAAAGCCGGCAATCTGTGCAGGTCTCTGCCTGGGAGAGGGAACCGGGGCGGCAGCTCTGTTCCCCCTGCTGGATATGGCGGAGCGGGTTTACCGGACTATGAGCTCTTTTGAGGAGATCCAGGTTGAACAGTACCAGCATCTGGTGTAGGAGGAAATCCAATGATCTTGCTGATTACAGGAGGCAGCGGCAGCGGAAAATCGGAGTACGCGGAGCGGCGCGTTCAGGAGTCCGGCCTGCCCGTCTGCTATTATCTGGCCACGATGGAGGTCTGGGGACAGGAGGAGCAGAAAAAGGTGGAGCGCCACCGGAGGCTTCGCAGCGGAAAAGGATTCCGTACCCTGGAAATTCCGCGGCATCTGGAACAGGCCAAAATTGGAACGGAACCTTCCAGGACGGCCATTTTGCTGGAGTGCATGACCAATCTGGCGGCCAATGAACTTTTTGGCTCGGAACAGGATTGGGAAAAGATGTCAAAGCCGCAGCAAAAACAGCTCCGGCTGGAAGCGGAAGAACGGATCATGGAGGGCATCCGTTTTCTGGAACGGCAGTGCGCCCTTCTGGTAATCGTTACCGGGCAGGTAGGGCAGGACGGCGGGGATTACGATGCAGGGACCAGAAGCTACATCCGGCTTCTGGGCGAGATAAACTGCCGGATCGCCGCCATGGCGGAGGAAACCGTGGAAGTGGTGGTTGGGATCCCCTGCATTCTTTCTGGAAAAGAGGTGGATGGGACATGAACGGATTTTACTCACTGCTGATTGCGGTTTCCATGTATTCCAAGGTCCCCGTGCCTTCCGTAAACTGGAGCCGGGAGCGGATGGGATATGTGATGTGTTGGTTCCCGGTTGTGGGAGTGATATGCGGTATTGCCCTGTTTGTCTGGGTAAAAGTGGGGAATATACTTCACTTATCGTCTGAAATGACAGGGATAGTGGCGTCTATTGTGCCGATTCTTGTGACCGGCGGAATCCATATGGACGGCTTTTTGGATACCTGCGATGCCCTTTCCTCCTACGGAGAGCGGGAGAAAAAACTGGAAATTTTAAAGGACCCCCATGTGGGAGCCTTCGGGGTGATCGCGTGCGGCCTTTACCTGCTGATCTGCGCCGGGGTGATGTGCGAGCTGGCCGGAAGGGGACGTTTGCTCCTGGCAGCTCCGGCTTTTGTGATGGAGCGCGCCTTCAGCGGCCTGTCCGTGGTCTTCTTCCCATGCGCAAAAAACAGCGGCCTTGCAGCGACCTTCTCCGATGGAGCCAAGCGCAAGGCGGCGGCAGTGTGCCTGACGATGTGGCTCACGGCCTCCTTTTTGATGGCTTTTTGGGTGGGCAGGGAAACGGGAAATGGCCTGGCGTTTGCTGTCGGGCTTCTGGCTGTCCAGGGGGCGGTATTTTTCTGGTATCGGTATAAAAGCAGGAAGGAGTTCGGCGGGATCACCGGAGATCTGGCGGGATGGTTTCTGCAGCTGTGCGAAGGGGCCAGCCTTTGGTGGATCCTGGCTTTTTCCTGTTTTCCCGGATAAGACAAGAAGGGAGAAAACGTATGATTTTGGTAATTGGAGGAAGCTTTCAGGGAAAGAGAGAATTTGCCGCTGCCCGGTTTGCGGGGCAGAAGCCGGTCAACTGGACCCATGGAGCTTATGCTTCCTTAGAGGAAGTGCTGGAGGCAGAGTTCATCTGCGGGTTTCACCAGTTTGCGGAACGCCTGTTCCGGGGAGAGATCCAGACAGACCCCAGGCAGCTGGCCGGACTGCTGAGATGCCATCTTCCGGGCCGGGTGGTGACTGCAGATGAAACCGGCTGCGGGATTGTGCCTTTGGACCGGCAGATGAGGAGCATCCGGGAGGAAACGGGACGTCTTCTCTGCCGGATGGCCGGGGAATCGGAACAGGTCTGGAGAGTTACCTGCGGCATCGGTCAGAGGATCAAGTAAAACGGGACGGTTCAGCTTACAAAGGGTCCCATAGAAAAAGGACGGAAATTCATGGAGACAATCAATATGATTTTGAGAGTAAACGGCCTGACGCTGTTTCTGGCCTGTGTGTTGGACTGGCTGATCGGTGACCCTTTATGGCTGCCTCATCCGGTCCGGCTGATGGGACGGATGATCGGGGCTCTGGAACGGATTCTCAGAAAGAAGCTTGGAAAAAGGGAGAGGACAGCCGGGGCGATCCTGGTGCTGGTGATGGTCTGCGCCTGGGGCATCCTTCCGGCTGTTCTGTTTTGGGGGCTGTGGAAGCTGTCTCTTCCGGGAGGCGCTCTGATCCCTCTGCTGATTCAGGGGATTTTGTGCTCCCAGCTTCTGGCGGCCCGGGATCTAAAAATTCAGAGCTGCCGGGTGGGGGAGTTCTTAAAGAGAGGGGACCTTCCGGGAGCAAAGCAGAGTGTATCCATGATCGTGGGACGGGATACGGCTCCTTTGGACGCGGCAGGAGTGGCCCGGGCGGCAGTGGAGACGGTGGCGGAAAATACCTCCGACGGCATCGTCGCGCCTATGGTATTCCTGGCTCTTTTCGGACCGGCAGGCGGCTACTGCTACAAGGCGGTCAATACCATGGATTCCATGCTGGGCTACCACAATGAAGCCTATGAGCGCTTTGGAAGAACAGCCGCCCGGCTGGATGACCTGGTCAATCTCATACCAGCCCGCTTAACCGGGCTTTTATTTTGCCTGGCAGCGGGAATCCTGCCGGGATTTAGCGGGAGGAGAGCCCTGGGGATTTTTTTCAGAGACAGGAGAAAACACGCCAGCCCCAATTCCGCCCACGGGGAGGCGGCCTGTGCAGGGGCTCTGGGCCTGAGGCTGGCAGGAGATGCCTGGTATTTTGGAAAACTCCATCACAAGCCATGGATCGGGGATGAGGAGCGTCCCATCGAGGCGGCGGATATTGGCCGGGCCTGCAGGCTCATGACGGGGGCACAGCTTTTGTTTCTGGCAGGATGGGGCCTCCTGCTTTGGGCTTTCTGAAGAGCAGGGCTTTCCTTCAGGAGCCGGATGGTCGTGCGGATGTCTTCAGGAGAGGTGTCCGGGTGAAGGGTGCAAAGGCGGATGGCCTGTACGCCTTTTAGCCTGGTGGTCAGGATTTGGGCGAAGCCTCCGGCGGTGACCTGGGCGGCCATCTGCTGGTTCAGCCGGTCCAGCTCGTCAGGGGAGAGTCCTGGGAGGACATAGCGGAAATTCAGGATTCCCAGACTGGGTCCGGAGATGATTTCCCAATGGGGGTCCTTTTCTAATTCCTGCGCGGCAGCCTGTGCCATGCGGCAGCTGTGCTCCATATCCTGCGCCATCTGCTCCTGCCCCAGGACCTGGAGGGTAAACCACAGCTTCAGGCCGCGGCAGGGGCGGGTCAGTTCCGGCCCCAGGTCCCAGAAATTTGTTTCTTCAGGGGCGCCTGCCAGATCTTCCAGATACTCCGGATGGGAGGAAAAGCTTCTGACCAGACGGGACTGCTGCCGGACCAGCACTGCGCTGCAGCCATAGGTCTGGCGCAGCCATTTGTGGGCATCCCAGCTGAGGCTGTCGGACTGTTCGATCCCCTTTAACATTCCCCGCCCCCAGCCGGAGAGGAGAATGGAGGCGCCGAAGGCCCCGTCCACATGCATCCAGAGCCCGGATCCTTTGCAAAGGCGGGCGATCTCTGCAAGGGGGTCAATGGAGCCGGTGTTGGTGGTTCCGGCGGTGGCAACCACGGCAAAGGGGGCAAGGCCCAGGAAGAGGTCCCGGCGGACAGCCCGTTCCAGTTCCTTTACATCCATGGCAAAGGAGGAGTCAGAGGGGATCCTGCGGATCTGCTCCTGCTGAAATCCCAGAATGTGGAATGCCCTGGATACGGAGGAGTGGGTCTGGTCCGATACGTAGGCTACGCCTTTGTCCCGTTTCTCAAACGGCAGGCAGGCATCCCGGGCTGCCGTGAGGGCGGTGAGATTGGCCATGGAGCCGCCGGAGACAAAGAGGCCTCCGGCAGATTCCGGGTATCCGGCCAGACCGCACATCCAGCGTATCAATTCCTGTTCAACAGCTCCGGGACCTGGGATATTGGCCGCAGAGCCGCCGTGGGGATTCCATGCGCCTGTCATCATCTCCCCCATCCAGGAGAGCAGGGAAATGGGGCCGGGGATGCAGGCGAAGGAGCGGGGATGCTGCCCCAGGGAAGCGGCGGGGAGGATCTCCTCCTCCATCTGGCGGCAGACCTGGGCGAGGGGACGTCCTGTCCGGGGAATCCCCTGCTTTTTTATGCGCTCCCCTATCTGTGAACCTGCCGCCGGGCAGACTCTGTGCGTGTCCATATGTTCATAAAGGTCCATGGTCCGGTCGATGAAATCTTTCATCAGGGCTGCAAGCTGCTTATGGTCCATTTTGTTGCCTCCAATCGGTCTTGACTTTTTTCTGCTGCTACTGTACCATAGCAGTGATACATTTGTAAAATTCAAGCTTTTGAATATATTGTTCAAAAAAATTGATAGGTATGTCTTATGGAGATTCGGATGATCGTGACCTTTGTGCGGATCGCGGAGCTGAAGAGCTTTTCCCGCGCCGCCCGGCAGCTGGGCTATTCCCAGTCCGCCGTTACTATGCAGATGAAGCAGCTGGAGGAGGAGCTTCAGGTGCCTCTTTTTGAGCGTGTTGGAAAGGGGATTGCCCTGACCCAGGCAGGAAAACGCCTCCTTCCCAAAGCGCTGGAGCTTCTGGCATCGGTCAGAGCCCTGCAGGAGGCGGCCCGGACTCCCATGGAGGTCACGGGAAAACTGCGGGTGGGGACAGCGGAGTCCCTTTTGATCAGTGTTCTGCCGCCGGTCTTCATGGAGTTTGGCAGGCTCTGTCCCAAGGTGGAGGTCAGCACGCACACCGGGCCGGTGCAGGAGCTGTTTCGGATGCTGCGGCAGAATGAGATCGATGTGCTGTATTTTCTAGATCAGAAGACCAATTTTCCCTACTGGGTCAAGGTACTGGAGAAGCAGGAGCCGGCATTCTTTGTGGCGTCTGCGGCCAATGAGCTGGCGGACAAAAAAGGGATCGGCCTGGAACGGCTTCTGCAGGAGCCCTTTGTTTTGACGGAGCGGGGGATCAGCTACCGCTATGCCATGGAACAGGCGCTGGCGGAGCAGGGAGTGGAGCTCCATCCCTTCCTGGAAACGGGCAACACGGATGTGATCACCAGGCTGCTGCTGGAAGACCGGGGAGTTTCCTTTTTGCCGGAATTTGTGGTCCGGGAGTATGTGAAAGCCGGCCGTCTGACGGTCTTGGATGTGACTTGTCCTCGGATCCGGATGTGGAGCCAGCTGGTTTACCACAGAGACAAATATATGACGCCTCAGCTGGAGCGCTTTCTGGAACTGATGAAGAGCCTGCTGGGAGGAGAGGAGAGAGAAGAATGAGCGAGTACATTCATGGAGGAGATATTTACAGCCAGCCGGTAAGGCTGGATTTTTCCATCAATGTGAATCCCCTGGGCATCCCGGAGGGGGTAAAAGCGGCGGCGGCAGCCAGCATCGAGCGCTGCGGCGTCTACCCGGACAGCAGATGCACATCCCTGGTGGAAGCCCTGTCCCGCGCAGAGGGGGTAAAGGAAGAGCAGATTGTATGCGGCAACGGGGCAGCTGATCTGATCTTCGGCCTGGCATTGGCTTTAAAGCCCAAAAAGGCCCTGGTTGCCGCCCCGTCCTTTGCCGAGTACGAGAAAGCGCTGGAAACAGTAGGCTGCCGGACGGAGCATTTTTTCCTGCAGGAAGAGGAGGATTTCGCGGTCCGCCCAGAGATGGTCCGCGAAGCGCTGGAACGGTACGATGGAGAGGGAGAGGAAAAGCTGGACCTGCTGTTTCTGTGCAGTCCCAACAATCCCACCGGACAGGCGGTGAAGCGGGAGGAGATGGAGGAGATTGCCCGCTGGTGCCGGCAGAGAAAAATCTGGCTGGCAGTGGACCAGTGCTTTGAGGGATTTTTGGAGAAGCCAAAGGATCATTCCATAACGCCTTCCCTTGGCCAATTTCCCAACCTGATGGTGCTGAAGGCTTTCACCAAAAGCTATGCCATGGCTGGCCTGAGGCTGGGCTATGCTCTCTGCGGGAGCGGGGAGCTGGCGGAGCGGTTAAGGCAGGTCCGCCAGCCCTGGAGCGTATCTGCGGTGGCTCAGGCAGCCGGGCTGGCAGCCCTGGAGGAAAAAGACTATCTGCAGCAGGCCAGGGAACTGGTGGCCTCGGAGAGACCCTGGCTTTCAGCCCGCCTTGAGGAGCTGGGGATGAAGGTCTATCCCTCCCAGGTCAACTATCTGCTTTTCCGGGCACCGGGGAAAAAGAAACTGAAGGAATCACTTTTAAGGAAGGGGATCCTGATTCGCAGCTGCGCCAATTTTCCGGGACTTGGACCAGATGTTTACCGTGTCTGCATCCGGCGCCGGGAGGAAAATGAACAGCTGCTGGCGGCGCTGCAGGAAATAAAAGAGGGGTGAGGAGAATAAATGGCAAAAGCAATCATGATACAGGGGACCATGTCCAATGCGGGAAAGAGCCTGATCGCGGCCGGGCTCTGCCGCATCTTCGCCCAGGACGGCTGGCGGACGGCGCCCTTTAAGTCCCAGAATATGGCCCTGAATTCTTATATTACCCAGGAGGGACTTGAAATCGGCAGGGCTCAGGCGGTTCAGGCTGAAGCGGCGAACGTTGCGCCCCGGGCGGATATGAACCCCATTTTGTTAAAGCCCACCACGGATGTGGGAAGCCAGGTGATCGTCCGGGGAAAGCCTGTTGGAAATATGAAGGCCAGGGATTATTATGCGTACAAGCGGCAGCTGATCCCTGTGGTAAAGGAGTGCTATGAGCGGCTGGCCAGGGAGTTCGATGTGATTGTCATTGAAGGGGCTGGCAGCCCGGCGGAAATCAACCTCAATCAGGATGACCTGGTGAATATGGGGATGGCCGCCATGGCGGATGCACCGGTACTTCTGGTGGGAGATATTGACCGGGGCGGGGTGTTCGCCCAGCTTTACGGCACCGTAAGTCTGCTGGAGCCGGAGGACCGGAAGCGGGTAAAGGGGCTGGTGGTCAACAAGTTCCGCGGGGACCGCTCTATCCTGGAACCGGGCATCCGGATGCTGGAAAAGCTTTGTCAGGTGCCGGTGACCGGAGTGGTTCCTTATCTGCAGGTAGACCTGGAGGAGGAGGACAGTTTGAGCAGCCGCCTGTCCGGCTCCCAGAAGGAAGGCCCCTGGGCGGTGGACATTGCGGTTATCCGTTTCCCCAGAATTTCCAACTACACGGATCTGGCGGCCCTGGAGGCGCTGGATGGAGTCCGGGTGCGCTATGTGTCGTCTCCCGGCCTTTTGGGGGAACCGGACCTGGTGATTCTGCCCGGTACGAAAAATACCATCAGCGACCTGCTCTGGATGCGCAGCCAGGGGCTGGAGGCGGCAGTGCTGAAGCTGGCTTCCCGCCGCGTTCCCATATGGGGAATCTGCGGGGGGTACCAGATGCTGGGAGAAGAGCTGTGGGACCCTATGGGGGTGGAAGGAGAACCGAGGAGGGAGCCGGTGGCCGGCATGGGACTTCTGCCCCTTGCCACCCATTTTGAGGAGGAAAAGGTCCTGACCAGGGTGGAGGGCGCTTTTGGTGAGCTGGACGGAATCTTCGCCCCCATGTCCGGAATGGAGGTTTCCGGCTATGAGATCCACATGGGCAGGACAGAGATTTCCGGGGGAAGGGGGCCGGAGGATACGGCGAAGCTGACAGACTACCGGCAGGAGCCGGAAATCTGCCGCCCCCTGGCCTATCTGATGGAGACGCAGGGCGATTCCAAACGGGCCGGGGCAGACGGATGGAATCGGGGAAATGTCTACGGGGGCTATCTCCACGGGATTTTTGACGGTTCACAGGCGGCCCCGGTACTGGCGGGCATACTGGCAAAGCAGAAGGGGATGGAGTTAAAAACGCCCCAAAAGGAAGATTATCAGGCCTACCGGCAGGCACAGTATGACGAGCTGGCAGGGGAACTGAGAAAAAGCCTGGACATGGAACAGATTTACGCTATGATGGGTCTGGAACGAAACGGACAGAAGGACGGAGGCCGGAAGAAATGAGAGAGGAGCAGCAGATGGAAAAGAAATCAGGGACGAAACACATACATCTGGACCAGGTTCTGCCTGGCCAGATTGAGGCAAAGAGCTTTGAGATGATCGGGCGGGAGCTTCAGGAGATGGGCATTGAACTGGAGCCGGAAAAGGAGCCGGTGGTGAAGCGGGCCATCCACGCCTCGGCGGATTTCGATTATGCCAGAAACCTGGTCTTTTCACCCGGAGCGGTAAGGGCAGGCCTTGAGGCGCTTCGGAAGGGGTGCCACATTGTGACCGATACCCGCATGGCCTGGTCCGGCATCAACAAAGGCAGGCTTTCGGCCCTGGGAGGGGAAGCCTTCACCTTTATGTCCGATGAGGATGTGGCAAGAGCGGCAGAGCAGGCCGGCTCCACCAGGGCTGCGGCCAGTATGGAGAAGGCGGCTGCCCTCTACGGAGCAGGGGGAAAGCTGGAGAATACGCCTTGTATCTTTGCCGTAGGGAATGCTCCCACAGCCCTGATTCGCCTGTATGAGCTGGTGCAGGAGGGAAAGCTTCGGCCGGCCCTGGTAATCGCCATGCCGGTGGGATTTGTCAATGTGGTCCAGTCCAAGGAACTGATCTTGACCCTGGAAGAAACACCTTTTATCGTGGCAAAGGGGAGAAAGGGCGGAAGCAATATTGCCGCCGCCGTCTGCAACGCCTTGATCTACCAGGCCTGAGTCAAAGCTTTTTTGGCGGATTGGCCAGTCTGCTGTTCTGGTATTCTCCTGATAAGGTGACGTCCTCCCCGAACCAGTCCGGCGGGGCAAAAGACTGGGCTTCCTCCAGAGAGGGAAACTCCACCTCCACCAGCATCAAGCCCTGGTAGGCCCCGGCAAAAATGTCCAGCTCCGCGGTCAGATGAGGGAAATCAGCCAGCGGGATGCGGTAGCGGCGCTTCTCGATCCGGATGCCGTCTGCCTTCTTCAGAAGGTGGCGGTAGGCGGCTTCGTTCAGGGGAAGATTGTATTCTTCCCTTGCCAGAAGTCCCCGCCCCTTGTAGGTCAGATAGTATTCTTCGTCCTCCCGGCGGATGCGTACGACCGGGTCTGTGCAGAGGTATGCCTGCTCGATCTGACGGGAGGGAAAATCACGATAATGTTCCGGCAGCTGCCGGACCAGATACTTGCGTTCGATTTCCATAGTCCAACTCCTTTTCTTCGCAGCAGTTCGTTCAGAACGGCTGATCCTAATTTTAGCATTTTGCCCAATGGCAGTGAAAAAATCCAATTCTTATCATATCATTTATCAATTTCCAAATAAAGAGGCAAGATGATATAATAGAAAACAGCAGTTCAGGACGGCGGTAAAACGAGCCGTCCTGAACGATCCATATTGTGTATACAAAGGAGGACAAATGCATGTGTAAGGTTTTGGCGTTTCTGGCAGATGGCCTGGAGGAAGTGGAATGTCTGGCAGTAGTGGATGTGCTGCGCAGGGCGGACATTGACGTAACGCTTGTATCGATTACAGGAAATAAACAGGTAACCGGCTCTCACGGCATCACCATTGTGACAGATGCCCTTTACGAGGAGACGGATCCCCAGGAAGCGGACCTTTTATTTTTGCCGGGAGGTATGCCGGGAACGACGAATCTGAAAGCGTACAAGCAGCTTGGAGAGGCGCTGGAAGAGGCAAACCGCCAGGGACGGCGCATTGCCGCTATCTGTGCTGCCCCCAGTGTGCTGGGAAGCCTGGGACTTTTGAAGGGAAAGACGGCTACCTGCTATCCGGGATATGAGGAGCAGTTAGACGGAGCATCCTGCAGCCAGGCGGGAGTGATCACCGATGGAAACATTACAACGGCAAGAGGTCTTGGCTATGCCCTGGATTTGGGGATCGAGCTGGTGCGTCTGTTCTCTGGAAGCGAACATGCCGCAAAGGTGAAGCGGGCCATCCAGTACGAGCGTTAGCGGAAAATATAAAAAAGGTCTAGTATTTTTTTCAGTGCTATGATATAATGCTACCTTGAAGTGTAGCGCCCTCATTGGAAACGGGCGAATCACATATATTTAAGGAGGAACCCATCAATGAGTGTACA
>DWYS01000162.1 GCA_019118585.1 Candidatus Enterocloster faecavium | reverse complement strand
TCACATTTTCCCCATATTCCCTGAGCCTCACCTTCGCCTCTCTGGCATCCAGTCCTTCCTCTCCCGTGCGAAGTTCGGACAGAACCTCGTTCTTTGGCAGCCAAAACCATTCCTGCATCTCGTTGCGCTCCCTCTGTCCCAAAACCATTACTTTAATTTATGAGAGAGCAAAAGCCATTATTCCATGCAGCCGTTCAGGGCAGCGGGAAAACGGGGGCAAGAAGAACAGGTACCCTTGCCCCTGAACCGTTACGCAAAATGGTCCAGCACCAGAGACAGCGCCAGACGGCAGCCGTCCAAAACAGAAGACATCTCCACATACTCCTCTCTGGTGTGGGCGCCCTTCCCGTAATAGGCCCCGGCGCACACGCTGGGGATTCCCAGAGACAGCGGAATATTGCAGTCGGTGGACCCGGCATTTTCCTGAGGTTCCACCCCGACTATCTCCCGCACCGTTTTTCTGGCACGGTTTAACAGCTCTTCCTGCGCATTCTCGTCCACATCTCCGCCGCAGGGACGCTCCCCAACCAGAGTCAGGTTTACCTCCATATCTTCTCTGGCTTCAGCCTGGTGGATCAGTTCCATAAAATGCTCTTCCATGTATTTTAAGTTCTCCCGGCTCTCGGAACGGAACTCATAGAGCATCTGAGCCTGCTGGGCAATGGTATTCACCGAAGTGCCGCCGCTGATGGTTCCTACATTGAAGGTAGTCTTGGCTCCCTCCGGAACAGGAATCTGGTACAGCTTCGTCACCAGCTGGGCCATCCGGGCAATGGCATTTGGCTGGCCGAAATCTCCGTAGGAGTGCCCTCCTCTGGTTCGGATTTCCACCTGATAGCGCATGGAACCTACCGCCCGGGTTACCAGCTTATCCATGGGGCCGTCCAGGGTAATGAACTCCTTCATCTGTTTCCCGAAGGCGCGGCAGATTTCCCTGCTTCCCTTCAGGTTTCCAAGGCCCTCCTCACCTGAGTTGCATACAAAGAGGACACCCTCATCTTTCAGTTTCAGACTGCCCTGGCGGAGTTCGCGGGCTACGAACCGCGCCGCGATCAGAAGGGCTGTCAGGCAGGCCGTATCATCCCCGACTCCGGGGCAGCGGATCAGATTTCCGTCCACCGTCAGCGGGAGAGGAGTCAGATCCGGGAACACCACATCGGTGTGAGCGGCGTAAACTGCCAGCTTCTGCTTCTCCAAAGGCTCCTCGTCCTTTATCACCGGGTAGATCACATTTAAGGCCTCGTCCACATAGACGCCCTGCGCTCCGTTTTTCTCCAGCCACTCACGGCAGAATACCGCCCGCTTCTCCTCCTGGTTGGATGGGGCCGGGATCTGGGCCAGCTGGATCAAAAGGTCTACCGCCTCCTGCCTGCATTCCTCCAGATAAGCCTCCGCTTTTGAATTTAACATGACGCTTCCTCCTTTCCCACAAACACCACAATGGTCCTTCCCTCTACCATCTGCTTCTTCTGGTCCTCTAAAAGAGGCTCCTCCCCCTCCGGCAGGAACACCTCCTCCATGTCCCGGAAGGTATCTGCCGCCAGATGCCATTTCAGCCCCTTCGGCAGGTGGGGAAGGCCAAATTCCCTTGGCTCCCAGTGCATATTGTAAGCCACATAGAAATACTGGTCCGGACTTTTGTCCGCCTTTTTTCCGTAAAGTCCGCAGTAAAATACCCCCAGCTGCCGGCAGCAGGGCTCAAACTCCGGGCACCAGGCTTTCACGCCGTGGTAGGACATATCCGGAACGCCCAGTGACCGGTAATCCATCAGCACCGGTTCCTTCTCCATATGGAAAACCGGGTGGGCTTTACGGAAGGCGATGGCCTTCTTCGCAAACTGATACAGGTTCCGGTTTGTTTTCAGCAGATTCCAGTTCAGCCAGGAGATCTCATTGTCCTGGCAGTAGGAATTGTTGTTGCCCTTCTTGGTACGGCCGAACTCGTCTCCGCCCAGGAGCAGGGGCGTGCCCTGGCTCAGAAAGAGCAGCAGGAAAGCGTTGCAAAGCTGACGCCGCCTGAGCTTTACCACCTGCTTCTTCCGGGCCAGCCCCTCCGTCCCGCAGTTCCAGGAAAAGTTCTGCTCCGCTCCGTCCCGGTTGTTCTCCCCGTTATCCTCATTGTGCTTTTCATTGTAGGACACCAGGTCCATCATGGTAAAGCCGTTGTTGTTGGCCATATAGTTGATGACCGCGGCATGCTCCGGATTCCTGCGGATGTGAAAGGCTGCCCGGTCCAGCTGCCCCTCGTCTCCCTTCAGGAAACAGCGCATATCCTTCATAAAACCATCGTTGTACTCCGCCAGGTGACGGACGCTCCCCCGCGGCACCCCCTCCCAGCTGTCCGCAAACAACTTTACATGGCTCAGATAGGGGTCCGAGGCGATCAGCTTCAGCGGCGGATAACCGCTGAGACGGATGCCGTCTGCCCGGAAATCCAGGGCCCACCGCCGGACCGCTTCTAGCGCATATCCCGGACTCTCCTCCCCCGTGAAGAAAAGCTCCGCCACCAGCTCCATGCCCTCCTGATGAAGGGCCTTTACCAGCTCCTTGAGCTCCCGCACCGGAGCTTTCGTTCCGGCGCAGTAGGATTCTTTCGGCGCCATCAGATGAGCCTTTGCATAGCCCCAGTAATTCAGCCGTCCATCCGGCTTTTGCGGCTCATAGACCCCGGCGGCCATGGGAGGCGGAACCATCACCTCATCAAACTCCGCCGCCGGCAGAAGCTCTACGGTAGTGATCCCCAAATCCTTCAAATAGGGGATCTTCTCCTGGATTCCCCGAAAGGTCCCCCGAAGTCCCGGCTCCACGCCGGAGGAGGCGTGCTTCGTAAATCCTCTCACATGAATACGGTAAATGACCATCTGGGAATAGGGGATTTCCGGCCTGCGGTCCTGTTCCCAGTCAAACTCCTCGCCCTCCGGCAAGCTTTCGCCTCTGACCGCAGTTCCCGCCGCGGACAGGTCCCCCCATCGTTCTCTCCCGGCACAGGCTTTCGCACATGGGTCGGTCATTTCCTTACCATCCGCTTCAAACAGATATTCAATCCCCTGAAAATCCCCCTTCACCGTCACGTTCCACACATCTCCGGTCCTGTTTTCCGCAGGGAAGGGAATCTTTGCCGCCGGCTTTTTCTTCCCCTGTTCATAGAGGACGACCTGGCATTCCGTTCCCGGATGGACGAAGGAAAAATGCATCCCCTCTGCCGTAGGCGTTGCCCCAAGTGGGTAGCGCCTGGTATCATTTTCCACGATCCTATATATTCTTTTCATCTGCGGCCTCCGCCTTTCTTCCCCTACTTCTGGGACTCGATTTCCTCAACCAGACTGCTTAAATATACCCAGCGGTCCATAGCTTCCTCCAGCTGGCGCTCCGTCTGCTCTTTTTCCTTTAAAATTTCCTGAAGCCGGGCGTAATCGCTGGCTGCCTCCTGGGTCTGCTGCTCCAAAAGAGAGACTTTTTCCTCAAGCCCTGCGATCACATCCTCAATGCTCTCCCATTCCTTCTGCTCCTTGTAGGACAGCTTGCGTTTCCTCTCCGTTCTGGGTTTTTCCTTCCGGCTCTCCTGCCCGGCAGCTGCCGCCTCCCTGGAGGTATTTCCCTCTTCACGGGGCTCCTGCCTCATAAGGGCGGCCTGATAGTCGGTAAAGCCTCCCTCATACCGCCGGATCACTCCGCCTCCCTCAAGAGCAAAGATGCGGTTGGCGATCCGGTCCAGAAAATACCGGTCGTGGGATACGGCAATGACAATGCCGGGGAAGGTGTCCAGATAGTCCTCCAGTACCGTCAGGGTCTGGATATCCAGGTCATTGGTGGGCTCGTCCAGTAAAATCACATTGGGCGCCTCCATCAGAATCTTCAGTAGGTACAGCCGCCGCCTCTCTCCTCCGGACAGACGGCTGATGGTGGTGTACTGCATGGAAGACGGGAAGAGGAAACGCTCCAGCATCTGGCTGGCGCTGACAGAGCCGTCCTTTGTGGGAAGGTACTCCGCCACATTCCGGATATAGTCGATCACCTTCAGGCTCTCGTCCATATCCTCATTTTCCTGGGAGAAATACCCCATCCGCACCGTCTGTCCCACCGTCACCTGTCCGGCATCCGGCAAGATCCATCCGGCAATGATCTTCATCAAAGTGGACTTTCCGCTGCCGTTGGGGCCCACGATGCCCACCC
>DWYS01000161.1 GCA_019118585.1 Candidatus Enterocloster faecavium | reverse complement strand
TTCTGGCAGGCCCATACATAGCCGCCTTCATTTTTGATGGCTTTGGATACGGCGTCATCGATGAGGCAGTATTCGTAGGTGATGCCAGCCTGATTGAAGGCTTCCATGTACTCTTCCATGAACACCTGCTTAAAAATCTCACGGAATTCCCGGTCGTAAACCTTGGAAATGGTATCCTTGGCGGAAAAGAGCAGATTTTCCTTAACATCCAGAGCATAATTCATACAGCAGCGGGCAAAATTCCGGATGGAGGCATCCAGGTTATGGGAACCGGATACCACTCCGGGGGTCTGGAACTGGTGGATCAGCTGCCGTGTCTCCTGGCCGCTCTCATCGGTAAAGACCAGTTCGCATTTTCCAGGCCGGTCAATGCGCATCTCTGTGGCCCGGTATAGATCGCCGTAGGCGTGGCGGGCCAGGGTGATAGGCTTTTTCCAGGATTTCACATAGGGCTCTATTCCTTTGATCAGAATGGGGGCCCGGAATACAGTTCCGTCCAGAGCGGCGCGGATGGTAGCGTTGGGGCTCTTCCACATTTTTTTCAGATTGTATTCCTGAACGCGCTCCAGGTTAGGGGTAATGGTGGCGCATTTGACGGCGACTCCATACTTCTTTGTAGCTTCGGCGGAGTCGATGGTGACCTGGTCCTCTGTGGCATCCCGGCTTCGTATGCTCAGATCATAGTATTCCACCTTTAAATCCACAAACGGCAGAATCAGTTTTTCCTTGGTCTCTTTCCAGAGAATAGCGGCCATCTCGTCCCCGTCCATTTCCACAAGAGGGGTGGACATTGTAATTTGTTCCATTTGGAAAACCTCCTTGTTGATGCCTTCATCATTTGATAAAGCTATTTTAGATCAATGCGGCATGTGCGGTCAACTCATTTGCATAACGGAATTGAAAATCATCCATCCTTATGATAAAATGGTACGTAACAGTTCAGGCTGTTCTGAACCGTGATAATGGTACAAAAAACAGTAGGAGTTGATGGATATGAACCAGTTGGAAAAGGTATACAAAACCATGAAAGGAACGGGGGCAGGCTGCATCGCCATCGGAATTATTATACTGATTACGGGAGTCAGCGTTGGAATCCTGTCCATTGTAAATGGAGCGCTGCTGTTAAAACGTAAATCGGATATTGAGTTTTAATATGCTGAAGAATACAACAAAGCGTCAAAAGCTGGGCTGGGTACTGTTCCTTTTGTACCTGGCTCTGTTATCGTATCTTATGTTTTTTTCCGAGGACTTCGGCCGGACCAACCCGGACCGGGGCTATGCCTACAATCTGGTTCCCTTTAAGGAAATCAGCCGTTTCATAACCTACCATGATATTTTGGGAACAGAGGCTCTGGTGCTCAATTTGGCGGGAAACGTGGTGGCCTTCATGCCTTTTGGTTTTTTTATGCCGGTGGTGAGCCGCAGGAGCAGAGGCCCGGTGCGGATTGTTCTGCTGGGCTTTGGATTCAGCCTGATGCTGGAGACCATTCAGCTGGTGTTCCGGGTGGGAAGCTTTGATGTGGATGATCTGATTTTAAATACCCTGGGAGCCGGACTGGGCTTTTTCTGCTATCGGCGGGTGCAGCGGTTTCGGGTAAAGCTAAGACGAAGGAGAGAACAACATGAAGTACGTGGGAAATAAGGTGTCCTACATCCGCCATCCCTTTGCCAAAAACGGGTTTTTCAGTTTTGGCCTTGGAATTGTGAGCCTGGCCTTTGCTGCGGGAACCCTGATCTTGTCTGTACGGCGGGGAGGTCAGGGCGGTATGGTCACTGGGGCCCTGGGCTTTTCCAGCATTGTCTTTGGACTGATGGGACTGTGGTACAGCTTTCTGGCATTCAGGGAGCAGGAGAAAAATTATATTTTTGCGAAGATCGGCCTGGGACTGCAGATCGTGGTGCTGATATGCTGGATCATGGTAATTATAGTGGGTGTTCGATAGGAGTGAAGACAGAATGGATTACAGATATTTGCTGCAGGAGGAAAATGAAGGGGTGATGGAGCGCTATCAGCTTTCCATGGAGCGCATCCGCGCCATGAAGGAGGAAGAGATGGCGGAGCCCTACGGCAGTTATTTTAGGAGCGTAGGTTCCTTTATTGAAAGGATGGATGAGCTGGGCAACAGCCTGTATGAGGGAAAGGAGATGTCCCTGGAGCAGATGGAGGAGCGGAACCAGCGTCTCTACGGGGATATACTCCCGGAGCACTATGGAAAAAGCTATGCCAATCCCAGCTACGCTGCAAAGGAGCTGGGCAGGGAGATGGGACAGCTTCTCTGCTTTCTCTATACGGAAATCCGCGGTGAAATTGTCCTGGCCTTTGAGCGGCGCCTGGAGGAAATGACGGCAGTCAATGAGACTTTTATTGAGATCTATAATATGTTTCAGGAGGCCCAGTCGGAGGGCAGAAAGTCTCCTTCCCACAAGGAGGTTCAGGATGCACTGTACTGGTATGTCAGCGATTATGCGGACCTGATGGTCCGGTTCCGAATCCGGGAGGGGCTGGACCCTGCTCTCTCCTTTGCTTCGGACATCATCCGGGAGTCGGATCTTTCGGACCTGCGGTATCTGTACCGTTTTGGGGAATATGTTTCCAGGGGAGATGTGGAGCTGGCCTCCTTTATGAACAGTCTTCCCCAGGAGACCATTAACCGGATGGCGGATACCTATACTGAGGGATTTCGCCGGGGCTTTCAGGTGATGGGACGGGATTTGTCCAAAAAGAAGACGGTGGTGGTAGAATATCAGCTGGGCTTTGAGCGGATGATCCGCCGGGCCATGGAAAATTTTGAGGCCATGGGTTTAAAGCCTGTTCTTTACCGGGCGGCGGTGCAGAGCATCAACCGCAGAACGGCAGGGAAAAGGGGGTATTACGGTTCCTCACCCAACCGCCAGTATGATTATGACCATCGCTATGACAGTGCCCTCTACATGGGGAGCAATTTAAAGGAGCGGAAGCTGGCAGCAACCCGGGCAGCCTATGAGGAATTTAAGGACCTGGCCGCTGTGTGCGCCGGGCCGGCTGTGGTGGAGACCTTCGGACTGCCTGGATTTTCGCCGGTCAACAGCGGGGATGCCTTCTCACTGAGTGCTCATCAGCAGGAGGTTTCTCTCGAACTGGCTAATGAAATCCGTCGGATCACCAACCAGTACATGCCGGGGGATGAAACCAGCTTTACCATTATCGCCTTTCCGAGACCGGAAATCGGGAAGGATTTTCCAGGGATTTTTGAGGACACCATTGCCCTAAACACCCTGGACTATGAGAAGTATCAGAAAATCCAGCAGACGATGATCGATGCCCTGGACAGGGCAGACCGGGTTCATATTACGGGAAGAGGAGATAACCGCACGGATCTGTGGGTGAAGCTCCATTCCCTAAAGGACAGGGAGAAGGAGACGAATTTTGAAAACTGCGTAGCAGATGTGAACATCCCTCTGGGTGAAGTCTTCACTTCTCCTGTACTGGAAGGGACAGAAGGGCTGCTGCATGTGGGCTGCGTCTATATTGAGGAGTATCAGTTCCGGGATCTGTGGCTGCGGTTTGAAAATGGAAGGGCAGCGGACTACGGCTGCGGAAATTTCAAGCCTCAGGAAAACTGGGAGGAGCAGGGAAGAGAACTGGTTAAACAGGTGATCTTCCGCGGTCATGATCAGCTTCCTATGGGAGAGTTTGCCATTGGAACCAATACCACGGCATATGCCATGGCGGAGAAATACCAGATTGGGGATAAACTTCCCATCCTCATTGCGGAGAAGACAGGCCCCCATTTTGCAGTGGGGGATACCTGCTACAGCTTCAGCGAGGAATCGCCGATGTACAATCCGGATGGCAAAGAGGTAATCGCCCGGGACAACGAGATTTCCATTCTGAGAAAAAGCGACCCGTCCAGAGCATATTTCAGCTGTCATACGGACATCACAGTTCCTTACTCAGAGCTGGGGGATATTGCAGCGGTAACGGCAGATGGAGAGGAGACGGTTCTGATTCGTCAGGGGCGTTTTGTGCTGCCGGGAACGGAGGAGCTCAATCAGGCTCTTTCATAGGGAAAAGGTCAGGAGAAAGACCCGCAGGGCCGGGGATTTTTCCTGGCCTTTTCTGTCCGGAATCCTATTGACGAAAGGGGAAAATCCTAGTATCATAAGAATTACTAAGTGATAAAAAGATATTTATTAGAATTGCTAATAAATAATCGCTGCATTTATGATGAACCAAGCACCCAACACAAGAAAAGGAGAACAGACAATGGCAAAAGTAGGAATTGTAATGGGAAGTGATTCGGACCTTCCGGTAATGTCCAAGGCAGCCCAGGTTCTGGAACAGCTGGGCATCGATTACGAGATGACGATCATTTCCGCCCACCGGGAACCGGATATTTTCTTTGACTGGGCAAAGAAGGCGGAGGAGAAGGGCTTTAAGGTGATCATCGCCGGAGCTGGAAAGGCAGCTCATCTGCCCGGCATGTGCGCGGCAATTTTTCCTCTTCCGGTGATCGGAATTCCCATGAAGACCTCGGATTTGGGCGGAGTGGACTCCCTGTACTCCATTGTCCAGATGCCCAGCGGAATCCCGGTGGCTACGGTAGCCATCAACGGCGGCGCCAATGCGGGAATTTTGGCGGCGAAGATTCTGGCAGCCTCCGATGAGGCCCTTTTAGGACGGCTGAAGGAGTATTCCGGGAATTTAAAGAAGGATGTGATGGCCAAGGCTGAGAAGCTGGAGGCTGTGGGATACCAGGCCTACATGGAGCAGATGAAGAAATAAGGCGCGAGGCCGGTTTAAGAATACAGGCCGCAGGGGCGCGGCAGAATGGAGAGCAGAATGGATTACAAGAACGCAGGAGTTGATATTGAGGCCGGCTACAAGTCGGTGGAGCTGATGAAGCAGTATGTGCAGGGAACCATGCGGCCGGAGGTTTTGGGAGGAATCGGCGGATTTTCCGGAGCGTTTTCCGCGGCGGCCTTAAAGAACATGGAGGAGCCCACCCTGCTGTCCGGAACGGACGGAGTGGGAACCAAGCTGAAGCTGGCTTTCCTGATGGACAAGCATGACACGGTAGGAATCGACTGTGTGGACATGTGCGTCAATGATGTGGCCTGTGCAGGAGGAGAGCCCTTGTTTTTCCTGGATTACATTGCCTGCGGCAAAAATGTGCCGGAGAAGATCGCAACCATCGTAAAGGGAGTGGCGGAAGGCTGCCGTCAGGCGGGAGCTGCCCTCATCGGCGGCGAAACGGCGGAGATGCCGGGCTTTTACCCGGAGGACGAGTATGATCTGGCCGGATTTGCCGTGGGAGCAGTGGACAAAAAGGACCTGATCACCGGGGATGAACTTCAGGAGGGGGATGTGCTCATCGGCATGGCGTCCTCCGGCGTTCACAGCAACGGATTCTCTCTGGTGCGCAAGGTGTTTGAGCAGGAGATGACAAAAGAGGGGCTGAATACCCGCTGCGAGGAGCTGGGAACCACCCTGGGGGAGGCACTTCTGGCACCTACCAAGATTTACGTAAAAGCGTTAAAGTCAGTTCGTGAGGCCGGAGTCCGGGTGAGAGCCTGCAGCCATATTACCGGCGGCGGTTTCTATGAAAATGTGCCCCGGATGTTAAAAGAGGGCGTTCGGGCCGTCATCAAAAAAGACAGCTACCCCGTTCCGCCGATCTTCCATCTGCTGGCAAAGAAGGGGCAGATTGAGGAGAAAATGATGTACAATACCTTCAATATGGGACTTGGCATGATCCTGGCGGTGAGGCCGGAGGATGCAGAGCGGGCCATGGAGGCCATTAAGGCCGCAGGGGAGGCTCCCTACGTGGTGGGCTCCATTGAGAAGGGCGGGAAAGACGTGGTATTATGCTGAGAGTAGGAGTTCTGGTTTCCGGAGGAGGGACCAATCTTCAGGCTATTTTGGATGCCATCGACCAGGGGCGTGTAACCAATGCGCAGGTTGAGGTGGTCATCAGCAACAACAGCGGAGCCTTTGCCCTGGAGCGGGCCAGAACGCACGGAATTGAGGCTCTCTGCGTTTCTCCCAGGGATTACAAAACCAGGGAGGAATTTAACCAGGCCCTCCTGGAAACGGTAGACCGGTATGAGCTGGACCTCATTGTCCTGGCCGGATTTCTGGTAAAGGTTCCGGAGATCGTGATTGGAAAATACCGGAATCGGATCATCAACATCCATCCCTCCCTGATCCCCTCCTTCTGCGGAGTGGGATATTATGGGCTGAAGGTCCATGAGGCGGCTTTGAAGCGCGGCGTGAAGCTGACGGGAGCTACGGTGCATTTTGTGGACGAGGGAATGGACTCCGGCCCTATTTTGCTGCAGAAGGCGGTGGAGGTGCTGCCGGGGGATACGCCGGAGATCTTGCAGAAACGGGTGATGGAACAGGCAGAGTGGCAGCTTCTGCCTCAGGCCATTGACATGATTGCGAATGGGAGGATTTCATAGATGAAGGTACTGGTAATCGGCGGCGGCGGCCGGGAACACGCGATTTGCTGGAAGCTGGCGAAAAGTCCCAGGGTGACGGAGCTTGTCTGCGCCCCGGGAAATGCGGGAATTGCGGAAGTGGCCAGGTGCGTGGACATCGGCGTGATGGATTTTGAGAAAATGGCGGAGTTTGCCAGCAAGGAGGCCTTCGACCTGGTGGTAGTCGGCCCGGACGACCCGTTGGCTGCCGGAATTGTGGATGTGCTGGAGGAGAGAGGCCTTCGGGTATTCGGCCCCAGAAAGAATGCGGCAATCCTGGAGGGCTCCAAGGCATTTTCCAAGGACCTGATGAAGAAGTACGGGATTCCCACGGCGGCCTATGAGACCTTTGATAGTCCCGAGGCGGCTCTTGCTTACCTGGAAACCGCCAAGGTGCCGGTGGTGTTAAAGGCCGATGGCCTGGCCCTGGGGAAGGGGGTCCTCATTTGCAATACCAGGGAGGAGGCCCGTGAGGGCGTGAAAACCCTGATGATGGATAAGCAGTTCGGCCATGCCGGGGACCGGATTGTGGCGGAGGAGTTTCTGACCGGACGGGAGGTTTCCGTGCTCACCTTTGTGGACGGGAAGACCTTCCGGGTAATGACCTCAGCCCAGGACCACAAGCGTGCCAAGGATGGAGACCAGGGCCTGAATACCGGCGGGATGGGAACCTTCTCCCCCAGCCCCTTTTATACCGAGGAGATTGACCGGTTCTGCAGGGAGCACATCTACCAGCCTACGGTGGACGCTATGAGAGCAGAGGGCCGGGAGTTTAAGGGGATCATTTTCTTCGGTCTGATGCTCACCGACGACGGTCCCAAGGTTTTGGAGTACAACGCCCGCTTCGGCGACCCGGAGACCCAGGTGGTGCTGCCGCGGATGAAGAACGATATTGTGGACCTGTTTGAGGCCTGCATCGACGGCACTTTAGACCAGACAGAGCTGGAATTTGAGGATAACGCAGCGGTCTGCGTGGTTCTGGCTTCCGCCGGATATCCGGAGCACTACGAGAAAGGATTTCCCATTACCGGCCTGGAGAATTTTAAGGACAGAGAGGACCGTTTTGTATTCCATGCGGGAAGCAAATTCGATGCCAATGGGAATATCGTTACCAACGGCGGTCGGGTCCTGGGCGTGACCGCTGTGGGAAGGAACTTAAAAGAAGCCCGGGCAAATGCCTACAGGGCCACGGAACTGGTACATTTTGAAAATAAGTATATGCGGCATGATATTGGAAAGGCCATTGACGAGGCGGGAGATGGGGAGTGAACCTCACCTCCCCCTCTTTGTTTTCCATTTTTTAAACCATGCGGCAACCATCTTTTCATCCTCTTCCACAATGCCGGCGGTATCCTTTATGGAAAAGCCGCGGCGGTAAAGATTCCGAGCCGCTTGGTATGCCTTTTGCTGGCGGCCTTTATATTGGCCGGTTCGTATGCCTTTTTGAATGCCTTCTTCATAAGTGCTCTTCAGATGTTTTCGTTCGTCATATTCATACAGAAGCATCCCTGTCACCTCCCGTTTATAAGTTGTCAACAGTTCAGTTAGATAACCCTGCGCCAGACAATCCTCCAGCGCCGTGCTGATTGCGCCTTCCAGTGTTTTTCCGCTGGCTTGATTTTCGCGGATTTTGGCAACAAGATAAGAATATTCATAGAGTTTGGGGCATTTCTCCATCATGTCCCGGTTTTTCCCATAATTGACATTGATAACCTGAACACGGCATTCCAGAGCCGGTTCTTTTTCCGGC
>DWYS01000160.1 GCA_019118585.1 Candidatus Enterocloster faecavium | reverse complement strand
TATCATACAACAGATCATCCCCGTTTTCAACCTCCGGGAAAAAACGGAAGCCGGCCTGGGGAAAAATGAAAGCCGGTCCAGGAACGTGAAAGAAGGCAGGTTCTGCCCGTTTTTTGCAAAACCTGCCCTCTCATTCTTTTATTGTTTATCCGGAGACGGAGGATTCTCCCTTCAGCCTTCCGGTTCTGTACTCTACCAGCTTGGTAAACAAAATTTCCATAATAATGAACATCCTTGTCATGGACTCAAAATTGGTGTTCTCCAGCAAAGCGATCTCCTCAATGTCCACAAACAGATTAATGGTGCTCATCTTCGCCAAAGTATTGTTCCCATATCTGGTCAAGGAGATGGATGGGATCCCGCGGCCATCAAGCCAGGTCATCACATCCGCCAGAACACTGCTCTCCCCTGATTTGGAGACGATCAGAATCACATCGTCTTCCGTCAGCAGCTTCGCCGTTTTTCGTAGTTCCCCCTCCCCAGGAATGTCTTGGACCAGAATATTCAGGGACAACATCATCCGCCTGAACTCGCTGCACACTGCCTTTTGGGCCATCCCTGTGCCGTAGGTAAAAATGCGTTTCGACTCCGTCAGCAGCCCGCATACTTTGTCATATTTCTGTTCCCGGAAATGCTGGATCGCCCGGATATTCATATCGCAGACCATATCTGCGAAATGCTCCGGCGTGTCCCGGATCTCCTCCAGCTCCCACCTCAGGTGAACCTTCAGCTCGCTGTATCCGGCCAAACCCAGCTTCTGGGCAAACCGCATCACCGTGCTCCGAGACACGCTGCAGGCTTCCGCTAGAGCCTCTATGGACATATTGGCGCATTTTTCCTTATGTTTATAAATATACCGCCAAATGATCAAATCGTTGGGATTCAGGCTGTCGTAGTGTTTACTGATCAGAGCCTCAAGTTTCATGATGTACATCCCCTTCTTTATCTATCTGGTTTCCATCATATCATAGAACCTTTCGTCTCTCCAGCATTTTCTTTTTCTCAGCCAGATCAAATCCCACCTGCATTTAGTGAAGCTCCGGCCAGTAATCTTTGTTGGCCTCTATCAGCTCATCCAGAATCTGCTTGGCAACCTTGGCCCCGGGAACTGTCTTACTCAGGGTGATGGCCTGCCACAGCTTCTGATAGGAGTGTTCGATCCAAGCATCCACCGTCAGCTTCTCCACTGCCACCTGCTGCTCCATCAACCCCTTCTGGAACTGGGGAATCCTTCCCATGGTCAGGGGCTCTGGTCCGTCGCTGCCCACCAGACAGGGAATCTCCACCATGGCATCCTCATCGAAGTTGACAATCGCCCCGTTGTTGGGAACGATCAGAAGCATCCGTTCCTTTGTATTGAAGGCCAATGCGCAGGCCAGATCCACGATGAAGGTAGCATGGGCTCCTGTGGCGAAATTGCACCCTTCTGCGCTTCCCTTTTCGATAATCTCCCGACAGGTACCGAATACTTCTTTTTCTCTGGAGTCCATGACCTCGTTGGCCCTGGTGTATTCCTTATTAGAGTGGGCTACCACCTCGTCCTGAAGCAGGTAATACTTTAAGTAGGTGTTGGGTAAAGTATCCGGATCTAAAGCGTATACATCCTTTGCCATCAGGTAAGTATCCTTCCAGCTCTGGGCTCTGTGCTGGTAGTCCTCCGTCTCCTTCGCGTAGCCCTTCTCCTTCACAAATGCCTTTAATTCCGGCATCAGATCTTTTCCCGATTTATCCGTAATGCTGGTCCACCAGCCGAAGTGGTTCAGCCCGTAATAGCGGACGATCATCTCTTTTCGGGATTCCAGGTTCAGAATGTTAGCCATAATATTTTCCAGGGCCACCGGCATATCGCAAATGTTGATGATTTTGGAATTGGGGCGGAGTCTTCTAGTGGCTTCCGCCACAATGGCCGCCGGGTTGGAATAATTTAACATCCAGGCGTTGGGGGAATATTTTTCCATGTAGTCCAGAATCTCCAGAACGCCTCCGATAGAGCGCATGCCGTATGCGATGCCGCCGGGTCCGCAGGTCTCCTGCCCTACCACATTGTACTTTAACGGAATCTTCTCATCCTTTTCCCTCATGGCGTACAGCCCCACTCGGATGTGGGCGAATACAAAATCAATTCCGGTAAAGGCTTCCTCCGGATCCGTAGTGTAGGAGAACTTCACTTCCGGATGGCGTTCTCTCAGCAGAATCTCCATGGCCTTTCCGATGGGCTCCTGTCTGGATGCCAGATTGTCATACAGTTTGATGGTCCCCACGGGGAATCTCTCGCATTCCTCCATCAGCATCAGAATAATTCCCGGCGTATATGTGCTTCCGCCTCCCGCAATGGTAATGTTAAATTTTCTTCTCATACAAATCTCCTCCTACTTCCTGTTCCTGCAGCAGTTTTTCAAACTCCTCCCGGACCGTGGGCACCGAGAGCCCGACGATCACCTGAAGGGCATTTCCATTTTTCACAAGGCCATGGGCCCCGTTCTGTTTAAAATACTCTGTTTCCTTCACCAGAGCCGCGTTCTTCACCGACACTCTGAGTCTGGTGGCACAGTTGGTCACATCAATAATGTTGTCCTTTCCGCCCAATCCAATAAGATAGGCCTCCGCCGCCGTGCGGTCTTTACTTTCTCCTCCGGACCCCTTTTTCTCTGATTCCTTCGCCGTTTTCTCCCGATAATCCTGTTTTGTGTACAGACGGCTTTCCTCTCCGTCCGCTTCTCTTCCCGGCGTCTTAAGATCCAACTTCAGGATCAGGAAACGGAACACTACAAAATAGATTCCGGAAAATACCAGGCCAATTCCGATCTGCAAAAGGTAACTGGTCCAATGGGAAGCCCATAGAGGAATCCAGTTCAGCGCCGCATTCTGGATCAGTCCCAGGCTGAAGTCTCCGCTGATTCCGCAGGCAAAGGTGATTGCGGACATCAATCCCGCGAGAATGGAATGAACCACGTATAGAATCGGTGCGACAAACAAGAATGTGAACTCCAGAGGCTCCGTGATTCCCGTGAACATGGCGGTGATCCACACCGGGATTAGAAGAGCCAACACTTTTTTTCTGCGCTCCGGACGGGCTGTAGCGTAGAAGGCTGCGCAGACGCCAAGAGGAGCAAACATTTTGCTCATTCCCGTGAGAGCAAATCCGCCCTGGGGGAACAGGGATGCCAGAGAACCCTGGGCTGTTGCAAATTCCGGCAGATGGGCAACCCAGAACGCCTTGATTCCACCGTCCACCACGGCCGAGTCATACAGGAACGGGGCATACACAAAATGGTGAAGTCCGAAAGGAATCAGGAACCGTTCCAGGGAGGTGTAAAGTCCCACTCCCAGGACTCCCGTGCTTGCCAGAAACTGCTGCAGTCCCGCGATCACATCCTGCACATGGGGCCACACAAAGCAGGCAAGCACTGACACCGGCAGCATGACCACAAATCCCAGCAGAACCACAAAGGGAGAACCCTTGAATGTTTCTATGTACTGGGGCATCTCCGTGTCAAAGAAACGGTTGTGCAGAGCCACGCTGATGCCGGAAATGATCAGGGCTCCCACCATACCCATATCCAAGGTTTTCACGCTGGCCACCGTTGCCAATCCGCTGGTTCTAGCTGTGGATTCAAAGTCTACTCCGAAAACCGGTCCCCAGTATTGAAGAATGGTACTGGTCAGGTAGAGGAAAATGGCATAGATCACAAATGCCTCCAGACAGGCCCTCGCCTGCTGTTTCTTTGCCAGAGACACCGGCAGGCCAATGGCAAACAGCAGCGGCATCTGCTTGAATACGGTGTTAGCTCCGTTGTAAATCACATCCCACACCTGGTACCACGTGGTTCCCGGATCCGCCATAGATCCGAAAACCAGATTGTTTTTAAACAGCGTGGCAAAGCCAACTATGATACCGAACACGGCAAAAAACAGTACCGGAGTAAACATCGCTCCGCCAAACCGCTGAACTTTCTGCATGATGCTAGATTTCTTATCAGTCATCGTTCTAATATCCCCCTGTTAATTTTCTCAAGTGACTAACCGGTCTATCATCTCGGGTACATAATACAAATTTTCTCGCGTCAAAGCAATATTTTTTGTGCACTTTGGTGCATTTCACATTTCCAGGTATCATTCACAAAGTCTGTGAATCGTACCAAGAAGTGAATTGGGGGACGAATTTTCCTATAAAACCTCCGAATCCGCTAACGCGGACACCACAAACCTTGAAAGCCTTCGGATCGCTCCGTGCTATTCACTCATGCAATCCGGCCTATCGGTCTTCTTGCTCATACAGATTAGTGTCTCTAAAGCATAGACGGCCCGGCCTGCAAGCAGCCGTTCCACATCTGCCTTGAGACTGGGCTTTTAAAGTAAAAAAAAATCCCGTGTTTTCTCTAAAATAAACACGAGATCTTTATCACTGCCGGCTGCGGGACTTGAACCCGCACGGTGTCGCCACCAATGGATTTTGAGTCCACCTCGTCTGCCATTCCGACAAGCCGGCTTCCAATGATCAACAAAAAATATCTTATCAGAAACAAATTAAAAAAGCAATAGTTTTCGTAAACATTTCAAACGAAAATACCTTATGCCGGCAGTGTATGATAAGAAGGTCAATCATTGTTTAAATTTCTCATCCCACTCCCTTCTGCTTTCTGCAGGACTCCAGGACACGCTCCAGCTCCAGCTCCGCTTCCAGCTGCTGTCCCTCCTCTCCCAGAACCACCGCCGTCAGGCAGACATTTCTGTTTCCGTCCAGTCCCAGGCTCACCGTCACCTTCATACCGCTGTCTAAAAAGGTCAGCATCCCCTTTTCTTCCATCTCCCCGCAGGAAATCCCCCAGTCCAGATACAGATCTTTTTTCAGCTGTTCAAAGTTCCATCCCGGCTCCCTCAACAGAAGGGAGCTCTCCGCGGAGGCCGTGGTCTCCATCTCCCGGCTGACCGT
>DWYS01000159.1 GCA_019118585.1 Candidatus Enterocloster faecavium | reverse complement strand
CTAGCCAACTGAGCTATTCCGCCATATTTAATTAAAATGGATGGGGCCTACAGGGCTCGAACCTGTGACCCTCTGCTTGTAAGGCAGATGCTCTCCCAGCTGAGCTAAGACCCCGTATCCAGTGCCTCGCGACTGTCTCAATCGCGACTGCTTGGATAGTATAATTCAAATCATTCCAATTGTCAATAGTTTTTCAAAAAATTTTTACAATTTCTCCATCAGCTTCCAAATCGCCTCGGCGGTCCCCAGCTTCAGCGCATATTGATACTCCCCGCTTTTCAGATATCCGGCCATGAAAACCAGCACATTCCACTCCCAGCTGCGCCAAAACAGAGGACGCATTACGCCCTTTTCCCCCGTAAAAAATCTCCTCCCCTCTTACCTGTATCTTCCACGCCAGAACACAGAGCTCAAATGCCTGATTTCCCTTGATTTTTCGTTATTTTAAATTCTTTCTTCAGAATTATTAAGTTTTTCTAAGCGCCCTTGTTTTTCCATTTCAACTGTGCTATAATCCGAAAAAAGTGAACGGATTGTTTTGTTTTTCCTTAATCTGAAAGAAAGTGAAGGTTATGATTCATCATATAATTGCTTTTTTTAAAAAGTACCGCCATATCTGGCTGCTCTCTTACGTTTTTCTTTACCTGCCCTGGTTCTGCTATCTGGAACGAACAGTCAAAACCGGGTACCACATCATGCATGTTGCTCTGGATGACTATATTCCCTTTTGCGAATATTTTATCATACCCTATCTGATGTGGTTCTTATATGTAGGAAGCGCTATCATCTTCTTTCTATTTAAAAGCAAAGAAGATTACTATCGTTTATGTACGTTTCTCTTCTCCGGAATGACCGCCAGCTTGATTATCTGCACCTTCTTCCGCAACGGAACGGATTTCAGGCCCATGGTGGACCCGGATAAAAATATTTGTTCTGCCATCGTATCCATCCTGTACCGGACGGATACCTGCACCAATGTTTTTCCCAGCATCCACGTGTACAACTCCATCGGCGTCCACATCGCCGTCATGAAAAGCGAGCTGCTGCACAGGCATCGGCTGATTCGCATCGGTTCCGGGATTTTGATGACTGCCATCTGTCTGGCTACCGTGTTTTTAAAACAGCATTCCGTCATCGATGGCGTTGGCTCTCTGGTGATGGCCTATGTCGTCTACTGGATCGTATACGGCTACGGCCCTGCTACAGCCAGCAAAGAGGTTACGGAAAAAGTCATGGGATAAAATACAGGCAAGGACCGCTCTGTTTGGCCCTTACCTGTATTTTTAATTAAATCCGTAAAACTTCTGGGTAATCTTGTATCCTGCTAAAAGGAGCTTGCGTCCTCCCTTTCCGGGAAGGTTGCAGCCCTGTCCCAGGAATCCCGTGCGCAGCTTCAGATATAGCGGGAAGTTCTGCTTTTTCAGATACTGCCACAGTTCTTTTTTCTTCTCCAGATTCTCCGGCGTTCCCGATTTAATAGCCAGAACGGAGGATATGGTCATCATGATCTCCAGATACTGAATCATATAATGACGCAGCTTCCGGTTTCCGATCTTCATCACATCGTAGTAGCCCAGCATCAGCTTTGTCACCAAAAGCTGCTGGTCGATGCGCCCGATCATCACCTGCTCGTTGACCGACTGATCCTCTCTTCCGATAAAATAGCGGTAAAAGTTCACATCCAGATAATACATCCGCTTTACATGGGGCAGCGGCTGATAAACGAAAATGTTATCCACATAAAAGGTATGTTTGGGCAGTTCCAATCCACAGGAAATCAACATTTCCAGGCGGTAGATGACCGAATGCATCAAAATATACTGCCCTTTCATGAAGAATTTTACATCCTTCCATCCAAAAATCTGATCCTTGGGAAAGGCGGTGTGATAACTCATCACCTTCTTGCGCTTGGCCCCCTGCTTTTCATAGACGAAATTGGTCACCAGCATGTCCACATTTTCGCCCCGGTACACAAAACGCCGGAGGGTTTCCAGCACCTTTTTGTAGGCTTCCTCGTTGACCCAGTCATCGCTGTCCACCACCTTGAAAAAGATGCCCGTGGAATTCTTCAGACCGGTATTCACCGCCTCGCCGTGTCCGCCGTTTTCCTGGTGGACAGCCTTGCAGATGGTGGGATATTTCCGGGCGTACTCGTCGGCGATCTCCGGAGTCCGGTCCTTTGTGGAGCCATCATCCACAATAATAATCTCTACTTCTTCTCCCCCAACCAGCAACGATTCAATACAGTGCCGCATATAGCTTTCCGAATTATAACAGGGAATTGCAACCGATAACAGCTTCACAATGTTTCCTCCTCGGTCTTATTTTCTTTCAGGCTCATCATACCACATTCCTTTTTATTTTACTACAAATTTTTTTCTTCTATCCATCCTATTTGTATTCCTGTATCCCTCTATTTCTGATTGCAATTTACCCGGGCATCCCCTATAATGGACGTAACAGTCCGGCCAGACCGTCTGCATTGGCCGCCGCGCCGGAACAGGACTAATTTTTTAGGAGCGAGGTAGAGAATATGGCAAAAAAACGCATCGTAATCGCAATCGGCCACAAGGATCTGGGCACCACCCTGCCGGAACAGAAGGCCGCTGTTGCGAACACCGCCAAGGTAATCGCGGATTTCATACAGGAAGGCTGGCAGATGGCAATCGTTCACAGCAATGCTCCTCAGGTGGGCATGATTCACACTGCGATGAACGAATTTGGAAAACAGCATGATGGATACAGCATGGCTCCCATGTCTGTCTGCTCTGCCATGAGCCAGGGATACATCGGATACGATCTTCAGAACGGCATCCGCTCCGAGCTTCTGCGCCGGGGCATCTACAAGCCCGTTTCCACGGTTCTGACCCAGGTTACGGTAGATCCATACGATGAGGCCTTCTACACACCGGTCAAGGTGATCGGCCGTATCATGAACAAGGAAGAGGCGGAAGAGGAAGAGAAGAAAGGCAATCATGTAACGGAAGCAGAGGGAGGATACCGGCGAATTGTAGCGGCTCCCAACCCGGTGGCAATCGTGGAAATCGATTCCATCAAGGCTCTTCTGGATGCGGACCAGATCGTCATTGCCTGCGGCGGAGGCGGGATTCCCGTCATGGAGCAGGGCTGGAACCTGCGTGGGGCCAGCGCCATCATTGAAAAGGACCTGGCCAGCGGCCTTCTGGCAAAAGAAGTGGATGCCGATGTGCTGATGATCCTTACCAGCGTGGACAACGTGACCCTGAACTACGGTACGCCTCAGGAGAAACCCATCCTCCGCATGACCGTGGACGAGGCAAAGGACTATATGGCTCAGGGCCAGTTTGGATCTGCCTCCATGCTGCCCAAGGTATCCGCAGCCGTGGACTTTATTGAGAACGGAAAAGGCCGCAGCGCGGTGATCACCTCTCTGGAGAAAGCCAAGGACGGTTTGAAGGGGCTGGCGGGAACCACCATCTGTTAACTTCATGATATAGGAAAAAGGGGCTGTGACAGCCCCTTTTCTTTGTCTTTCTGTAATCATTCAGCCCTTTCTGAATGGTTCGGTTCATTTACGCATTCTTCACCTGAGCAATATCAATCAGCGTCAGCTCCTTAGCCCGGTTCTCCAGGCTGGTAGCCAGAGCGTTTGCCGTATCCAGGCTGGTCAGCACATGAACGCCGGTCTCGATGGCATTTCTGCGGATAACCAGTCCGTCCTTTCCGTGCTCCGCTCCCTGGGCCGGGATATCGATGATCAGGTCAATCTGATGGCCCAGCACCAAATCCAGGATATTGGGGGATTCCTGCTCCAGCTTACGGATCTCCAGGGCCTTCACCCCATGGGCCTTTAAGGTTCTGGCCGTACCCTTGGTGGCGAAAATCTTATAGCCCACAGCCTCAAACCGGCGGGCCACTTCTACCGCTTCCTCCTGGTCGCTGTGGCGCACCGTCATAATCATGTTCTTATACTTGGGAAGATGAACTCCTGCCCCTTCAAATGCCTTATAGAGAGCCTCGTTGAAGGTCTTCGCAATGCCAAGGCACTCGCCTGTGGACTTCATCTCCGGTCCCAGGCTAATCTCCGCACCCCGAATCTTCTCAAAGGAGAATACGGGCATCTTGATGGCGATGTAATCTGCAGCCGGCTGAAGTCCCGGCTTGTAACCCAGCTCCCGGATGGTGTGGCCGCAGATAATCTGGGTTGCCAAAGGCACAATGGGGATTCCCGTCACCTTGCTGATGTAGGGAACCGTACGGGAGGAACGGGGATTGACCTCGATGATGTACACATCGTCTCCGTCCACAATGAACTGGATGTTGATCATGCCCTTTACATGAAGGGCTCTGGCCAGTTTCTCCGTGTAATCCACAATAGTGGCGATATTTCCTTCCGTCAGGTCCTGGGCGGGATAAACGGAAATACTGTCACCGGAATGGATTCCTGTGCGCTCAATGTGCTGCATGATACCGGGAATCAGAATGTCGGTGCCATCGCAGATGGCGTCCACCTCGATTTCCTTACCCATAATGTACTTGTCCACCAGAATGGGATGCTCCTGGGCGATCTGATTGATAATTCCGATAAACTCATCGATGTCTTCATCGTTAATCGCAATCTGCATGCCCTGGCCGCCCAGCACGTAGGAGGGACGCACCAGCACCGGATATCCCAGGCTTCTGGCCGCCTCCTTGGCCTCCTCAGCCGTAAAGACCGTATGTCCTGCAGGTCTCGGAATCCTGCACTGCTCCAGAATCTCGTCAAACCGCTCCCGGTCCTCCGCCGCATCCACATCCTCTGCCGCTGTGCCCAGAATGGGAACGCCCATTTTCATCAGAGCCTCGGTCAATTTGATGGCCGTCTGTCCGCCGAACTGCACCACTGCCCCATCGGGCTTCTCAATGTCTACGATGCTCTCCACATCCTCTGCGGTCAGAGGCTCGAAATACAGCTTGTCCGCGATGTCGAAGTCCGTGCTCACCGTCTCCGGATTGTTGTTAATGATGATGGTCTCGTAGCCCTCTTTTCGGAAGGCCCAGGTGCTGTGCACGGAACAGAAGTCAAACTCGATTCCCTGTCCAATGCGGATGGGACCGGAGCCCAAAACCAGCACCTTTTTCTTTCCTGTCGTCTGCTCCGCCTCATT
>DWYS01000158.1 GCA_019118585.1 Candidatus Enterocloster faecavium | reverse complement strand
TGATCAAAATCTTCATCTTCAGCCTCTCTCTTCCAGCTCTTTTGCCGCCTCTTCGATCACTTCCCGGTCCAGGAAATGGTGACGGACACCGCAGATTTCCTGATAATCCTCATGGCCCTTTCCAATAACCGCGATCATATCACCCGGCTGGGCGGAAAACATGCTGTAGCGGATGGCCTCCCGCCGGTCTGGAATCTCCAGGAAGGCACCTCCCGTCTTCTCGATGCTGGAGCGGATATCCGCAATGATATCCTCCGTCTTTTCATAGCGGGAATTGTCAGCCGTCAAGATGCACAGGTCCGCCAGACGGCCTCCGATTTCTCCCATGGAATAGCGGCGCTCCTTGGAGCGGTTTCCTCCGCAGCCAAAGACACACACCAGGCGCTTAGGATGGTAGTCCCTGAGGGTCCTCAGCAGGCTTTCCATGCTGACGGCATTATGGGCATAGTCCACCAGAACGGTACAGCGGGGAGAACTGTAAACAATTTCCATCCGTCCGGCAACCCGGATGTTCTCCAGCCCCCGGTTCATCTCCTCCGGGTCCAGCCCGAAAAAGCTGCAGAGGCTTACCGCCGCCAGGGCATTGTCCACATTGAAAATTCCAGGTATCCCTAAGCGCACCTCCATGGAGAGTCTGCCCTTTACGTCAAATTCCGTCCCCACAAACCCCGGCTCCGCCACATAGCGGATATTGGATGCGGAAAAATCCGTTTTGATCTCATCTCCCATATTTACTCCATAAGTATAGAGTTCACAAGAAGCATGTTCCACGATCTGTTCAAAATGCGGGTCCATTCGATTTACAATTCCCACTTTGCACATATTCAACAGCTGGGATTTATAATACAAATATTCTTCAAAATCTTTATGCTCATCCGGGCCGATGTGATCCGGGGAAATGTTGGCAAACAGTCCGTAGTCGAAAAACAGTCCGTCTGTCCGCCGCATCTTGATTCCCTGGGAGGACACCTCCATCACCAGATATTCACAGCCCGCCTCCACCATTTTCGCAAAAGCCTGGTGGAGCTGATAGGATTCCGGGGTGGTATTCAGGTTGGGCGTCACCTCATCCCCGATAAAAGTTCCGTTGGTGCCGATCATCCCCACCTTTTTTTTGCAGGCCTCCAGAACAGCCTTGATCATATGGGCGGTGGTGGTCTTTCCCTTGGTCCCGGTCACACCGATCATGGTCAGCTTCCGGGCCGGATGACCGAAGCGGGCCGCAGACAGAAGCGCCAGTGCATGACGTCCGTCCTTCACGCGGATGATGGTGGTCTCCGGGCGCACCGGCTTTAAAAGCTCCTCCAAAGGACGTTCCGTCACCACCACGCGGCAGCCCGCCTCCTCCACCTTGGGGATAAACATGTGGGAATCCACCCGTGTTCCGGTCACACATACAAATACATCCCCCGGCTTTGCCTTGCGGGAATCGTAGGTCACATCCAGGACCTCTTCCTCCAAACTTCCCTGCAGAAGCTCATAGTCCAGGCCTTCCAGCCAATCCTTTAATTTCATACAGCTAACTCCTTCTTGGATTTTCTTGTAACCCGTTCAGGCTCCCGGCCTTGATCAGAACAGCCCCGTGATGCGTCCCTTGTCGTCTACGTCAATTCCCTCTGCCGCCGGATGCTTAGGAAGCCCGGGCATCGTCATGATGGAACCGGTAAGGGCCACCACGAACCCTGCTCCCGCAGATACATAGGCATCCCGGACGTTAATCCTGAATCCGGAAGGCCGTCCCAGCCTGCCGGGGTCATCGGACAGGGAATACTGCGTTTTCGCCATGCATACCGGCATATTTCCGTATCCCAGCTCCGTAATCCGCTTCAGCGCTTTCTTTGCGGAGGCCGAGTAGGTCACTCCGTCGGCACCGTAAATCTCTCTTGCAACGGTCTCGATTTTCTCCTCCAGCCCCATTTCATCCGGATAAAGGGGTGCAAAATGGCTTTCCTTCTCCTCCAGTGTCTTTAATACCTTCTGCGCCAGGGCGATCCCCCCTTCTCCGCCCTTGGCCCAAACTTCTGAGAGGGCGAACTCACAGCCCATCTGCTGGCAGAAATGCTTAATATAAGCATATTCCTCCGCCGTGTCCGTGGTGAAGGAGTTCAGGGTCACGATCACAGGCACTCCGTATTTCTGAATATTTTCAATGTGTTTCTCCAGATTGACGATCCCCCGCTTTAATGCTTCCAGATCTTCCTTTGTCAGCTCATCCTTCGGCATGCCTCCGTTGTACTTTAAGGCACGGACCGTAGCCACCAGCACAACCGCGTCCGGCTTTAAGCCTGCCATGCGGCACTTGATGTCCAGGAATTTCTCCGCTCCCAGGTCCGCTCCGAAGCCCGCCTCTGTTACCACCAGATCCGCCAGCTTCAGCGCCGTCTTGGTGGCTCTTACGCTGTTGCAGCCGTGGGCAATATTGGCAAAGGGGCCGCCGTGGACCAGAACCCCCGTATTCTCCAGGGTCTGGATCAGGTTGGGCTTTAAGGCGTCTTTTAAAAGAGCCGCCATAGCGCCCACTGCTTTCAGGTCCGCAGCCGTCACCGGCTCGCCGGCAAAATTGTAGGCCACGATGATGCGCCCCAGGCGCTCCTTTAAATCCTTCATATTTTCTGCCAGACAGAGAATGGCCATAATCTCGGAGGCCACCGTGATCACAAAATGGTCCTCCCGAACCATGCCGTCCGCCTTTGCGCCGAGGCCCACCACCACGTTACGCAGCACACGGTCATTCATATCCACACAGCGTTTCCACAGTACCTGTCTTGGATCAATCCCCAGAGCATTTCCCTGCTGGATGTGGTTGTCCAGCATAGCTGCCAGCAGATTGTTGGCCGAGGTGATGGCATGGAAATCCCCGGTAAAATGGAGGTTCAGATCCTCCATGGGAACTGCCTGGGCGTACCCGCCGCCTGCGGCTCCTCCTTTAATGCCAAAGCAGGGTCCCAGGGAAGGTTCCCTAAGGGCGATCAGAGCGTTGACTCCCATCCTGCCCAGCGCTTCCCCCAGTCCTACCGTTGTAGTGGTCTTTCCCTCTCCGGCAGGGGTGGGATTGATGGCTGTCACCAGCACCAGCTTTCCGTCCGGACGATTCTTAATTTTCTCCCAGAGGGAATCGGACAGCTTGGCCTTATACTTTCCGTAAAGCTCCAAATCCTCTTCTTCAATTCCGCATCCTTTCGCCACCTCCGTAATCGGCAGCATCGCAGCCTCCTGGGCAATCTCAATATCTGATTTCATGCCGGGTATCCTCCTTTTTTCCATTGCTATGCTGTTCAGGATCCTGAACGGTTTACGCTATTGTTTTAAATACTCTTCAAACTCCTCCGGAGTCATCAGCACTTTTCTGGGCTTGGTCCCTTCCTCCTCGCCCACCACGCCGGCCGCAGCCAGCTGGTCCATGATCCGGGCCGCCCGGTTAAAGCCGATTTTAAACATACGCTGGAGCATGCCGATGGAGGCCTTCTCCTTGTCGGTGATCAGCTTTCCCGCCTGGACGAAATACTCGTCCCGGTTCTGGCCAGAGCCTCCTCCTGCCTCTCCTGCCGGACCAGATTCGATGGTGGATTCAATTTCCGGGCTGTACTGGGCCGTCATGCCCTGCTCTTTCAGGAAGTCCACCACGTTGCCGACCTCCTCATCAGAGACAAAGGCGCCCTGAACCCGCTGGGGTTTGGGGAATCCTGCCGGGTAAAAGAGCATATCTCCTTTTCCCAGCAGCTTCTCCGCCCCGTTCATATCGATGATCGTCCTGGAATCTACTCCGGAAGAAACAGAAA
The DNA here is from genome assembly GCA_019118585.1 of Candidatus Enterocloster faecavium. GTDB lineage: Bacteria > Bacillota > Clostridia > Lachnospirales > Lachnospiraceae > Enterocloster > Enterocloster faecavium. The sequence continues at coordinate 2,204 of DWYS01000158.1, read as the reverse complement.
AAGCGATCCTGGAAGGCACATTGGCCTTGATCAGTCCTGTAATAACGTTTACGGAAGGTCTCTGGGTGGCGATCACCAGATGGATGCCCGCCGCTCTGGCAAGCTGGGCCAGGCGGCAGATAGAACTCTCCACCTCTCCGGGGGCCACCATCATCAGATCTGCCAGCTCATCAATGATGATCACAATCTGCGGCAGCTTCTCCGGTTTGTTTTCATCTTCAATCTTTTCCAGTTTTTCAACCCGCTCGTTGTAGCCCTTTAAGTCCCGGACATTGCAGGCCGCAAATTTCTTGTAGCGGTCCTCCATCTCTGCTACCGCCCAGTTTAAGGCCCCGGATGCCTTCTTGGGATCCGTTACCACCGGGATCAGCAGATGGGGAATCCCGTTGTAAACACTCAGCTCCACTACCTTTGGGTCCACCATGATCAGCTTCACATCCTCCGGTTTGGACTTATAGATCAGGCTCATGATCAGCGTGTTGATGCACACGGATTTTCCGGATCCTGTAGCACCGGCGATCAGCAGATGGGGCATCTTGGCCACATCCGTCACCACCACCTGACCGCCAATATCCTTTCCAACGGCAAAGGCCAGATGGGACTTGTGATTTTTAAATGCATCCGACTCCAGCAGCTCCCTCAGGTAAACCACATTGTTTTCCTTGTTGGGGACCTCGATCCCTACTGCAGATTTTCCGGGGATTGGAGCCTCGATCCGGATATCCGCCGCCGCCAGGCTCAGTTTGATATCGTCCGCCAGGCCTACGATCCGGCTGACCTTTACCCCCTGCTCCGGCAGCAGCTCATATCGGGTCACCGCAGGTCCGCAGCTGATATTGGTCACCGTCACCCCTACGCCGAAATTGTGGAGAGTCTGCTGGAGCTTGATGGCGATCGCCTTGTATTCTTCCTGGGAGGTGCCTCCGTTCCGGTGGCCTTTTTTGAGCAGGCTGGTAGGCGGAAATACATATTCCCGTTTGACCTCCTCCTGCTTCTTCTGCACTTGTGCAGCCACCTGGAGATTAACGTCCGTCTGGGCCGCCTCCTTCTTCCGCTTTTCGATTTTCTTCTGAAGCAGCTCCGTCTCCGTTTCCATCACTTTTCCGGAGGCGGTAACCACCCGCTTGGGCTCCTCAGGGACAAAGAAGCTGTCGTAGTTGACTCCGGTTTCCGGGACAGTTTCCTCCTCCGGCTCTATGTACAGACTGCTTTCAGGCTCTTCCGCCTTCTGCCCTTCCGGCTGTTCATCCCAAGGAGCTGCATCTTCTGTTTTCTCCTGTTTCTCCTTCTCCGGTCCTTCCGGCGCTCCTTCCTGTTCCAGCAGATCCATCTCTCTGAGGGTACGGTGTGTCTTTGGGATCTGAAACGCATCCCCATCCTCATTGTGGAGCATATAGGAATCCGCCGGTTCCCGGTCATCCTCCTGCTTTTCGCCGTTTTCATCTTCCTCCCCGTAATCCGGCGGAAGCTGAATCTTTCCTAAAAATACATTGGGCGGAACCTCAGCCTGGTCCTCTTTCTCCTGGTGTTCCTGCCCCTTCTCCTTGTCTGGCTCTTCCTTCTTCTGCTCCGGCTCCTCCATAATATCCGGCAGATCCGCCGGGTTTGTCAGCTGGATCGCATCCAGGTTCACTCCCCTTACCTTCTGCTCCGGGGCATTTCTTCTCTGCTCCTGGGCTCTGCGCTGGTGCTCCTCCCTTCTGCGGTCCATATCCTCTCTGGCATAGTGGTAAGCCTTCCCGCCGCCGTTTCTCAATGCGGACACAAGGGATCTTTCCGTAATGCACACAATGGATAAAATCAAGATTACCAGCAGCACAATGTAGGCTCCGGCCCTTCCCAAGGCCAGGATCAGAAGAGAAGTGAGGATTCCGCCCAAAAGCCCTCCGCCCCTGCCGGAGGCGGAAGACTGATGATAATATTCCATCCAGCCGGCATCCTCCGGAACCGTGCCGAACAGCAGCTGCAGCAGTCCGCAGACCGCCACTGCCGCCAGGATCACCGCCGTCAGCTTCAGGGCCGCGTGAAAATTTCCGAGGTTGGACATATGAAAACAGGTGCCGATGAAGATCATCAGGGGGAGAAGAAATCCAACTGCGCCGAAGGTTCCCAGCTGAAAGCTCCTGAGCACCTCACCCACAGCCCCGCAGAGCCGGAAATTGCTGAGAAACAGCAAAAGGGCAACAGCAAAAGAGCAGATGATG
>DWYS01000157.1 GCA_019118585.1 Candidatus Enterocloster faecavium | reverse complement strand
ACCGGCCCCCTGCCTCTGGCGGTTAAGGAGAAGATCGGAAGGACCGTGGACTTTGCCGCAGGGCGGAACCGTTACATCGGCTATCTGATTTCCATTGCCACCCGCTCCTTCAAGAACAAAAAGGTAGCGTTGGACTGCGCCAACGGAAGCGCTTCCGCCATTGCAAAGAATGTATTCGATGCCCTTGGGGCGGAAACCCATGTGATCCACAATGAGCCAAACGGTCTGAACATCAACTTAAACTGCGGTTCCACCCACATTGAAGAGCTGCAGAAGTATGTGGTGGAGGAAGGCTGCGATGTGGGCTTTGCCTACGACGGCGATGCGGACCGGTGCATCGCGGTAGATGAAACGGGCCGGGTAATCGATGGAGACGCCATTTTGTATATCTGCGGAACATACATGAAGGAGCAGGGCAGCCTGTTCCACAATACGGTGGTCACCACGGTGATGTCCAACCTGGGACTGTACAAGGCACTGGAAAAAGAAGGAATTTCCTATGTGCAGACGGCGGTAGGTGACAAGTACGTCTATGAAAACATGGCGGCTACCGGCCATTGCCTGGGCGGCGAGCAGTCGGGACACATTATTTTCAGCAAGCATGCTACGACCGGCGATGGAATCCTCACCTCCCTGAAGGTGATGGAGGTCATGCTGGAGAAGAAGGAATCTCTCTCCAAGCTGGCGGCTCCCCTGACCGTTTATCCCCAGGTACTGAAAAATGTGCGGGTGAAGGATAAACAGGCGGCCCAGGACGATGCGGCTGTCCAGGAAGCGGCGAAGAAGGTGGCGGAGAGTCTGGGAAATGAGGGCAGGATCCTGCTTCGCCAGTCCGGAACGGAGCCCCTTGTGCGGGTGATGGTGGAAGCCAAGGACCTGGAGACCTGTCAGTCCTGTGTGGACCAGGTAGTGAAGGTGATTGAGGAGAGAGGACATCTGGCATAGGCTGGCTGAAACGGAAAAAGAATCTGAAAAATGGTGCCGGGCTCCGGTTGGGGCCCGGTATTTTTGCATACATTTTAGATTCCGGACGGCATGTCCCCCATCGGCTCGTAAAACAGCTGATGCTGGCGCGCTGCTCTCTCCCGGACCTGGCGCAGAAAATCTTCCGGCCCCAGCACCCGGACCACCGGACCGAAGGAGAGCACATCAATTAAGAGCTCTGTTTCATCTTCGCGGTCATAGTAGATGGAGCAGAGCCATTTCTCTTTTTCCTCGTCGTACTCCGTCCGCTTCTCATAGTGGGCAAAATGCAGCATGCATCGTTCCAGGGAATTGCGCTCCCCGCTGATTTCCAGAAGGACCGGCTCCTGACATTTGGGGGGAGCAGGCGGCTGTACGGCAGGAGTCCATTTTTCAGATGACACATGGCAGTTTTTCATTCTCCCCAGATTTAATATCGTGCGCTTGGTCCACTGCCCCCGGTTTTTCTCCAGGCAGAGGAGACGGAACTTGTCCTCCCTGGAGGAATACTGAAGCTTCAGAGGGAGCGTCTCAAAGCGGCGCATGCGTCCCTTCTTTCCCTCATATGCCACCAGAAGGATGCGGTTTTCCTCCAGAGCCCGCAGGATCTGGCGGAAATTTTCGCCGTAGGCAGGATCCTGATAGGGGTCCCCGTCGCCGTACTGGTCATAGTAATAAAAATCTTCCTGGCGGTACAGGGGCTCGATCTCTTCCAGTTCCTTCCGGATTTCCCTTAACTCCGGCTCCGCAAAAAATAAGGCAAACCGGGGGTCGGCGGTCAGGGCTTTCAGCCAGGCTTTCTGCAGAGCGGTCAGGGGAAGCTTGGGCGGAAGATGCTTTAAGCGGCTTCCTCCATTTTCATCCAAAAGGGGGAGGCTTCCGCCTAAAAGCTTGGGGGCAAGGGCCAGAGCGCTCTCCTCAAAGCCATAGGTCCGGCATAGCTTAACCACTTCCTGCCGGTTCACCGGATTTAAGGCTGCCTGCTGCAGGATGTGCCTTACTACCTGATAATAGCAGCCGTATACCTTGTCAAACAGTTCCATTTCTACTCCCTTCCTCATGAGCGTTTTCCCCGGAGCAGTACATTTCATACATGGTTTCCCAGTCCCGGACCACCTTGGCCACGGCGGACTGATTGGAGCCCTGGATGTCCAGAATCCGCCCGGTGAAGGATTTCACCCAGGAGAGCATCTCATTGGTGTCGAAAAATACTCCGGTATAGAGAAATTCATTGGGGCGGATGCGGATGACCTGGCCGCCCCGGCCTTCTCGGTACAGGCGGCCCAGCACATAAGGCTCCCGCTCCTCATCAATCCACAGTTTTAAACAGAGCTCCTCCTGGCGGCTGGTACGGCTTCCGAAGGAGACACCCCAGCAGCGGTCCAGATTCCGTTCCAGCTTTTGGGCCAGATGGCCGTACTCCTCACAGACTTCCAGAGTCTCCACCCATCGGACATTGTCCAGACGCATGGTATTGAAACGATGAAGCTCAGGCAGATACAGGCACAGATACCGCCGCCCGGTTCGGCTGCTGACCAGGATTTTAAGGGGAACTCCCTGTATCTGGCTGACCCGTCCGGTGCGGCTGCTCTTATTTTCTGCGCGGATGGATACCTGGTCGCGGATTGCCTCCAGCAGCTTAAGGAGAATCCCATCCTCCAGGGTGTGGACCAGAAACAGATGCTTAAACTGGAAGAAGCGGTTCTCTTCGTCCTCCCGGTCCAGGATGGTGCTTCCCACAACGCCCAGGGGAGCTTCCCCCTGAAAGAAGGACACTGCTTCCAAAATCCGGGGCCACAAAGGCGTTCCTTCTGCGGGAAGGGAAGGCGCCATCTGATAAATCAGACGTTTTCCGTCCTTTCTGGACCGGAACATTCCCAAGGCCTCATATTCTTTCAGCTTATTGCGCACGGTCTGACTGTCAAATACCACACCGTAGGCCTCGGAAATCCGGTCGCTCATCTCACCGGCAGTCATGCCTTCCGGGTACTCTAAGAGCAAATCCGCCAGAAAAAAATGAAGCAGAATGTCATTGTCTGTGACACTTTTGGATTTCCAGGCTTTGTACAGGGGATTCTGGGAAATCCGCTTGCTGTCCACATCGATATAGACCTGTTTCCCTTTGGAACCGTAGTCCGACTTCATGTATCCGGCCATCCAGCCCTCAATCCGCCTGCGCTCATTGTCGTAGGTGCGGCCGCTCTTATCATCGTAATCTCCCCGAACCTTAAAGCCGTAAATATAAAACTGCCGCATATAATCCCGGATGCGGTCAAAATTTTTAATCAGCTCCTGAAATTCTGCCATTTTTCCACCTTCTTTTGTCCCGTCCCTGCCGTTTGGGCCCATTTTCCTCCATTATAGAATCCTTCCAGGAGAGTTCGCAACGTTTTTTAAAT
>DWYS01000156.1 GCA_019118585.1 Candidatus Enterocloster faecavium | reverse complement strand
TCAAGATGTGAGATTAAAGCGTAGCTTTTGCAACTCCGAGAACCGGATAGGAAGTGAATTACTCCAAGTATCTGAAGTATCTCACAAAAGTTGGAGTTTGACTATCCGGTTGGTTATAAAGCGCTTACATATGACAAGAGGAGGCCGCCGCATCCCATTGATATGCGGCAGCCTCCTCTTCCATGATCGGATACTACATACGCGGTCTATTTCAGAACTTCCATCCTGTTTTCCAGCCACTTCTGGACCAGCTGGGTATCCGCTCCTACGATCTCCGCGATTTCAGAATCCGTCATTCCCCGGTCCGCCAGTCGCTTGGCGGTCTCCCGCTTTGACTTCATCTCCCCGCGCCGTTCTCCACGTTTTTCCCCCAGTCTTCTGCCTTCTCTGAAAATACGGTCCATTTCCTCACACATAATCTCCGCTCCCTTCTCGGTTTCTTTCAGCTCCCTCACCCGTTTCGCCAGGATTTCGCTCTGCATGTCCCCTGCAAATCTGCAATGAAAATCATGCATCAGATGCCCCAGCGGCGTATCCTCCTGATTTTTTGAATTCACATAGATTATATAAGAGCCATCCCGAAAATCCTGATTCACCTCGGCAATTTTTCTCTTAAGGCCGTTGTCCTCCAGAATGATCCGGAGGATGTATTCCGTGCAGGCCCTGTCCTTCAGCACATTTCTCATAAACACATCACTCATCATGGTCAGTTCACAAAGAATGCCGCGATAACGCTGATACCGGACTTCCAGCGAATTTTTCCCGTCAGTCCCTTTTTTGCCCATACCTCCACTGCTCCCTTCATTATACAGTATTTTCCTTTGTCTGCAAATATCCTCTCTGGAAATAGCCCGGAATCTTAGGGCCTAAAAGACATACAGACACCTTGCGGTTATAGAATCGTTCGGGACAGACCGTCCCTTTGAATGGGTTTATCATATCATATACAGGCAAAAAAGGCAAGGAAACACCGGAAGATCTCCTCCCGGTCTATTATAATCATTTTCCGAGCCTTTTAATCATCTCAGTATATTCGTACTCTTCTGCTCATGGTTACATTTGTCAAATGCTCCGGGGCAAGAAAATCCGCTCCCCGCTCTGTCTCTCCCGCTCCATATCCATAGGCCGCAAATGCCTGCTGCACTCTGCTCACTTCCTCGTTGACCGTAGTTTTAAAGCAGCGGTTCACCAGGTCCTGGGGAGCAATATTGAGCACCGCCAGGTCCACCTTGTACCAATTTCCGTCAGCCCGGACATAGACGAACATGTGCTCCGGGTCGTTATCGTCCGGTGCACAGAAGGAATCCAGACCGGTTGCTCTGGTTAAAAGCTGATAGGCCACCGATATCCCCTGGCACACCGCCTTTTGGTTGACCAGACAGCCGTAGGCAGTAAAAGACGGGTCGGACCAGTCCTCCTGGCCGCTCTGAAGGAAACGCTCGTACAGGGAAGTATCGTAAGCACAGTTGGAGGCGATATAGAGGGCGGCATACTGGGCCCGGTAAAGCTGGCTTTCCGTCCGCCAGGAAAAGCCGTTCAGGTAGGTCCGGATGGCCACTGCCAGCTCATTTCTCTCCTGCTTATAGGCAGCGCTGCCGGTATTTTCCTGATAAAGAGGGACGCGGGCCAGGACCAGCAGACTGTCCCCGTCTGCTGCCCGCTCTCCCGTTCCGCTCTGCACTCCTTCTCCGTAAAGGGCACTGCACAGCTCATCCGACAGGCCAAAATAATTGTAAAGTCCATAATATCCATCCTGCCTTGGCCTGCGCTCCATCTGGCCTTTTCCCTGTCCCACCGCGTAAAAGGCATCCGCATACTGCAGTCCCGTTTCCTCCAGCTCATCCTGCAGCGGGTAATTGATGTCGTAGGCTCTTTCCCCGCCATCGGGCTGGACTGTGCCAAAGCCCTCCAGGCGCAGCGCTCCCTGGACGGGCCGTCCAAGCAGCAGGACCGCCAGCAGGCAGACGGGAATTCCCCTTAAAAATGTCTTTTTCATCCGGTTTCTACTCCATTTCTTCCTGAGACTCCATTTTTCTTGCAACTACAAAAAATCGTCCGTCCTTCTGGGTGTATTCGCAGGTAGTAAGGGTGATCAGCTGGTCCCCCCACTCTGCTCCCACGCCTGTATCATAGAAACGCCAGTCCTCCAGCTTTCCCATCAGACGTTCAAACTCCTCCTGATTTTCTGCCAGCAGCATGGTCTTGAAATCCTCATCCAGCTGTGCGGCAGGAAGCTTGAATGCCGCCATCACCTCATAGGTTCCGGGCTCCTCCAGGGTATCAAACTGGATTTGAGGGTGCATGCGCCAGAATTCTGCATTGTCGTAATCCTCAATGGCGGCAAACATGGAACCGTTTCTCATGTGATGGCCGTAAAGCAGCAGATTGGGAGAAGTACCGTCCAGGCGGCAGGCCCCATCTATGAAAATCATCCCATAGGAAGAATAATTTCCTTCAAAATCTCGGTGGAAATAGTATTCCGGGTCCTCAGGCGTATGCATCACCGGATAGTCAATCACCGTGCCCTTCACGCGAATCCAGCCGCACATGTCCTGGTTCTGATCATACAGCGCCATATACCGCTGACGGCGCACCTCCCAGGGCTCCTCCTGCTCTTCCTCTCCATTTTCTTCTGTCTGAATGGGTACTGCCTCCTCCATCAGCTGATAGATGGCCTCCAGGCTTTCCTCCCCCTTCCGGTACTCCAGCTGCGTCTGTATGATCTTCCATCCCATGTAGGCCGCAGCCGCCGCACAGATGATGATGATGAATGTCAATAGATGTCTGGCCAGTTTTTTCATGGTTCATCTCTCCTGTATCTGGTTTTATGGTCACCGAAGGTATGACAAAGGCAGCGGAAATCTTCCGCTGCCCTCTGTCTGTTCCATTGTTTTGGTATTGGCTGCCTGTATATTGAGCACATCTACTAATCGCGGCCAAGGCGTTTTTTCATATAGATGGCGGTGCAGGCAAGCAGCAGTGCCGCCGCAATCCCAAATACGTATCCGCTGATTCCCGTATCACCCAGTTTTGGGATAGAAGCAAGGGATGCACCGGGGTCCGTCACTACGATATTGGTCCCGTCCTCTCCGGTTATGTCCTCCAGGGAGGAGGTGGTATCGGTTCCCGATGGGTTGTAGCGCCCATTTCCGGTGTTGCTCCCGCCGCCACCTCCGCCGCCTCCGTGATGGGAGGAGGGGGTGGTGCCTTCTACACAGAATACCCAGTCTACGGCGTCGAATTTACTTTCAAATGAATTGTCGAATGCAGGGCCTGGAAGCGTCAGTTCAATGGTCATGGTTTCCTGGGTGTTGGCTGCGAAGCTCCCAAGACTGATTCCGTAGTCGCCGTTCACCATAGCCGCATATCCTTCATCAGGATTTACTCCATCGGCACTTCCCTGATAGAGGATTTCATCTCCCAATTTCAGAGTCATTGAAATCTGGTCCAGAATGTCGCTGCGGAACGTTTTTCCATCGGCGGATGCCGTACTCAGTGCGCCGTTACTCTCGGTGCGGACTCTGGTGGCCTCCAGGCCGTCAGCACTGCCAATAAATTCTGGATAGGCTTTCAAATAAACCGTTACCGAGCGGCTGCTTGTGTTCGCTACAGTCACCTGGTTGGAAATGGTATCTCCAGGCATAAGTTCCTTCATATTGGAAAAGAGGTCCTTGTCCTGGTAAACCTGGACGTGGGTAGAACCGGAAGCTGTGCCGCTGCCTTCTACGTTGATGGAATCCGTATCCGCAGCGAGTGCAGTCATGCTTCCCACGGTCATCACAACCATCGTGCAAAAGCCTGCCACAAGCCGTTTGATTTTATCTCTTTTCATAGCATAATAACCTTTCTCGCTGCAAATGCATCGGTTAGAGGGTTACGAAAAATTAATCCTGGTTTTTTGCAACACTGGGGGTTCCTACAATATCAGTAACTTTTCCATCACTAGTAGCCGTAATGCTATCAAAAATAGTTGCAACAGTATCATCTGCCGGAATCGGATTGTTATCTGCCTGAATTGCCTGAACCTCGACATTAATGTTAAATGTACTATTCTCAAATTCGTTGCCAAGTTCTTTTGGGAATGTGAAATTATCAAACAGATTCCATACATCATCTTTTTCAGCTATAAAATCATTATCTTCATCATTATAATAAACTACATACTGAACTCCTCCAGCAACGTCTGACCATGTACCTCCCTCATAAAGATTACCTAACGAAATTCGTCCATCTTTTATCGCTGCAGGTATATTCTCATTATTAGAAGAAACAGTGATAATTGCCTTCATATATGCTGGATTGCTTCCGACATTTGTAATATCTACATTCTTTTCATAAGTCTTTCCAGGCATTACATCGTAGTTAAGTCCGTCACCATCTTCATTAACTTCTCCTTCACCTGTTTCATCAATCTTGACATCCACATTGCCAACGGTTACAACGTTAGTCGCGGTCTCTGTATCCGTAAACCATGCCAAGGTTCCGCCAACTGCCAGGGTTCCTACCATTGCTACCGCTGCTGCTGTAAGAGCTACTTTTTTCCTCATTTTCATTTCCTCCACTCATTAAATGTTTATGTAAATTTTATTTACATCGCTATTATTTTGTATTAAGTTTTATAGTAGTTTTTGGTTCAGCCTTCTGAATCAGCAGAAGCTTGTGCAACGTATTGAAATGCCGCATACGCTGCATCTGTTCCCGACATATCGCCAACTGGAATATTCTCCGCCTGCACAGCCTCGGATGTAATCGGAATCGACAACATGTCAAGCGTGATATTGCCTGGAAGTGATTTGTTTCCGTCCTCATCCACTGTAAAAAGGTCATCGTAGCTGATACTCTCGATAAACGTAACCGTTTCATTGCTGGAAAGAGTTTTGTTTAAATACCAGAAGCCATCATCTTTCTTCTCCCAGACAAAAGGTTTACCATCTTGACTGACTCTAATAGCCTGGTCATAATTCTTCCATACTGAAGCTGTTATCTCATTATCTACCCCGGGCAGCTTTATCATAGCCTGATGTAAATTCCCTTCTGCATCCTCATAAGACACCGTAGGCACGTCCACACGAATCCGTACATAGCACGCCGTATTGCCGGATACCTTAACCCCGATGTTCTCTTTATTCAGGCCATCCAGTGTTTCTTCCGTTTCGATGCCCATATTTCCAATCCGGATTATATTGGCGATGGATTCCATATCGGTAAAGAAGGCAATGGAGCCTACTCCTAATACCAGGATGAGCATCAGCGATACCATGATATGAATCGGCGATTTAATCCATTTTTTTATGTATTTCATCTTTTCCTCTATCCTCCTTTTCTGATTCTTCCGGCTTGACAATCTCCGGTATAATCTGAAGCAGTATAAATACAATGACATATGCTCCTATACTGAACATTCCTCTTGGTGTTCTCATATAGAGCGGAATATAGCCAATGAGAGGAATCGAGGCTCCTGCTTTGCCAATCATATTGTCAAATGGAACCGGAGCCATATCCTGAACTTCATTTGCATCGCCCTTTGTTGTAAACTCTCGGGTCTCTTCGTCAATGGCCACAACCCGATGGGTTGCCACAGCTCCGCTGCTCATACGAAATGTAATCGGGTCGCCTACTGATATTTCTTCCGGACTTACATGTTTGTCCACAATTACCAGACTTCCCACATGATAATACGGCTCCATACTGCCGCTCATTACGGCATAGATGTCATTTCCCATGATTCTGGGGACGATCATGGCCGAGCCTACGGCCACGACCGCCAGAACCATGATAATGGAAAGGAGATTGCAAATCCTTGTCACAAATTTAACCATGATTTCTTATCTACCTTCCTGCTGTTATGTCGGCTGATTCATATCTTCATCACCGGAACCGTCTTTTTTCTGGTCCGGAAGCAAATACGCTCCCACCGCATCCAGAGACGAGGCAATGCGTTCCACCGCTGTTGCTCCGCCATTTGTAAACTCATAAGAACCATTTACTTCATTTACGATTGTAGATACAGACGTAAAATAATCATCGCCGGTCTTATAGTTTTGGAATTTCGCTGAATAACCGTTTTCTGTTTTTCCAGCTGTTACACTATCTTCTTTTGCCTTATACCGGACAGTAGAGGAAATCTCCTGTATCTCATATCCCTCTTTCGATACCGGAACCTGTATCGTCACAGTTCCGCTGCTTTCGCCTTTTCCTACCGTAACCGTTGCAGTAAAGCTTTCATTTGTATCCTGGTTCACTATCTCGAAGGTAAAGGTCACATCCTGGTCCGCCGGGGTAGGGGTGTCATCACTTGCACTGGCAACAAGTTCCTTGGTAATCGTCAGATTCTCCAGAAGATAACTGTATTCATTGGTGTATGTGATGGTATCTATTTGGTTTGCCGTTCCGGTAAATGTACCTGTCACTTCTGCCTGAGTCTTATCAATTGTAGGATTTGTTCCTGAATCACTGCTCGCCGTAATTCCCTCAAGCGTTACCTGGAACTTTCCACCTGTGTACTCATCTGTATTCAACAAACCGAGGTCTTCTGTTACCGTATAACCAGATACATAAGCAGGCAAATCAGAGATTGTGAGCGTTTCGTCCTTTTTGAGTGTTACAGTCAAGCTGTTATTATGGACTTCTACAGATTTGGCTGTTCCGTCATTCCTGCTTACATTTACCTGACGCAGCTCACTTCCTTCATCTACCGTAAAGTTGATTATGAAAGTATAGTTCGCATCCTGAATCATTTCAGATTCGCCGGTTGGTTTCTCTGCCACTTCTTTTTTCAGTATGATGGAGTGGCTGTAATAGTGATTTATGAATGTAACTTTTGTTTCACTTCCTTCCTCCAATATTCCAATGTCAGCAGTGGTTCGCCCTTGAATGACTTGGCCGTTACCAATTTGATAATCCGTTCTTACAGCCTCCTGGGTGTTTGTCTCGGTAATACGGAATAAATATCCTTTATCAATATCTTCAGGCTCGATTTTGACAGTCACATAATTCCCGCCTTTAATCTTTAATCCTGTATTATTTTTGTAGATATTCCAATTTTCCCCATTATCAGCTGAATACTCGACTTTAAATTCGTATTCTGTATTCGTTAAGTCGATACTTGTCGTATTTTCTACTTCCTTATAAATCTTAATTGCAGAATACTCTCCCAGCTCATTTGTGTATTCAATCGATAATCCATTCTCAGGTATCGTCTTTTCACCAGATGTAGCTGTTGTCGAGCCGCTTTCAATTTGGCTGCTGTCGGAAGTGATTGCATATTTCGTATCAATCACCTTATAGGGCTCAATGTTCTCGATAATTTCAACGATTTTATATGTAGCCCCAATCGGTATACCGGTAATCACCACTAGCTGTTCATCCGTACTGTCAACTGTGACTTGATAAACATAATCAAACTCTCGAAGTTCATCTGCAATGCCGGTAGTAATCAATTCCGCATTAGTATCGCTTTTCAGCGGCTGATTAAAACCAAGCTGAAAGTCGAACGACCACTCATTCGGTTCTCTTCCCTCTATCTCTTTACTTAACGAAACAGTGGTATAAGCCTGCACTGGTTGGACAACCGGTTTATCAAACTCCATACGCTGCCCGTCTGTATAATCCAAGTATGCTTCTGCGTTGGAATAATAACCTGTTTCATTGTCATGTGTACCTGTTGTCTCTGTTGTGCTGAGTTTTACCGGTGAATCATTATAGGTTCCATCTGCGTTATATACTGCCTTATCTGTCACCTGAACTCTAAAGGTAAGAGAGTATGTTTCATCTGCTCCCAGGGATTCTGCCACATACCAATCAATTTTTGATGTGGAAGGCGTATAAGTCGCAACCAGTCTTTCATCTTCGGATATGCGATATTCAACAACGCCATTACCGAAAGAAGCCTCTAATTCTACCAGTCCTGTGCCTCCAAGCGTTCCATTCCCTGTATGTTCAACGTTTCCAGGCTTCAGATAAAGTTTAGGACCTGTTAACGTTTCACTTTCATCAGCACTAGATACAGTAACTGTTTGCCCGTTATACAATGTTACATATTCGCTTAGAACATCTGTCACATGAGGATTTTGAACCTTTGTAAGTTCTGTTGCACTCTCAATTACATCTGTTAATGCCTCTTCCAAATCTCCTATGTTTTCTGATTTATAGTATTTTGTCACACCATTTCCGCTGTCTTCTTTCATCCAACTGTCATCAGCAGTCCCCGTACCTGCGGAATACTTATAAGAGATTGTATATACGGAAGCCAGGCCTGATACGTCTTTGAGGAAACGAATCGCTGTGTCTTTTGCTTCCTGCAAAATATTGGCATTCGTATCACTGCTCCTGAAAACATATTCAGTTGTTGTAACTGCCTGAAGATTATAACTTCCTCTTCCGGGAGTATATCTCCATCCTCTCCGACTGTCCCAACTCCAATCACCATTCCCTGGGCCCACATATACATATTCATACGTCTCCCTTGTATCTTGATCCACATATGTATTGGGCCGTCCATCTGTCATAAATACGACAATCTTTTGATTTGTATCATTTTCATCCAGCTGTTCCAGCATATGCTTTGCACCCAGGAATCCTGCCGCAGTATGAGTGCAACTGGAACGATTCACGCGATTCAAATCTTGCTGCAATTTTACTACAGAAGGATCATTTTCTCCTCCGGTTTCGATATTCAGCCAGCCATTTGTTACATTGACATAGTATTCAGTTGCTCCAGGATCATTATACCCGTAAACTCCATCTGAATTATTCCTATATACCTCACCAGAAAAGGCAATTACGCTGACTTTACTTCCATGCTCCAGTCCTCCAGCAATACTGACAATAGACTCCTTCATATCTCCAAAATCATTCTCGTCTATGCTGGTTGACCTGTCCATCACAAAAACAATATCCAAAGCTCCGGCAGAACCTGTTGTTGTTTCTGTTTGGAATTCATCGCCTGTTACACTGAGAACAATATCATAAACTCCTTCATCTGTAATGCTGTGGTCTTTCCATGCCTGTTTGGAAATCACCGGAGTCAGTTCTCCATACTGGTTCGTACATAAGAACAGGAATCCTAACTGTGTTTCATCATTTGGTACTTGATAAATATCACTTTTTGTTCCTTCCGTTGTACCTTGAGAACCTCCGCTTGTGGATACATTCCAGGAAACTTTTGCCGAATCCTCTACTACTTCTTCAATGTAGAAATAATCTCCAGCTTCTACCTCTGCACTTACATTAGCAGGACCAACAACGTAAAACGTTTCAACACTTATATTACTATCATCTGTCTCTGCCCCATCGGAATTTCTATATACTTCCAAGTCCTCTCTGCTATTAGATGAAACCACATTAAAAGCAAATGTCTGCTCCCTGTGACTTTCAAGGTCTTTACCACTCAGCTGTTTCTGAATTGTGATTCCCTGGCTTGGGATTACCGGAAGGTTAAACTGAAGTTTACAGTTGGAAGCAGACCCTCCTCTTTCCAGATAATAAAATTCCAGTTTGAAATTGCTTCCGCTTGTTATAAATTCCTGTAAGTCGCTTCTGATATATTTGGAGTATACATTGGTACTTCCAGGATTTTGAGTAGTACAGCTTGTACCTGTCTGAGGATTGTAAACAACATTATTGACACTATAAACATTTCCATTGTTGTATCGTTCTCTTGCTGCTGCAAACTCATTTGTGTATGTTACCGTGCCATTAGCGAAATTAATCCATCCATCCATTCGTCCATGATTTCCGCCTAAATCAAGGACCAATTCCCTTTCGCCTTTCTCATTTGTCAAATATACCCACACATCATCGTCACCACTGAAGCTGAAAATCATATCCTGGCCTTGGAACTGTCCATTCTCTGGCTTATAAAAATCAAACGCCATACTCATTCCAAAAAACCAGTTCGGTGCAGTCCATAGAGCATTATCCTGATCATACTCGATATCTTTTTCATCATTAAATGGCCAAAAGCCTTTATCATCATCAGTACGGTAATCGTACTTGGTAAGTGTATTGGTATTATTCTTTGTACTCAGTCTAGCTCCGCTTGAACTGCTGTCATAAGTATAAAATCCATTTTCATCCTGAACAAAAAAGCCTGTTGCGTCTACTCCCAAATAGGTGTTCACGGCATCCCGATTGGTAGATTCTGTGGTCGGAAACAAAGCATTTAAAATTCCACTATTTCCAAGCAACTCCGGTATTCCCTGATAAATATTTACAATTTTATTACTACTATCTCTATATCGGTTATAAACCGGGTTATTTTCGGAACGGAATCTTACATCTACACCCTGTTTCTCCAGATAGGTGTTAATAGCAGCGGGGTTATGTTCTGTTCCAGAATAATCGTAAAGATTTACCTGAAAGTTTGTATTCGACGTCTCCGCCAACGCCACCACATCACTATAAGCCGCCGTCACAAACGCCACCGCCCGCGTACTGCTGGCCGTTACCTTCGTCTCATCTTCCGTATCATCCCCGGCAAACAGAGACATCACTCTTGCCATAGGCTTTAAAATACCGGTAACCTTTTCTTTTTCAAAGCTGTCCTTGCGCATGATCAAGGTGCTGGTGCTGATTTCCGCGTTCAGTTTCACATAACCGCCAGTTGCTCCCTCAAAAGTACGGTCAACCGTCTCCTCAGCCTCTGTCGCATTAGACGGAGAAGCTTTCTCTGCGGTCTGCTCCGGAACGGCCGCTTCTGCTGCGGGGGCCATTGTAGTCTCTTCCGGCTCCGCCTCAGTGGTCTCCACAGCTACAGATTCTGCGGGCGCAGATGTCTCCGATGTCTCTTTCACAGGCTCACTTGTCCCAGGCACATCTGCCGCAGGCTTGTCTTCCTGAGAAGCATCGCTGGGCGTTGCAGTGATCTCCGGCTCTGCTCCGTAGGCCACAATGCTTCCGGTCAGCATATCAAAAATCCTTCCAATGGTAACCTGGGAGGCTTCCTCCTTATCATCCTCTTTTTCAGGATTGCTGATCACGATCGGTTCCTTCTCCTCAGATTCCGCCCTGGTTTCTTCTTTCTCAGTCTCCCGGGCCTCTGTCTCCCTGGAAGTTTCAGTCTCCGTCTCCCCGGCCTGGGATTCTTCTGCCTTGGCTTCGGTTTCCTCTGCGTCCTCTGCCGCAGTTTCCGTCTCCGCCGCCGTAGTCTCATTCTCAGGAGCTACCTGTCCCTCCTGAATGGAATCCTCAGAAATGCTCTCCTGGGGCGCTGCCGCCTGCTCACCGCTCTGAGCATTCCGCTCCGAGTCAGCTTCGGTCTGCGTCTGAGCCTGGCTCTCATTCTCAGGAGCAATCTGACCTTCCTGAATGGAATCCGCATTGGAAGGAGTTGCCGCAGTGGTCTCCGTCTGAGTTTCTTCCTCGCCCAGTTCATACTCCTGTAAAAGCTGAGCTTTGCTCTTCACCTCAATGACGTCCGTGATCTTATTTCCGAACACCAGCTGGTAGCCCTGCTCCTCATCTCCCTTATTTTCCAGCATGAAAATCAGGGATTCGCTGCCGGTTATCGTATAGGTATTATCCGCATCGTATCCCAGATCATCCGGAACCAGGAAAATACGCAAATCCGTATCTTCCGGCAGTTTTGTTCCATCTTTCAGAAGGCCTTCCGCTCTGGACAGCTCATAGGAGCTGGTATCAAAGCTTGCTACGGAAGCGCTGGCCACCACCGTAGGCGGCGTTACCATCTTCTCCTTCTTGACTGCCTTCTCCACAGCCTCCTTCAGCTTTTCCACGTCGAACTCCACCAGAGAAGCCGCACTGCTCTCCTCCTTCGGTTCTTCCGCAGCAAAAACCGGCCCTGTTGGAAGGGCACTTGCCACCATGCAGACGGCAAGAAATGCCGCCATCTTTTGTTTAAAAGTTTTTCCCACCATGCTCATCCTCTCACCTCTGCTTTAAGGTTTTCTGGTTCTGACTATCCACTTTATGAGGATTGAACCATTTTAAGCCATTATACTTCCCAGTACGTTACCAAAAGCGTTACAATCTCCTTATTTTACAAAGAAATACAATAAATTTTCATATGGGGTCAAAGGGGGTATCCTCCATCGTCCTTCTCCCCTCAGGTAACCGACAAATTTTCCTCTTTCACTGTCTCCATCACCGGAATAGCCCGGAAACAGAGCCGTATTTTCTTATAAGTACACCGGGACCGGAAACACTGACGGATCCGTTCCTCCAGTATCCAGCAGCCCTGTTCACTGATCCCCACCAGGAGCATCAGGAAGGTAAATGCATTATACCGGGTCACCGTGTCGCCGCTGCGGATTTTTTCGGCAATCGCCTCCTCCAGAATCCTTGCCGCCTCGTCGGTCCGCTTTTTCCCCGGTTCCAGCGGCAGGCTGTCCGCATTTTCCAGGGTCACCACCTCAATGTAGGCAGACTGACCGGTCCTGGGCAGGATCCGCTGGACGAAATGAAAATTGTCGATAAAACTGATCAAAGAGCAGCGTTCCCCTGCCGCCTGTTCCCCGGACTTCAGCATCCGCCGGATTCCATCCAGGGCAGCCTGAGAAGTCCTGACATGGCTTCCGATCTCCCTGAACCGCGTTCTCATTTCATCGGAGAGCTCCATGCCCATCTTCTGAAAATACATGGTGGCCGTGTCCTCATAGAGCTGCATCGCTTCTATATAATTCTTCATGGCCGCCAGACAGTCCATCATGTAGAGCTGGTATTCCTCATAGGGATACAGAGCCGCTGCCCGTTTTGCCAGATCATAGGCCTCCCGGTATTCCTCCCGCTCTGTCAGGATCTGATACTGGTTCAAAAAAACCTGCCGGTACTGCTTCATCAGCTGCAGCTGATTTACATTGACCCACTCCTCAGTGCTGAGCTCCGGGAGAAATTCCCCCCGGTAAAGGTTCAGGGCCTCCTGTCCCAGTCGATAGCTCTCCTCCTGGTCCTCGCATTCCCTTGCCTGAGCTGCTGTCTTCTCAAAGACATCGATATCCACCCACACGGAAATATTCTGGTTCCATCGGTACAGTCCATCCTCCGCCAGAATATAGTCCTCCCCCTCCGGGCAGAAAATCCCCCGCTTCTTCAGGGTCTGCCGAAGCCGGTAAACCGTGATCCGCAGATTGGCCCCCAAGTCCGATTCCGCATCCGGCCGTTCAAACAGCTCCCGGATCAGCTCCGTCCTGGGAATTCCCTTCTCGCGATGAAGCATCAGCAGCATGAACAGCTTGACCATGTTGTTGCCGGTCTGTTTGCCCAGACTGATGGGGGTATCCTTCCAAAAAAGCTGAAATCCGCCCAGTGTTCTGACCTTCATCATATTGTTTCCCCCGATTGCTCCCTGCGGTACCGGTCCAGAAAGGTGTCATAGATCTTTTCCTCTGCCTCCTGTCTGGCCTTCACCGCATCCTCGTAACGGTCAAAGGTTCCAAGATAATGGATTTTTCCCTGAAATCCGATGGCGGCCCTCCAACGGTTATTCTCCCGGCGGTACACGCCCCGGTGTCCGGTGGTATTGTTGGCGCAGTTTTTCCGGCTTGCGATCCGCTCAATACAGGTGCCGTCCACAAAATGAATGGCCTTCCTTACATTCTCCTTTCTGCGCTGAGCCTGAAGGCAGCCGCAGCTTCTGGTAGCCCCGGAATATAAATTCTCCTTGTAGCAGACCACCTTCTTCCCGCAGTCGCAGAGGCATTCCCAGTTGCGGATGGAGCCGTCCGCCTCCACCACAGGCCCCAGCACCAGAAGCCTGCCGTAACGCCGTCCCGTAAGGTCCTGCTGTCTTTGTCTCGGCAGCTCCCGCCGGTAGCAGCCGCAGCTTTTGGTATGCCCGCTTTTCAAATGAAATTCTTCTACTGTTGTCTCCGCTCCGCAGCTGCATCTGCACAGCCAAAACCGCTTTTTGCTCCCTTCTCTTGAAACCGGCCGGATGGCGGTAAGACGCCCAAAGGTTTTTCCTGTCAAATCTTCTCTCATAAACTGCCTCCCCTTTGCGACATAATAGGCATTATGTCGCAGGAAGCACAAAAAAAGCCCCTTTTCGGGGCTTTGGAACCGTCTTCTTCGGCTTCTCTTACTTGAAATTGGTAAATTTTAGAAATTTGATCGGTGATTTCGGCAGCATTTTGGGCCCGGACCTCATTTTCCTTCTCAATGCGTTCAGGGAAAACAGCCCGGGTCCCGTTTTCGTGTCCATTTTCCCCTGATGGGGGCTCAAAAACTCTCCGCTGACAATTGAAAAAAGGACGATATAATGGTATAATTTGTTTAGTATGTAACAATTCGTCTGACTTATTTTTCAGCGCTGCGACATAATGCCTATTATGTCATGACAGCTGCTTTTTTATTGTCCCGCCGCCCACATTCAGCCCCAGCTCCAGCTGCTTTAAGCAGACCTCCATGCTGCTGATAATGGTATATCTGCGGGTGGTCTCCAGGCTGCTGTGTCCCAGATAATCTGCCAGTCTTACAAGGTCCTTTTCCTTTTCATAATAGCATCTGGCGAAGAGGTGGCGCAGATTGTGCGGAAATACCTTGCTGGCCAGGACGCCTGCCCCCCTGCACAGTCTCTTCATCTGAGCCCAGATGGTCCTACGGTCCAGCGCTTTTCCGCTTCGGGCCACGAAAATACTCCCGCTCTTGATGTTTTCCCGTCTGCAGTAGGCCTCCAGCATGATCCGGAGGGACTTGGGCAACAAAATAACCCGCTCTTTATTCTTGAAATGGATCCGCACTGCTTTCTGTTTCAAACTCTCTGCCGTGATAAAGGCCAGCTCCCCCACCCGGATTCCCGTCATGCCGATGGTCTGGAGAATATGCTCCATCTGCACCATTCCCCTTTTCCTTGCTTCCAGCACAAGACGCTCATACTCTCTCCGGCTCAGCTGGCGTCTCTCCTCAGAGAAGATCTTCCTCTGCTGCTTAAAAGCGCTGACCCTGCATTCCTCCAGGCCCTTGTACTTCAGATAATGGTTCGCTGCCATCAGCATCGAATTGGCACTGCTCAGCTGATACTGCTCCTTCAGGCTGCTTTTATAGGCCAGCACCATTTCCCGCTGCGGGCGCTCCCTGCCGGTGTACATCAGAAGCCGCTTTACATCCCGGATGTATTTTTCAATGGTATTGTCGCTTTTCTCCTGGCTCACCAGATACAGGCGGTATTCCGCGAGGATCTCCTCTATCTGCTCCGCCCATCTGTATGCGCTGCTACGCTTCTCTCCCAAGCTGATCTTCTTCTCCATCTCACTCATATTGTTCTCCTCTCGTGATCGCACCGGTCCGTCTTATTGTTCTTCGCTCTATTATAAACATTTTCCGTCCCGTTCATCACAGCGAAGAGCGTTTCCCCGTGTTTTTCCTTTCTTTTCCTGAAAAAACTGCCGCTTTCTCCACAGGAAATTCATATTTCAGCGCTATACTGCAATGGGTGATGATGTATGAAACAGATTTTAATTGTGGAGGACGAGCCGGACATCCAGGAGCTGCTCTGTGCCTATATTCAAAATGCCGGCTACAAAACAGCTGCTGCCGGAGACGGGGAAGAGGCCCTGAGGCTGTTCGCGGACGGGTCTTTTGACCTTGTCCTCCTGGATATTATGCTTCCCGGAATGAACGGCTTCCAGGTCTGCGAGCGGATCCGCATTCAGTCCCAGGTTCCCATCCTGATGCTCACCGCCCTGGACGGGGAGGCCCAGCAGCTGCGCGGATTGGGCCTGAATGCAGATGACTATATAACCAAGCCCTTCTCTATGCCCGTTCTTCTGGAAAAGATCCGGGTGATCCTGCGCAGGAGCACCGGGACAGGCCAGGAGGAAATCCTCCGCTACCGGGACCTCTCAATCATCCCGGATACCCGTGAGGCGATTTTGGAGGGGAAGCCCCTGGAGCTGACCGCCCGCGAATTTGACCTTCTGCTCACATTTCTCTCTTCCCCCGGACGCGTCTTTACCAGGGAAATGCTGCTGTCCCGTCTGTGGGGCTATGATTTTTACGGAGATGAGCGTATTGTGGACACCCACATCAAAAATCTGCGCCATAAACTGAACCGGGATTATATCGAAACCGTAAGGGGGGTGGGCTACCGTGCCGGGAAAGAAGCTCTCTGAACATCTCACGATACGTGTTTTTTTCCTCACCTTCCTGATCCTCCTGTTCTCCGGGGCTGTCACCTTCGCCCTCATCGCCCTGGCTGCCCCCAGCACCTACACCTCCGTGGTCAACGACAAGCTGCAGCGCCAGGTGGATTCCCTCATCCGCCAGCTGGAAGCCTCCGATCTATCCGACAGCGGACCTCTTCTGGATTCCTTCATCCAGTCCAGCCATGCGCAGGTCATAGTGCTGGCAGCCGATGGCTCTGCCCCAGATACAGGCTCCCTGCTGGCTTTGGATGAACATGACCCGGAGGCCGCGTTCCTCCTCTCCGCCGTCCCGGCCCCCGGCGCAGGAGAGTTTCCCTCTTCTGAGGGATTTCAGGTTTCCATTACCTCCGACCGCCAATCCTCCGCTGCCGGGAAGCAGTACGCCATTCTGCGGAATTTTTCTTTTGCCGGAGACAAGGAGGTTTACCGCCTCTTTGCAGCCCCTGTCCCTCAGGAGGAAAATCTGGCCGTCCAGGCGCTGCTGCGCACAGCTCCCTGGCTTCTGTTCGCGCTGCTGATCTTCTCTTTTCTGTGCGCCTTTTTCTACTCCAGGTTCATTACCCGTCCGATCCTTCGCCTCAGCTCCATAGCAGGGCAGATGGCACAGCTGGACTTTTCCCGCAAATGCGCGGAAAGGCGCCGGGATGAAATCGGCGCCCTGGGGCACAGCCTGAACCAGCTGTCAGACCGCCTTTCCGTCTCTCTTGCCCAGCTGGAGGAGGCCAATGAATCCCTCCGGGGAGAGGTAAAAAAGGAGCGGGAACTGGATCAACAGCGGATGGCATTTTTTTCTGCCGCCTCCCACGAGCTGAAAACTCCGGTGACGATCCTGAAGGGTCAGCTTTCCGGAATGCTGGAGGGGATAGGCGTATATCAGAACCGGGACCAGTATCTCCTCCGCTCCCTTCAGACGGTGGGACGGATGGAGCATCTGATTCAGGAGATGCTCTCCATCACCCGGATGGAGTCCCGGAGCATCTGCCAAAACAGCCTGGTGCTCTCCTCTCTGATCGAAGCGCAGCTTCGCCTGGACGGTCCCCTGTTTGAGCATAAGGGGCAGATTGTAAGCATCTGTCTGGAACCCGGCGTACCGGTCCGGGGCGATGGCCCTCTGCTGGCCAAGGCCGTGGACAATCTTCTTTCCAATGCTGCCTTCTACTCCCCCGAAGGCGCACAGATCCGGGTATGGTGCGGCTTCCATGAGGGACGCCCCGCCTTCTCCGTTGAAAATACCGGCGTCCACCTCCGTGAGGAATCCCTTCCTCGTCTTTTTGAACCCTTTTACCGGGAAGAAGGCTCACGAAACAGCCGTACCGGAGGAAGCGGTCTCGGCCTTTATCTGGTTCAGATGATTCTTCAGAAACACATGGCCTCCTGCACCATTGTCAACACTCCGGACGGTGTCCGGGCCTTTGTCCTCTTTCCCGCTGATGAAGAGAGCTCCCGGAAAAATTGCGGCGATCCATCACTTCCGGCATGAAAACTCCATCAAAAACACATCAAATCTCCAAGTGATCTCCACGAAAGCCTGGTATCCTTCTCTTAATTTCAGACAGAAAGGATACCAACTTTTATGAAAATCCAGATTCAAAATGTTGCCTTCACTTACCCCGGCGGAACGGAGGCCTTAAAGGGCATCTCCCTGGACCTTCCTTTATCCGGCCTGGTAGGACTTCTGGGGCCAAACGGCGCAGGGAAGTCTACGTTCATAAAGCTTTTGTCCGCCTCTCTTCTGCCCACCTCCGGCTCCATTCTGGTCAACGGCCGTCCCTTGATCCAGTCAGAACGATTTTTCAGATCCCATCTGGGTTATCTGCCCCAGGGCTTCGGCCTTTTTGATGAACTGACCCCGGCGCAGTTTCTGGAATACATGTCCGCCTTAAAGGAGATTTCCGGTCCCTCCATTTCCCGGCTCCTTGAAGCCGTCCATCTGGAGGACAAGGCAGATACTCCCATCCGCTCTCTGTCGGGAGGACAGCGCCAGCGCGTTGGGATCGCCCAGGCTCTCCTTGGGGATCCCTCCCTCCTGATTCTCGATGAGCCTACTGCCGGTCTTGACCCGGAGGAGCGGGCTTATTTCCGGAGTCTTTTTTCCGAAAAGGCCCGGCACAGCCTGGTACTGCTCTCCACCCACATCATTGAAGATCTGTACGCTGTGTGCTCCCGACTCCTGGTCATCCGAGGAGGACAAATTCTGTTTTCCGGCACGCCGGAGCGGCTGATCCAGGCCGCGGCTTCCGCCTCCCATGAGGCCTCTGCGGCCTCCGCATCGTATGCTGCCCTTGCACCGATGCCGGTAAACGGCTCTGAAACGGGAGCCCATGACCTGGAAAATGCCTATCTGCGGCTGATGTCCGGGGAGGTGGTCTTATGAGGCGGTTCGTACTTGAACTTTCCCGGCTCCTTCGGGAGCCATTGGCCTGGCTGATCTTCTTTCTGACCCTTCTCTCCCCTGCTGCGGGCCTGCTTTGGTATCATCCCCTCTCTGCAGACACCTCCCTCTCCCGGTACCTGGCTGATCCTGCCCTGGCAGGAGGGGCGGCAGGAGGGATCCTCTTTGGGATCTTAACCATCTATGAGCTGGACCGGCCAGTGCAAAATGGGATGGAAGCTCTGATGGACGCCGCAGCTTCCCCCCGGACGATGGCCCTTCTGCGGCTTCTGGCCCTGATGGGAGCGGCTCTCATCACAACCGCTGCCGCCGCAGTATTCTGGCTTCCCCTATGCCGGTTTCAGACAGGCCCTGTTTTCCGGTGGCAGGATTATATGCTGGCCTGCCTGCTTTTGATGGGCAGCGCTTTTCCCCTGGCCATTCTGGCGGCAGCTGCAGCTTACCAGTTTACCTGGAAAGCCAATCTGGCTCTGGTCCTCTTTGGCGCATTTTCCGGTCTGAGCCTGACAATCTGGTCCGACAACTGGCAGCTGTGCTGGCTCAATCCCTGCCTGTGGGCCCTCTCCGATGCCTTCTCCAATCTCCGCGCCTTCCGCTCCGCGACCTATATGCGCCTTACCTGGCTCACAGGTCTTTTTGCCCTCTGGCTCATCTCCTGGCTCGGCATCCGACGGTACGGTCTGGGATTTTTTCGTTCTCTGCGCCTGAGCTGCCGGACGCCCTTTCCGCCCCTTTTGGGACTCCTTCTCCTCCTATGTGCCGGGATTTCCTATACATCCCAGCCTCTGGTGGATAACAGCAATCCGGACCTGAATGCCGCTGTCTTCGAAGAGCTGCCTCAACTGCAGAAGGTCTCCTGCCTTGGCCGCACAGTCCGGGCCTTCCCCAACACCAGGAACGGCACCCTGTATGCCTCCGCCTCCTATGAGTTTGAAAATCGTTCCGGACAGTCCCAGAAGGCGGCCTTCGGCATCAATCCCGGCTACCAGGTTTTCTCCGTCCTGGCCAATGGGGTTTCAGTTCCGTTTTCTGTCGGAGATGAGCAGGAATACAATGAAGCTATGTTGGAGGTGGACCTTCCTTCTGACCAGCACATCTATCTGGTCATCCGGTACGGCGGCTTTCCCCAGGAGTCACGCTCCCTCTCCACCATGCAGGGTTCCCTGGAAATCAGCAGTTCCTACCTCTGCCTGGCCAATGCTGACCTGGCTCCCCGCCTGATGAACGCCCCTTCCCCCGGCTCCATCCCGGCCTCGGTGGAAATCCGTCTGCCCTCCTCCATGATGGTAGTTCCCTTCAGCCCGGCTCAGCCGGAGATCCTGAAGGAGCACGAGGACGGAACCATCACCTGGCGCTATGAAGGCAGCGGTGCCGGAGGGATACTCTACGCCGGGGACTATATCCGCCGGGACATAGAAGCCGGCGGCATTTCCATCCAGCTCTACTACAGCAGAAGGAGCCAGCCGCTGATGGAGGCGGCTGAGGCCGAAAAAGCGGTCCGGGCCGTTGTGGACTACTGTACCAAACACTACGGCCCTCCCTCCTTCGGCTCAGACGGCACCCTCAAGCTGATCCAAAGCCGCATACTTGGCGGCGGCTATGCCGCAAATGGAGCCAGCCTGTTAGATGAATCCGACCTTACCTCTCTCCGTTTGACGGACAGCCAGACAGGAGGAACGCCGGGAGAGGTTATGATCCACGAGCTGGTCCACCAGTGGTGGGGCCTGTCCTGCATGTTTGACAGCTCTGAGGAATCCGGCCTCTGGTCAGCGGAGGGGCTGACGGTCTACACCACCTACCGCATCGTAAAGGAGCTTTACGGGGAGGATCATGCCAGAACCTGTTATATAGAAAAATGGGAAAAAGAGACTGCAGATTATGAGTTGGATTTCTATGTCCGAAAACCGGAGTATCTTCTAATGCTGCCGGAGGACAAACAGTTAAAGATCACAGGCAGCCTGGCCTACATACGCCAGTACTGCCAAATGCCCCTGAAGATTTTAAGGGCGGAACAGCTGGTCGGGGGCGAGGAGGCCATGGACCGGATTCTTCAAACGCTTTTTAAACGTGAGCTCAATCCGGCATATCCCTACCTGACCTACGAAGATTTTTTAAATGCCTGCGGGCTGAAACAGGAGGATTTGAGTGATGAAAATAATTGTTCGATATGAGTGCAGACGGTTGATGAGGAATCGCTTTTTCTTTGGATTTTTACTCATTCTTTTGCTCTGCGGCTGGCAGGTGCTGGATGAGGCGACCATTTTGGGCGTCTCCCGCACAGCCCCCTTCTCGCCCTGGAGCTTCGGCGACTACTTATGCCGGATGCTTCCCCTCCTCTGGGCAGGCGTCCTGTTTCTTTTAACCTTTTTTACCTCGGCAAAGGCCCGCTCTGTCTCAGTCCTCACCGCGGCCTGCCCTGTCAGCCCACGCCGCTACGGAGCGGCCAGACTGACGGCTGCCCTGGCCGCGTCCAGTCTTCTGTGCCTGACTGTGCTGGCGGAGGCCGCCCTCTTTTACCTCATCCGCTTTCACTGGGCTGAGTGGGAAAGTCTCATGGCTCCGGCTCTGGCAGCCCTGGCCCCTCCCCTGCTTTTCGCCCTGGGGAGCGGGTGGGTTTTGGGAAAAATCCGTCCCTGGCTCCTCTTCGTCTGGATGGCGGTTCCTCTCATATGCCGCCTTCTTCCCCTGCCCGGCGCCCTGGGAATGTGGAACGGCAGCTTTTTTTCCCAATATCCCCTGACATTGAATCTCCTGGACCCGGATTTTCAGATGCCGGTGCCGGTGCTGGCGGCGCAGGGGGCGCTGGCGGCGGGGGGAGTTGGAATGCTCGGACTTTTTTTACATCCGAAGTATTGGAATTAATCAAATAGTCAACCGTATTTCCCTGTTCATCTTTTATAACCTGAGCTATCATTACAATATGATTCCAGTCCGTTTCCGAGCCCATGCAGATCAGGTCCCCCTCCTCCCCATTATAATAGGAAAGATTGGTTGAAGCCGCCAGCCCATTTCCCTGATTTCCGGAAGCGTAGGCATAAAAGTTATCCACCCCGACCCAGGAGGCAGAATAGTTTTCTGCTCCATCCCATATCCAGCGTTCATCTCCCTGTTCATCCATGGGAATGCCTCCGGCAAAGAGACACTGGGAAACAAAATTCTGGCAGTTTCCTCCCCGTCCCGTAAAATCATCCCACTCCTCGTTTCTCCTGCCTACCCACTGGCTGCTGTAAGCCACCGCCTGCTCCCGGTCATACTCATACTGGCAGACCTTGGGCATTGAAGTGCGCTGCTGGCCGCGAGTTTCCATGTCTTCCCTTGCCTTTTCCAGCAACTCATTGACTTTACCGGGGAGAAATGATTCTGCTTCCGGAATCGCAAGTTCTTCACTGTCCCAATCCCAGTATTCTCTGATCAGGTTCCAGTAAACAGAATCCCACTGCAGATGTCCTGCAATCTTCCATCCATCTGCCGTATCCTGCAGTTCAAAGTGATGGATGATCTGATACAATGTTGTATCGATTTCCGGATGCTGGCTGAAGTTCTGGGTACTGGTTTCCGTAATCCAAATATCAGCAGTTTCCTCCCCGTCCCTTTCCGCGGCAGTTACGTTTAACTCACAGCCATAATCATCCAGATGCAAATCCGTTTTTTGCATCTTTCGAAGTCCTATTATATAATCCAGAGCGCTTTCATTAAGCAAAATCTGTTCCTCTGCCGTATCCAGAAAAAGTCCCGACATATCCTGCGGTTCCAAAGATGCAAGCCCATGATAGTAGGTTTCCATATATCGAGTAATCAGTTCTCTCTGCTCAGGCAGCAGCGTCTGTGCCGGCTCTCCGCTTCCCGTTTCCGCCGGGCCGCATCCTGTCAGATAGATCAGGCAGCTGATGACAACTGCAGCTATCCCGGCTTTATTTCCTGCTCTTACTATCACTTACCTCTTCTCCTGCCGTATCTTCTATCATTTTCATCCAAAAAATATCTACTTTTCCACCATGCTCTCCTGCTGGACATTCCCAATTCCTCCAATACGGGAAGGGAATATCATGACAGGCTGGTCAGCACAGGGTTGTTCAAATAGTCATACACCCGTTTTACCTCGCTTACCTTCCGGGTATCCAGCATGGAAGGACAGTCCTGGTCAAGGGCGGTGATTTTCTCCATATCTTCCTTGTCCAAATGAAAATCCCAGATATCCAGATTTTCCTCCATCCGCTCTTTGTGAACTGATTTCGGGATCACAATGACCCCTTGCTGCACATTCCAGCGCAGGATAACCTGTGCCGGCGTCTTCCCGTGCTTTTTTGCGATCTCTAATAGTACCGGTTCGGTAAACATTCCCTTCAATCCTTCCGCAAATGGGGCCCACGCCTCCGGCTGTACATTCATCTCCCCCATCAGGGAAATCTCTTCCATACGCTGGTAGTGGGGATGGCGCTCGATCTGATTGACCTGCGGCAGGATTTTTGCGTTATAGCACAGGTCCAGCAGACGGTCAGGCAGGAAATTGCAAACGCCAATGGCCCGGATCTTTCCTTCCTGGTACAGCTCTTCCAGTGCCCGCCAGGAACCGTAATAATCTCCAAACGGCATATGGATCAAATATAAATCCAAATAAGTAAGTCCTAAATTGCTCAAAGACTCCTGAAAAGCTTCTTTTGTTTTCTCATAGCCCATCTGCTGGATATATGCCTTGGTTGTAATAAACAGTTCCTCCCTCGGCACAGCGCTGCTTTGGATCGCCCTTCCCACAGCCTTTTCATTCTGATAGGAGCTGGCTGTATCGATCAGACAGTACCCGGCAGAAATAGCTTCTTTCACTGCCTGTTCGCAGGTTTCCTCCGGGATCTGAAAGACCCCAAATCCTTCCATCGGCATCCTCACACCATTGCTCAATTGTACGGTTTCCATCACAAAATAGCCTCCTTTTCCACGAAATTGCACAGAATGGGCGAAGCGGCCTGCCTCACCCATTTCTCTCTCTTTATTTGTCGCTCAGCCGGTTTCCCAAATGATACGCCTGCTGCGGATATTCCGAGTGCTGCGTCATGGACGGAGTTCCGCAGCCATAGCCCAGCACCATCCCCATATCCGTAAGATTCAGATACCGCACCAGTGTCTTGTAATGGGCTTCCAGCGCCTCAAACGTCCAGTCGTCACTGTTCCAGGCCACGGTCAGCAGGACGGATTTCATGTGTTTACGCTGGATGGAGCTGTTAAAGGCGCAGAACCGGTCAATCATGGCCTTTAACTGGGCGGATATGCCATAATAATAGAGCGGAGTGGCAAATACCATCATGTCAGCATCCAGGATTTTCCTTCGAATACGTTCTACATCATCCTTCTGTACACAGGGGCCTTCATAGCCACAGTGGATACAGCCAGTACAGGGATGAAGGTCTGCGTGAGCTACATCAATCAGTTCAACGGTGTGCCCGGCTTCTTCTGCCCCCTGTCGGAAGCAATCTGCCAGCAGGTGGGTAGAACCTTTCTTGTTCGGGCTGCCTTCTAATACAACAATTTTCATTTCTGATCTGCCTCCTTCATTTCTTTTTTCCTCTAACGGATAACGTTCAGCCATGCCTCTATGGAATCAACATCATTGACTCGCCGGCCTTCCGTCACATATGCGCCCGGGCAGCTCTCCCGAATCTCTCCAAGACTCGCGGAAATCCCGCTGCTCCCGCTGGTACAGAAAGGAACCACTGTCTTTCCGGACCAATCGTATGTCTCCAAAAAAGTAAGTACCGGGCGGGGCGCATAGCCGTACCAAATCGGATAACCTACATAAACCACATCATATTGTGCCATATCTTCGATCGCCGTGGTAACAGCCGGTCTTGCATTCTGGTCCAGCTCCCGTTCTGCCCTGCTCAGAGCAGCTGAATAGGAACTCGGATAGGAATCCGCCGCCTCGATTTCCACAAGATCCGCACCGGTCAGTTCCTGAATCCGCCTGGCTGCCCTCTCTGTCGTTCCGGTTCGGGAAAAATAAACGACCAGGGCATGATTTCCATCCCCATGGGCCAAAGCCGCGGGAAGTGATGCCGCCTGCGTCATTACCAGGCCATTTTCTACCCATGCGCCGTCCCCGTTGACCTCATAGCCGTCAGGCGTTGCAGTATCCGCCGCCATCCAGCCCTCGCTGTCAAAATAATAGCATTCCGCTGTGCCGTCCTGGTTTCCATCAATCCACTGCCATCCATCCGAGGCCCAGGTTCCATCTTCATTGTCATACCACCAGCGATTCTCATTTGGTGCGGCTCCGGTCCTCCACACTCCGGCAAAAGCGGTCATAGACATAAGAATGCTCATTACTATGGCCATCAAAACCAACATTTTCTTTTTCATCCTGCATTTCTCCCTTCTAAAATCTTTATCTATTAACCTGTCATTCCATTTTCTAAATGCTATGCGGTCCGTTAAACAGCCTCGTCAATATCTACCAGCTCATAACTGCGGCTGCCAAGGCCAATCTCCTCCGCATGCTGAAGGGTAAGGAGACCGTTCCTGGACTCGATGCGCTCTATGAGGGATGCACCGTCCTCAGCCGAATATACCAGGTCGATGCAGGCCTGATCTACCGCAACAGGATCAAAGGATGCCAGGATACCGATATCATGCATATCCGGCTCGGCAGGATTTCCGTCACAGTCACAGTCCACCGACAAACGATTCATAACATTTATATAAAGCATATTTCCATCCATATAATCGGATACGGACTTTCCTGCCTCTGCCATTGACTCCAGAAATGCATTCTGCTCTCCTCCCCACATACTGCCTCCGGTACCGCCGGAATGAATGTGGGCCTTGCCGTCGGATGAAGCGATGCCGATGGAGATGTTTTTGATCGCCCCTCCGAATCCGGCCATGGCGTGGCCTTTAAAATGGGAAAGCACCACATAGTAATCATAGTTTGCAAAATGGGAACCCACATAATTTTCCGTCAGATGGGTCCCTCCCGTAACAGGAAGCGTCATCGAGCCCTCCGCATCCATAATGTCCACGTCGGCAATGGCCGTATAGCCATGGTCTTCTGCAAGCTGCATGTGATAGGCTGTATTGGCCCTGTCCCCGCCATAAGCCGTGTTGCACTCTACGATCGTCCCATTTACGGACTGCACCAGCTCCCCGATGAGCTCCGGCCTGAGATAATTGCTGCCGTTTTCACCTGTACTGATCTTAACTGCGATATTGCCCTCCGGGAGTTCTGCCCCAAGGGCGTCATAGATTCTCATAAGGCCTTCCGGACTTATATCCGAGGTCATATACACAGCCGGCACTCCTGCTTCGCTTCCCGTATCTTCCGGGGCCTCTGCTCCTGTCTGGCTGACTTCCGTCTGCCTGACCTCTGTCTGCCTGGTTTCTGTCTGACTGGCCTCTGTCTCAGCCTGGACCTGTCCCTGGAAAGCTCCATTCTGTGAAACTTCAGCCCCTGCCATGAAACATCCTTCCAGTGAAGCTGCGCAAAGTATCGCCCCTATCAAGCTTAAATATCTTTTTTTCATTTTGAACCTCCATTCGTTTTGCCGTATAACGCGCTTTCACCTATCAGCTTTCGCAGGTACCTTCTCAGACTTATCCAACCTGTCCGCCTCCGATGATAACGACCTTCTGGCCAAATAGCTCTTATTCCCTCTTTTCACACTTTTATCGATTGATATGTTGACCGGCCCGGTATGCCTCCTCCATCGCTTTTGTGCCCAGAACCTCTCCTTTTTGCCAGACATGCTCGCCCCAGATGACCTGTTTCACATGGTCGCCCAGGTTTTCCAGTGTCATTGTTAAATCTTCTGCATTGCGCTTCAGCCCCTGTTTTCCATCGTGGCCTGTCACAATGACATAGGCTTGCTTGCCGCCCAGTCCCTGCCACTTGGGCAATAACCGGTCAATAAACACTTTCATTTGGCCGCTCATTGTCAAAAAATAGGTAGGTGAGGCCAGAACCAGTACATCTGCTTCCTCTGCCTTTTTAAGGATATCGGCCATATCGTCTTTCTGCACGCAGGATCCTGTCTTAAAGCAGGCATAGCACGCCTTACAGGGATGCACTTCTTTTTCCCTCAGGGAGACTTTCTCTACCTGATTGCCGGATTCTTTTGCGCCCCGGATAAACTCATCACATAACAAATCTGAATTTCCTTTTGCTCGGGGACTTCCATTGATCACCAATACCTTCATTTTTTCGTCTCCTGTCTATCATTTGTTATTTTTCAAATTCTTTCGCTGCATCTTCCAGCGCAGTTTCATTTTCTTTTCGATGAATCCATGCCCGCGCAGGAATTCCTTTCCCTGATAGCGCCCTCAAAAGATGTTTTCCAACTTGTCCGCTAGCGCCAGTAACTAAAATCATTCTTATTTACCTCTTCTTCTATCATCCGCTTTTCAGGTTTCCTACTTTTCCACCATGCTCTCCTGCTGGGCATTGTACCGGGCTCCATATATCTGGATCTGATCGAGTTTTTCGTTCAGAGCCGTCCGTTCATCCGTTGTAAATTTCACATTAGCTGCACCCATATTTTCCTCCAGCCGGTTCAACTTTGTAGTTCCCGGAATGGGAACAATCCAGGGACGTTTGGCAAGAATCCATGCAAGGGCTAACTGTGCCATGGTGCAGCCTTTCTCCGCAGCCTGGACCTGCAGGAATTCGAGTAATTCCTGATTTGCCCGCAGCGCTTCTTCATTGGAGAACCGGGGCATTTCACTGCGGACATCCTGAGAAGAAAACGAGGTCTGCTTTAATTTTCCGGTCAAATATCCGCGTCCAAGCGGGCAGAAACATACCAGACCAATACCCAGTTCCTCCAGTACAGGAAGCAGTTCCTTCTCTACATCCCGATACCACATGGAATACTCGTTTTGAATGGCTGTGAGAGGAAGCAAGCTATGGGCTTTCCGAATCGTACGGACAGATACCTCGCTCATCCCCCAGTGCAATACTTTGCCTTCCTCCATCAGCTTGGAGACGGTTTCGGCCACGGCATCCACAGGAACCTTCGGGTCTGCACGATGCTGATACAGCAGATCGATATGATCTGTTTTCAGCCGGCGCAGAGAACCTTCCACTGCCTTTCGGATCGTTTCCGGGCGGCTGTCCAAACCAACAGAGACACCATTTTGAATATCAAACCCAAACTTGGTTGCAATCTGTACCTGATCCCTCACATCGTGCAGCGCTTCTCCCAAAATTTCCTCGCTGGTGTAGGGG
>DWYS01000155.1 GCA_019118585.1 Candidatus Enterocloster faecavium | reverse complement strand
ATGTGCATGCCGGAGCCGTTGACTCCCTCCTTGGGCTTTGGCATAAAGGTAGCGTGAAGGCCGTGGCGTTTGGCTATGGTCTTAGCCGCCATCTTAAAGGTCATAATATTGTCCGCTGCCTGAAGCACATCCGTGTACTCAAAATCAATCTCGTGCTGAGCCGGCGCGATCTCATGGTGGGAGGCCTCCACCTTAAAATCCATAGCTTCCAGGTTCATCACAATATCCCTGCGCACGTTTTCCGCCAGATCAATGGGGGCCACATCAAAATACCCGGCCATTTCATGGGTATTGGTAGTAGGCCTGCCGTCGTCATCCGTGTGGAAAAGGAAGAACTCACACTCCGGCCCCACATGGAAGGTGTAGCCCATATCCGCCGCTTTTGCTGCGGCCTGCTTCAGCACATACCTGGGGTCCCCCTTAAAGGGCTTCTGGTCCACCCCGTAGACATCACAGATCAGGCGCGCCACCTTTCCCTGCTGGGGCCGCCAGGGAAAGATCTCAAAGGTGTCCAGATCCGGGTAAAGGTACATGTCGGACTCATCGATCCGGACAAAGCCCTCAATGGCCGAGCCGTCAAATATACACCGGTTTTCCAGCGCTTTGGGCAGCTGCCCCGCCGTGATCGCTACATTTTTCAGCATCCCGAAAATGTCCGTAAACTGGAGGCGGATAAACTCCACATCCTCCTCCTCCACCATTCGGATAATGTCATCCCTGCTGTATTTGCTCATTTCCTTACACCTCTTTCATCCAAATCCATACTCCCGGAAGAGGCTGGGCTCTCCGGGATATAAGCTGCGGTCCGTTTTTTAGAACTATAGCAACTCCCCCGCCGTTTGTCAATGCGAAGGGAACTTTTTTCTCACCTCTCCAGTGTCCGGAGCTGCTCGCTCAGGGCGCTTCCAAGGCGCATGGAGCCCACGTATCCTACATCGCCGGTCATCAGCACCATGCCGTCCTCCTCGATCTCAATTTCCAGGGTTCCTCCGGGCATCTGCACAATGACCTTCGGGTCGGTCAGCCCCAAGCGGCAGGCTGCGGCCGCTGCCGCGCAGCAGCCGGTCCCGGAAGCCAGGGTATACCCAGCCCCCCGCTCGTACCCTTCAGTCTGGATATGGGTCCGGTCCAAAACCTTGATAATCTGGGTATTGATCTTCTCCGGAAACTGCTTCGCATGTTCCGAGTAGGCGCCGATGCGGCATACCAGCTCCTTAGAAATCTCATCCATCAGGATCACGCAGTGGGGATTTCCGATGTTCAGGCAGGTGACCGGGTAGGGAATCCGTCCGAATACCATAGTTTCATTGACAATTTCCCGTCTGGGTCCTTCTACCGGAACCTCATCGCTCCAGAAGGAAACCTTTCCCATAGATACCTTCAGCCTGGTCCCCTCCTCGTTCAGGTAATGGACAAATACTTCCCCGCCTGCCGTATGGATCGTAAAATTTTTCTTCTGTACGTATCCGCCGTCTTTCAGATACTTGGCGAAAATCCGCACGCCGTTTCCGCTGTTCTCCGCCAGACTGCCGTCCGGATTCCAAATCCGGACGCTGATTTTCTCCTCCTCAAATATGGGACCCTCCAGAATTCCATCCGCACCTACGCCGAAATTCCGGTCGCAGAGAAGTCGTACATTTTCCGGGCTCAGATGCAGACGGTTGCAGTTCGGGTCAAACACCAGATAATCATTTCCAAGACCATGATATTTCTCCACCGTTGTTTTCATAACCGATTTCCTTTCTTGGCTTATGTTTTCACTTTGTATTTAAGTATATCAGGCATTTTTTTATAATAATATGCGGATTATGCTGTTTTTCTTTTCAAAAAATGCTATACTTGGAGCATGATCATTCCGGACAGCTAAAAAAACTGTCCCGACCCCCAAAACCATCCAGGAGGTACCCCTTATGACGCTCTCTGCTGCTCCCAAAACAGGATTTCTGTTGGAGGATTTCCGCATGTTTCATCTTTCCGGTTCTTCCGGTCCGGTATCTCCCCACTACCACGACTTCTGCAAGATCCTGGCCCTTCAGAAGGGCTCCGTTCCATACACCATCGAGGGGCGCAGCTATGACCTGCTGCCCGGAGACCTGGTACTGGTGGACCGCGGTGAGATCCACTGCCCCCATGTAAAGGCGGGGCAGCCCTATGAGCGGACCATCCTTTACCTTTCACCGGAATTTCTGGAGCAGGTTTCTCCCGGAGAACCCTTAAATCAATGCCTAATCCAGGCCCGGTACCGTCACTCCAGCGTCCTGCGCCTGGAGGAGCCGGAACGCCGTCCCCTTTTTTCTCTCTTAAATCGTATGAGGGAATCTCAAAAAAATGAGGAGGCTTATGCCTCCTCACTCTTAAACCATGTGCTTCTTCTGGAATTTTTAATCTGTCTCAACCGGATCTCCCTGGACAGCCGCGCCCCCTATCTGCACACCGGTACGCTCCATTACCAGGTATCCGGACTGATGGCCTACATCAACGACCATCTGGATGAGGACTTATCCATCCCTCTTCTCTCCCGTGAATGCTGTCTCAGCCCCTATCACATGATGCGCCTCTTTAAGGAAGAAACAGGCTGCACCATCGGCTCCTACATCACCCAGAAACGCCTTTCCCTGGCCCGGGAACTGATGGCCTCCGGTCAAAATGCCACCCGCGCCTGTTTCGGAGCCGGCTTTTCCAGCTACTCTTCTTTCCTGCGGGCTTATAAGAAACGGTTTGGGGAGACGCCGGGGAGGAGAAATTGATCTACTCCTCTTCCCCTTTGTCTGAGGTCTGCTCTCCTTCTCCCATAGCTGGAGAAGCTTCCTTCTCCTGCCCGGGCTTACCCAAACTCTCCTCCCAGGGATAAGACTCCAGCTTCTGGGACTGATGAGACTCTTCCTTCTGTCCGGGCTGCGCATTCTCCTGAGGAGCCTGCTCCTCGGACTGCACCGGCGTTTTCTCATGGATCCGCTCTTCCTGTCCTTCCGCAGCCTTGTCCTCTTCTTCCGGCAGTCCCTTCACCTGGCGGAAAATCTTCATAAACTCCTTGCCGGTGATGGTTTCCTTCTCGATCAAAAACTCCGCGATTTTATCCATGGCTTCCCGGTTCTCCGACAGCAGGCGCTTCGCCTCCTCGTAGGAATCCTTCAGGATTTTCATCACTTCCTGGTCGATTTCCCCTGCGGTGCCATCACTGCAGTTCAGTACGGTGCGGCCGGACAGATACTGATTTTCTCTGGATTCCAGGCTCATCAGACCAAATTTTTCGCTCATGCCGTACTGGGTGATCATGGACCGGGCCAGACTGGTGGCTTTCTCGATATCGTTGGAAGCGCCGGTGGTAACGGTGTCAAATACCAGCTCCTCAGCGGCCCGTCCGCCCATAAGCTCTACCAGCATAGCCTCCAGTTCCTTCTTGGTATTCAGATATTTTTCTTCTTCCGGAACATTCATCACATAGCCCAGAGCTCCCATGGTCCTGGGAACAATGGTGATCTTCTGCACCGGCTCGGAGTGCTTCTGCAGAGCGCTGACCAGGGCATGGCCCACCTCGTGGTAGGAGACGATCCTGCGCTCCTCCCTGCTCATGATCCGGTCCTTCTTCTCCTTGCCTACCAGCACCACTTCCACAGCCTCGAAAAGGTCTTTCTGGGAAACTGCCTGACGGCCGTGCTTCACCGCGTTGATCGCCGCCTCGTTCATCATATTGGCCAGGTCGGCTCCCACAGCGCCGGAGGTAGCCAGGGCAATCTCCTTAAAGTCCACTGTGTCATCCAAAAGCACATCCTTGGAGTGAACCTTCAATATGTTAATGCGTCCGTTTAAATCGGGACGCTCCACTACAACCCGGCGGTCAAAACGTCCTGGACGGAGCAGAGCCGGGTCCAGGATCTCCGGACGGTTGGTAGCGGCCAGCACCAGAAGTCCCTTGGTGGAGTCAAATCCATCCATCTCGGACAGCAGCTGGTTCAAAGTCTGCTCCCGCTCATCGTTTCCGCCCAGACGGCTGTCACGGCTGCGGCCGATGGCATCGATCTCGTCGATAAAGATAATACAGGGGGCATTCTCCGCCGCATTCTTAAACAAATCACGGACACGGGAAGCGCCCACGCCCACGAACATCTCCACAAAGTCGGAACCGGACAGAGAATAGAAGGGCACATGGGCCTCTCCTGCTACAGCCTTAGCCAGAAGAGTCTTACCGGTTCCGGGAGGTCCCACCAAAAGGGCTCCCTTGGGAAGCTTGGCTCCGATCTTGGTATATTTACCCGGATTGTGAAGGAAGTCCACAATCTCCGTCAGGGACTCCTTGGCCTCATCCTCTCCGGCCACATCCTTAAAGGTAATGCCTGTTTCCTTCTGCACATACATCTTGGCGTTGCTTTTTCCTACGCCCATGATGCCTCCGCCGCCCATCCGGCGCATGGTGAAATTCATCAGGAATACCAGGAACAGGAAGGGGATGGCGTAGTTTAAGATCGCTGCCAGGATCACGCCGTTGTCTCTGGACTCTACCCGGATTTCCACTCCGTTATCCAACAAACGCTGGGCATAATCAAAATCGCTGCTCAGCGGCACCACATAGTAGTTCAGCTGAGAGGAAAAGTCCTTGGTGCCCGGTTTGGGGATCACCTGGATCGTAGATGTTCCCTGAACAACCGCTTCCACTTCTCCATTTTCCACCCGGCGGACAAATTCACTGTAGGTCAGCTCCTCATTCTGCCTGGAGCTTACCAAGCCCTGCATGCCCGTCACCAGCACAAAGGTCAAAAGGGCCGCAACCGCCAGCATGGATATGGTCTGCCAGTTGGATTTCTGCCCGTTTGGGTCATTCTTTTTGTTGTTATCCATATGTGTAATTCTCCCTCTGAATGGATTTGCCCATTCTCTACCATTATAGAGGCAGTCCCCCCATAAATCAAGAAAAGAACCATGAAATTTCTGAAAAATTTCTTTACTGCATATGGATATCCTGTCCTCCCGCCTCCCCGTTTATTCCTTCCCCATATTCTCTTTCAGATCTTTTTCCAGCTGCAATTTCCAATCATTCCAGCCGAGAGGCCTGTCTGCCTCACTTTTTACAATTTTACAATGAGGAAATCCTTTCATTGCTTCTGCCAATTGTTCGGCAGATCCGGCAAACCGGTCCTTCTTCGAATACATCAGCGAAAAGGACTGCTCGCCCGAACAATCCTTCAGCCGACCCTTCAGGTCATACCTGTTCGCGGACGTTTCTCGAAATTCCCGCGTGCCAAATGCATGTTCAATTTGCTTTTGTTCACGCCCTTCAAATATTTCATCTGTCAGTGAGCCGCAGCTGTAGCAGGCAGCAAAACGATATTGCCCGGGTTTTCTCAGGGCAGCATAAAAAGCGCCATATCCTCCTTCCATAGTACCGGCAATCATTTGTCTGCTCAGATCTGCCGGGAAATAGTCTCCCACCATCTTCGGCAGCTCCTCCGTAAGCATTTGGCCGTAGGCAAACCCATGAACCATGTCCACTCCATAGCTCAATTTCATGTCCGGCATAACTACTATTATTCCCAGACGTTCTGCCATTCCTTCCACATCGGTATGGCGCTGCCAGGCAGTGTGATCCATACCGGCCGGCGCAAGAAGCCACAGTACCGGATATTGTTTTCCCGGATGTTTCTCCAACGGGACCACTGCCATCATAGAATTGCATTCCGTAAGAGCCTCCGAATAAAACTGGTTAAGAACTAACGCCATTTCCTTGTCCTCCTTTCAGAGGGAGAGTTTTAAGAAACTCTTCGATCCAATGATCCCAAAAAATCCACTCATGACTGCCTGGCCCCTCATGGTACTCATACTGATAGGGATTTCCGGGAATCTGTTGAAATGTTTCTTTGATTTTCATCGCGACCGGGTAGCGGATATCTTCTGTCCCCATTGCATGATAAACCCTGGGAAGAACCGTTTCCCGCTTCGCCGTATCCTGAATCAGCTTTAAAATATCATATTCCGTTCCCTTCAAAGAATCCGAATCCGACACCCCATAAACATCCTCATTGCACTTTCGGTAGGACTGGTCTGATCCACTCTTCTGTCTCCAAAGTCCTTCAAGAGGAACCACACCGCCGGTAGAAAGCATGCAGATCGTTCCAAACTTATCCGGATTATGCAATCCGATCCACATCGCTCCCCCTCCGCCCATAGACAGTCCTGCAATGTAATTCTTCTGCCGTTTTCTGCTCATTTTCGGAAACAGCTGTCCGCAAAATTCCGGCAGCTCTTCAGCCACATAATCATAGTACCTTGGACCATACGCCATATTCATATATCGGCTGTAGCTGACCTCCGGCATTACGACCATCAACCCCAGAGGCGCCGCATACCGCTCGATTGAAGTCCGCCGCATCCAGATACTGCAGTCATCGCTCCTTCCATGAAGAAGCCAGAGAACGGAATATTCTTCCTGCCCCTCGCTCCCCGGCAGACCAATTCCCTGCATCGTCTGCGGCATAATTACCCAAATTTTTGTATCCATATTCAAAGTCTTGGAATACAGATTTACCTGCAAAAAAGCCATTTGTCCTATCCTTTCACTGCTCCCTCCATCATTCCCGCTACAATCCGCTTTTGGAACAGACAGTACACAATGAAGATCGGGAGAATTGACAGCAGCATAACTGCAAATACAATCGTAAAATTAGTGGAGTTTTCCGTCCGGAACGAATACTGGTACAAAGTCAGCGTCCGGTTCAAATTAGATTGATTCAGCACCAGAGACGGCATAAAATAGTCGTTCCAGATCCAAAGAGAATTTTTAATAACCACCGTAGAAATAATCGGCTTCATAATCGGACGCACAATCCGGTAAAAAACCTGGTTTGTGCTGGCCCCGTCTATATAGGCAGCTTCCTCCAAATCCGTCGGCATAGAGGCCAGATATCCCACCATCAGGAATACTCCCTCACAGGTGGAATTCGCAATATAAAGCATAATTGCCCCCACACGATTCAGCAGTCCCAGTTGGCTCATCAATTTTACCATTGGCAGCATTTTTACCTGAAAGGGTACAAAAATACCGGCAACCATAAAGAAATACAAGAACGCATAAAATCGGGAATTGAATCGTCTTCTGGAAATTGCATAAGAGCACATAGGCAGAAACAGGACCATTGCAACAACGGATACCCCTGTGATAATCGCCGAATTTTTCAGTGCGATAAAATAATCCGGCTTCTGCAGTACGTATGTAAAGTTAGTAAACACAACTTTTTTAGGCAGGCCGAAGAAATTGCTGAAAATATCGCTCATATCTTTTAAAGAGGATACCACCGTCAAGTAAAAAGGAAATACAATCAGGAGGAATCCTACCAGAAGAGCGGCGTAAGTTAAGCCATGAATTATTTTTCTTCTTTTCAAGTTTTCCGCGCCTCCTCAATCATAAATCTTTTTCTTGTCTGTGAAATGAATCTGAATAATGGAAATAACCGCAATAATCACTGCTACAATCATCGCCTGAGAAATTGCATAGCCAAATTTCATATCCTCAAAGCCGATCCGGTAAATAGAAAGTGTAATGCTCTCCGTTGCCCCTGCCGGTCCTCCGGATGTCATTGCCATAATATAGTCGTAGATCATCAGTCCTTCCTTCAGGACCAGAACAAAAATTATGCTCAAAATCGGGAGAATATAACGCAGTGTAATATAAAAGAATTTCTGTCTCCCATTTGCCCCGTCTACCGTAGCTGCCTCCATAATCTCCCCTGGTATGGTCTGCAGAGCGGACAGCACCAATACCGTAGGAATTGCTACACTTTTCCAGACATTCGTTACCAAGATGCCATAGATTGCTGTCTTTCTTCCCGATAAAATATTTTTTTGAAGAGCCTCAATCCCCAGAGCCTCCCCGATACTGGGGAGACCCTGAAAGAAAATGTAGTTGAAAATTAAGCCAATTGTCAGCATGCTGACACATGCAGGGAAAAAGTATACCGCCCTGAAAAATCCCTGGCCTTTGATCCTGGTATTCAGCAAAAGGGCAAGAATCACAGAAATCAGCAGCACACATACGATCAGCATCGCCGCATAGCGCACATTAAATAGAACTGCTTTTCGGAACCGGCTGTCTTTTAAAATTTTAATATAATTATGAAAGCCGACAAAATCATAATTCTTTCCAATCCCGTTCCAATCTGTAAAACTGTAGTACAGTCCCAGTACGATGGGCACGATGGACAGCAAGGAATACATAAGCAAATTTGGCAGAACATAGATAAAATGAGTAATGTTCCGATCCCGATTTTTTCTGTTTCTCATTGCCTGCCTCCTATTACGGTAAATCAATCATCTTTTATTCCTGAGGAGTGTAGTACTCTTCAACCAGCCCCTGAAATTCCTCCAGGAAAGTATCCACATCTTTATCCAGAATCAGCGCCTGTACCGATACCACAAGGCTGTTTCTCAAATCCTGAGTCCAGATGCTGGCCAGAGAAGGACCAAACTTACCTTCGTCAATGTAA
This sequence comes from Candidatus Enterocloster faecavium, assembly GCA_019118585.1. Classification (GTDB taxonomy): domain Bacteria; phylum Bacillota; class Clostridia; order Lachnospirales; family Lachnospiraceae; genus Enterocloster; species Enterocloster faecavium. Next base: position 8,781 of record DWYS01000155.1, on the reverse strand, counting down.
TCATTGATCTCCTGAAGCTGTGGAACATTATAGTTAACGCCCTGAACCAGAGTTGGATTCTTATCCCCATCGCTGAATTCCTGTGCAATATCCTCTCTCACCAGGAAATCCAAGAAGCGAATGCACGCTTCCTTCTCTTCTTCCGTACAATCAGCAGAAATGGAATAGGCTGTATCCACGGTGCCGCAGGTCCAGAAGTCATCTGATGTAATAACCGGAATCGCCGTACAGGTAAAGTTCAAATCCGGATTCATTGTTTCAAAAGTGGTAACTGCCCAGGAGCCATCAATATACATTGCGGACTTTCCGCTGGTAAATTCCTCGTATGCGGGCTCATCATCATATCCCAGGGAGTCCGGATTTCCATATTCTCTTAATTTTAGAATCGTTTCCGCATATTTACGGATATTTTCATCTTCCGTAATCTTGTATTCTCCTGCCACCAGCTGATCGCACTTGGTATAAAAATCATGGTCCACGCAGCCAATCAGCATACGGTCAAAGAACTGGTTAATTCGCACCGCCTCTTTATCCGGGAAGGAGAAGGGCTGAATGCCTGCTTCTACCAGTTGATCGCATACTGCCCACATTTCATCCATGGTTTCCGGAATCGTAAGACCCAGCTCTTCAAAAATATCCACATTATAATAAAGTCCGTAGGAATTGGTGGTCAGCGGAAGAGCATACTGTTTTCCGTCCACCTCACAGCGTTCCAGCACGGAAGGATTCACACGCTTCATAAATTCCTGATCTGTCAGATCCTGGAAAATTCCTTCCCGGAACATATCCTGATAGGAAGCATTCCAGGGATACACCGATACAAGCTCCGGAATATTTCCGGCGGCTACCCGGGAAATAATGGTTGTAGTAGTCGATTCCGCCAATGTAATGTTGACCTGGATATCCTGATTTTCTTCCATAAACTTGTTGACCAGCGTATTGTAAAGTTCCACATTTTCCGGCTTTTGGTGAAACAGTTCGATTTCCACTTTCCCTCCTGAAGAACTGTCTGCCGCTGCCTCAGTTTGTCCGCCTTCCGTTCCCTCTGTCGAAGACGTACCGCCGGAGCATCCCCAAAGAGCTGCCGCCGCCAGTGCTGTTCCCATCATCAGTGCCGCAAATCTTCTTTTCATAAATCTTCTCCTTCCTCTCAGGGTTTCGTGTATTTTTGGTATTTTTACTATAGCTTTTTCTGAAGCCGGAATAAATACCATATTCCAATATCACTTGCCATTTTCAAAGATTATTGTGTATTTATACTTGATTATCTTCTTTAGGTATGATATTTTTAACAAAAATACACAACTTTTCAGCGCCATCAGGAGGATTTTGTGATCAAAAATTTTTCTATTAAAAAAGGACTTTTCGCAATTGCCGGGCTCCAGATTTTTCTCACACTGGCATTTTTGCTGTACTTGATTTCTTTTAACACGTATCAGAGCTACAATACTGCCACCAATCGGTATTATCAGGTAGGAGAACAGCTTCTCAGCACAGCTGAAAGCATGATTGGAGATCTGGAAAACGCCACTTTTTTCCCTGCCCAGCTTTATACCCAGAACAATGATTCTTATTTATGCCGGACATTAAGAGAGGGCCCTATTTTAAAAAACTACCGCTTTTATTCCTATTTCAACACCCATGCCCAGTCCAGTTTATCCTCTGATTCTGTCAGCTTCATCGCACTGTATGACCTGGAACAAAACGGAGTGGTGTCCTCCCGCAAGGAAGGATACCGCATTGTGTTTCTCAGCGATGATACTCCTGCCTGGTACCAGGAACTCTCCCAATATAAAACAGGATCCACTCTGCTGATTCCTGCCAATGAATTTTCGGGCTCGGGTTATAATCAGGCTGATTGCCGGGCACTCTGCGTTGCAAGAGGTGTTGTTGATTTAAACACGATTAAAATTGTCGGATACTGTGTGGCCGGAACGAATACCGATTATCTGGACCACCGCTTCGATCAGATCCGGCAAGCCCCCAATCAGAAATACGCGCTTTTAAAAAACGGACAGCTCCTTTACAGCACCATGAATAACCCACCTCCCTCTTCTCTGATTCCCGGAAGTCCTTTTCCTGATTTCCAGGGCAGAAAGCTTTTATTGGACAAAGGAAAGGGGTATGTATATAATACTATCTCACATGCCAACGGATACTGTCTGATTCTTCAGACACCTATGTCAGATATTCTGGGCAATGTCAGCTCCATTCAGTTTTTCTATACTTTAATCATCGGAATTCTTTTGGGACTGATCGTATTTCTGATGATTCGCATTATGAAAAAAATTTTAAGCGCATTGGACCGGCTAATAGATGCCTGCAACCGTTTTGAGCCGGACCAGGGCGTCAGCGTTTCTCCGGAAGGACTTCCCCTGGAACTTTCTACCCTCTTCGGCTCCTTTAACCAGATGGCGGAGAGAATCCGTTTCTTAATTCAGGAAGTTCTTTTAAAGCAACAGCAGCAGCAGGAAACGGAGCTTCAACTTCTGCGCACCCAAATCAATCCTCACTATCTGTACAATACATTGGAAATTATGCATATGAAAGCCTACGCTCACCAAGATTACGATGTGGCTTCCATGGCGGAGCTGCTGGGACAGAATCTTCAATTCGGCCTGCGCAACACCGCAAAAGAAGTTTCTCTGAGGGAAGAACTGCACCAGTTGAATATCTATCTCTCCATTCTTTCCTATCACTATGGAGACAGAATCTCTGCCAAGATCTGCATCGATGACGATCTTTTGGACTGCCGCATTTTAAAGCTGGTTCTTCAGCCTCTGGTAGAAAACGCCGTCATCCACGGAATATACAAAAGCGATCAGATTCTGAACATCGAAATCCTGGGGTACCGCACAGAGGCCGGATTGTTTATTCAGGTTTCCGATGATGGCTGCGGCATGACCGAAAAGCAGCTTCAGGAGCTGATGCAAAATATCGCCAGCCCCAGCAGCGACAGCATTGGTCTGCGCAATGTCTGCAAAAGAATTCTCTTAAATTATGGCTCCGAATACCATGCGCAGATTCAGAGCAAATATGGAACCGGCACTACAATCACTCTTCATTTTCCGTGGAATCCCTTTCACCAGAAGGTATAAATATGTATCAGGTGCTATTAATTGACGATGATCCAAATATCGTAGACGGACTCAAAAAGATTATTGAGGAATCTTTTCCGGAGATATTTCAGATTGATCGGGCCTTCGATGGTTTTCAGGCCTTAACATTGCTGACCGAACACTACTATCACCTGATTATTTCTGATATTAAAATGCCCCAGTTGGACGGGCTGCGTCTTCTGGAGCTGATCCACAGCGGAAATATCCCCAGTTTTGTAATTATGCTGAGCGGATATGACGATTATTCCTATATCCGAAGTGCTTTAAAAATGGGCGCTTATGATTATCTTCTAAAACCAGTAGCGATTCATACATTTGTGTCCATGATTCACTCCCTTCTGCCCCAGTTTGTGGACAGCAGTTCTACCCTGAGCCTGAACCATTTATCCATCCCATCTCCTGCAAAAAACGGAGAGTATTTTGATGTCGAAAGCAGCGGAGCGATTCTCACCCACGAACAGTTGGACTCTCTCCTGAAAGAACTTCAAACCTCCATTCTGGCTTTAAAAGAGGAAGATTTAGAGGGCATTATTGACCGGATTTTCAGAGGATTATCTCCCACTGTTTTCAGCCGGGAGGATTTGCGCCGAATCTTTTCTGATTTTCTGTATACCCTAATGCAGCAGAACAGCAGTCTGATTCCGATCGTAGCTCATTTTAAGCTGTCGGACAATGATCTGTCTGCGCAAATTAAAAACCTGCCCCATTTAAGTCAGCTGAAAAAGAAATTTTCCCAGGTACTCTCTCTTTATGTAGAGCAGTTAAAAATCCAGCAGGCAAAAAATGATGCTTATATTGTAAAAAAGGCCCGGGCTTATATCGATCAGCATTACTCCGAATCGCTTATGCTGGCAGACATTGCCTCCCGGTTCCGTCTCCATCCAAACTATTTCAGTTTTCTCTTCAAAAAGCAGATGAATATCACCGTGCGGGACTATATTCTCCAGGTGCGGATTCAGAAAGCAAAGGAACTGATGGAAAATCCTTCGCTTAAACTGCTGGACATTGCCCTCGCCGTCGGCTACCAGGATGCCGCCCATTTCAACCGGGCCTTTAAGAACGTTACCGGTCTTTCTCCTTCCCGATACCGGGAGAGCATCCGACTAAATTAAAAGTTTCTGAAAAAATACTGGATTTCTCCTTCCCTGGGTTGTATAATGTACAAGTTATGTAACTGTTCCGAACATCCGATGTGAAAACGAGGCTGTTACCAAGTTATTATTTATCCCCAACCGTTACACATTCTGCCAAAAGAAAAAGGAGGTTCCACTATGCCAGTAAAGTATGTGTTTGTCACCGGCGGCGTCGTATCCGGACTGGGAAAAGGCATCACTGCCGCTTCTCTGGGCCGTCTGCTGAAAGCCCGGGGCTACAAGGTTACCATGCAGAAATTTGACCCCTATATCAACATCGACCCGGGTACCATGAATCCGGTTCAGCACGGAGAGGTATTCGTGACCGACGACGGCGCTGAAACAGACCTGGATCTTGGCCACTACGAGCGCTTCATCGATGAAAGTCTGACCAAAAATTCCAATGTCACCACCGGCAAGGTCTACTGGACCGTCCTTCACAAAGAGCGCCGGGGCGATTTCGGCGGAGGCACCGTTCAGGTAATTCCCCACATTACCGATGAAATCAAGAGCCGCTTTCACCGCAACTTCAGCACGGACGAGACGGAGATCGCCATCATTGAGGTGGGAGGCACCGTAGGCGATATTGAAAGCCAGCCGTTCCTGGAGGCTATCCGCCAGTTCCAGCATCAGGCCGGTCCCGGCAACACCTGCATCATCCATGTAACCCTGATCCCCTATCTGAAGGCCTCCGGAGAACTGAAGACCAAACCCACGCAGGCCAGCGTCAAGGATCTTCAGGGCATGGGCATCCAGCCGGATATCCTGGTATGCCGCAGCGAACATCCCCTGGACCACAGCATCCGGGCCAAAATCTCCCGCTTCTGCAATGTGCCTGAATCCCATGTACTCCAGAACCTGGATGTAGAGGTGCTCTACGAGGTTCCCCTGGTAATGGAGGAAGAGCATCTGGCCCAGGCTGCCTGCGAGTGCCTCGATCTTCCCTGCCCGGAGCCTGACCTGGCAGACTGGCGCGCCATGATCGACGCCTGGAAGCATCCCCAGTATGAGGTAACCGTAGCTCTGGTAGGAAAATATATCCAGCTCCACGATGCCTACATCTCCGTTGTGGAAGCTTTAAAGCACGGCGGCGTAGCCAACCATGCTCAGGTACACATCAAGTGGATTGACTCTGAAACCGTAACCCCGGAAAATGCCGGCCAGCTTTTGGGCGACGTATCCGGCATCCTGGTTCCCGGAGGCTTTGGCGACCGGGGAATTGACGGAAAGATCACTGCCATCCAGTATGCCAGAGAGCACAACATCCCCTTCCTCGGCCTTTGCCTTGGCATGCAGCTTTCCATCGTGGAGTTTGCCCGCCACGTGGCCGGCCTTCCTGAGGCCCACAGTGTAGAGCTGAACCCCGCTACCCCGGATCCGGTCATCCATCTGATGCCCGACCAGAACGGCGTGGAGGATATCGGCGGTACCCTCCGCCTTGGCTCCTACCCCTGTGTCCTGTCCCGTGACTCCAAGGCCTATCAGCTTTACGGACAGGAGACCATCCACGAGCGCCACCGCCACCGCTATGAGGTCAACAACGACTACCGCCAGATCCTGACGGACAACGGCATGAAGCTTTCCGGCCTGTCCCCCGATGGACGGATCGTGGAGATGATCGAGATCCCCTCCCATCCCTGGTTTATCGGCACCCAGGCCCATCCGGAATTGAAATCCCGGCCCAACAGGCCCCATCCTCTCTTTGCCGGATTCATCGGGGCTGCTCTGAAATTCTGACCGTTCAGGGCGGCGGGAATTTGACAGAATTTGAAAAATCCCCCAGTCCGATCACGTAAGAAACGGGACACACTATCCTTTGAGAGCATACTCAAAGGAGGTGAAACCCTTGAAAAAAAACGGGGATGAATTTGACATCGACATCCAGGCCTGTTCTGCCACGGACTGCACCGGCCTGATCCCCTCCCTTCCTCAGGATGAGGCCCAGTTGGAATCCTACCAGGACCTCTATCCATTTAATCCGGAAGAGGAGGCAAAAAAACACAGGCCCTCCGGCGGCTGTCCGGGGGCCTCATAGCCGGAGCGGACCGGAAGGAGACGTCTGTTCTCCTCCTGCCCGGTATTTCCTGGCAAATTCCCAGAACAGCTGCGCCGCCAGAGGCATCATCTGGCGGCGCTTTTTGATCAGATAAATACTGGAATCCTTTTTCGGTTCCACGATCCGCTTATAGACCAGCCTTCGTCCCCCGGTAAAGCTCTTCACCGATTCCGGACAGATCGCGACCGCCGCCCCGTTTTCCACCAGAGGGATCACTGCTGCCGGAGAATTGTAGATGCAGAAAATGTTCCGTTCCCTGGCCATATCGTTGAACCAGCTGTTGATCTCCTCCTGGAGAGGAATGCGGGAAGGGATCATCAGCGCCTCACTGCTGAGCATGGCAAGTGGGATGTTCTTGCCCTTCTCTTTTGCCAGAGGTGATCCCTTTCCCATAACTGCAATCCAGGGCTCGCTCTTCAAAAATTCCCTGTCGTATTTTTCCATGTCAAAAGGTTCCCGCATAATGCCGATATCCGCCTGATTCTGCTCCATCCGCTGATTGACCTCATCGCCGCTTCCCGCCAGAATATGGAACCGGATATTGGGGTATTTATCATGGAAGCGCTGAATCAGCGCGCACATTACCCCGGCTCCGCAGGACTCCGTCACCGCGATGGAGATACTTCCATAGGTACTGCTCTTGATCATGCCAAGCTGATATTCCGTCCGCTCCACCAGCGCAATGATCTCCTCGGCCTGCTGCTTTAAAAATTTCCCTTCCTCCGTCAGCTCGATCCGGCGCTTTCCCCGGATCAGAAGCTGGACCCCCAGCTCCTCCTCCAGCTTTTGGAGCTGACGGCTCAAAGGAGGCTGGGCAATGCAGAGCTTTTTTGCTGCTCTGGTAATATTTCCCTCCCTGGCCACCTCCAGAAAATACCGCAGCGCCTTGATATCCATTCACCATTCCTCCTTTTATGATACCTTTTTTATATGATACTCCATATATTATATGTATTTTATTATATTAAAACTCTATGCTATAGTAAAGGGGATTCTAAGCGTTTTACGGAGTAAGAAGGAGTTTGAAAATCCATGAGCATTGAAGAGAAGCAGGCCACCAGGATCCATTTTAACATGGCGCTGATTGGAGGTTATCTGGGCACATACGGTATTTTATCCAGGGGCGGAAATTTTCCCTCGGCGCAGACTTCCAATCTGATCTCCATTGTTACTCTGATCATCGGCCGGGACCCTCTCCATCTGCTGGTGCGCGTCGGCGCCCTGGCCATATATGTAAGTGCCATCGTTCTCTGTACCTGGCTCCCCAGGCATACCAGAGTGCGGCTGCAGGAACTGAGCCTTGCCATCAGCTCCGCTGCCGTTCTCATCTCCCCCTTGATCCCTCTGACCACAGAGCCCTTCCTGGCTCTTTATCCGCTGTTCTTTGCCACAGCCTTCCAGTGGTGCAGCTTCAAGGCTCCCAGGGGATTTACCTGCGCTACCATTTTTTCCACCAATAATCTGCGCCAGTTTTCCTCTGCCGCTGCGGAAGTATGGCTCAACCATGACGAGTCCTTCCGGGAGAAATTCTCTTTCTTCGGAGGAACCCTTCTCTTCTTCCACTGCGGTGCGGCAGCGGCCCTTCTCCTCTCCCTGGCGTTTGACGTAAAAGCCTCCCTGTTCTGCCTCATTCCCCTGGCTTCGGCCTGGTATCAGCTGGAAGCAGCGGCACACCGGGTGACGGCTGAGCAGACCGCTTAAACTACAGGCGCTAAACAAAAAGCCTTCCGGGCAGGTTTTTCCTGCCTGAAAGGCTCTTTTTCTATCGTTTCTATCCTCTCATAAATCGTCCCAGGAATTCTCTGGTCAGCTGATTCTGGGGATTTTCGAAAATCTCCTGAGGAGTTCCCTCCTCGGCGATCACGCCTCCTGCCATAAAAACCACATGGCTGGATACGTCTCTGGCAAAGGCCATTTCGTGAGTTACGATGATCATGGTCAGTCCTTCCTTCGCCAGGTTGCGCATAACCTCCAGGACCTCTCCTACCATCTGGGGGTCCAGAGCGGAGGTGGGCTCATCGAACAGCAGGAGCTCCGGTTCCATAGCCAGTGCTCTGGCAATGGCCACACGCTGTTTCTGACCTCCGGACAGCTGTCTGGGTTTTGCGTTGATATAGGGGGCCATGCCTACCTTTTCCAGATACTGCATGGCATTTTTCTTGGCTTCCTCTTTATTCTTCTTCAGCACCTTCACCTGCCCGATCATGCAGTTTTCCAGCACATTCATATTATTGAACAGATTGAAGCTCTGAAATACCATTCCCACTTTTGCCCGGTATGCAGGAGCATTTACCTTTCCTCCTACAATGTTGGTTCCGTGATAGAGGATCTCCCCGGTGGTAGGCGTTTCCAGAATATTCAGGCACCGAAGCAGGGTAGATTTTCCGGAGCCGGAAGCCCCGATAATACAGGTCACATCTCCAGTACTGACAGAAAAATCAATGTCCTTCAAAACCAGATTGCTTCCGAAGGC
>DWYS01000013.1 GCA_019118585.1 Candidatus Enterocloster faecavium | reverse complement strand
TCCTGTCCCTTGGGAGGCATCGCGCCGAACAGGGTGCGTCCGGTATAAATCAAATCCTTTCTCTGGAGGTACTTTTTCTTATCAACCAGGAAATACTCCTGCTCTGGTCCTACGGAAGGAGCCACACGCTTCGCAGTGGTATTTCCGAACAGTCTTAAAATCCTCAGCGCCTGCTCGTTTACCGCCTGCATGGAGCGCAGCAGAGGGGTTTTCTTGTCCAGAGCCTCTCCGGAGTAAGAACAGAATGCGGTGGGGATGCACAGGGTAACACCGATCGCAGACTCTCTTAAGAATGCCGGGGAAGTGCAGTCCCAGGCCGTATATCCTCTGGCCTCAAAGGTAGCTCTCAGGCCGCCGGAGGGGAATGAGGAGGCATCGGGCTCGCCCTTGATCAGCTCTTTTCCGGAGAATTCCATAATCACACGGCCGTTCTTGGGGGCGGAGATAAAGGAATCATGCTTCTCAGCCGTCATGCCGGTCAGTGGCTGGAACCAATGGGTGTAGTGGGTCGCACCGTGCTCGATCGCCCACTCTTTCATGGCATGTGCCACCACATCCGCAATGCTGGGGTCCAGCTCTGCTCCGTTTTTAATGGTTTCTTTCAGTTTTTTGTAAACGCTCTTTGGAAGACGCTCCCGCATTACAACATCCGTGAAGGCGTTCTCTCCAAAAATCTCCGCAACATTCATCACTTCGCTCATAGATTTTCCATCCTCTCTCTTTTTTTCGGCCTGCCGTACCGCCGCTTCGGGCCCGTTTTCACAGCGGCACACCGCACCTAAGCGCCCCAAAGGCAGCGGTTAAGTGCCCGGGATCATAATAAAGAAGGCGCTCTCTCCACTGAGAGAACGCCTTTGTTCCTTCTTAAGATAAATCATTTCCCTCAAAAAAGCAAGTACTTTTTTTTATACACTTGAGGTTTTTGCTCCGGCGCCGTCCTTCTCAGGCCTTGCCTACGGAGCCGAACAGCTCCATCTTCTCTTTCACAGTGCCCTTGATGGCCTCTGCGCCGGGAGCCAGAAGCTTTCTGGGATCATATCCCTTGCCCTGCTGGTCTTTTCCTGCTTCGATATACTTGCGGGTTGCCTCTGCGAAAGTCAGCTGGCACTCCGTATTTACATTAATCTTCGCAACGCCCAGGCTAATCGCCTTCTTAATCATATCCTCCGGGATTCCGGTGCCGCCGTGAAGGACCAGAGGCATGTCTCCCACCTGAGCTTTTACTGCCTCCAGCACATCAAAACGGAGTCCGGGCCAGTTTGCCGGATATTTGCCGTGGATATTGCCGATTCCGGCTGCCAGGAAGTCTACACCCAGATCTGCGATCGCCTTGCACTCTGCCGGGTCCGCACACTCACCCATTCCTACTACGCCGTCTTCCTCTCCTCCGATGGAGCCTACCTCCGCCTCCAGAGAGAGTCCCATTGCATGGGCAATCTTCACCAGCTCCTTGGTCTTCTCAATATTTTCCTCGATGGGGTAATGGGAGCCGTCAAACATAATGGAAGAGAAGCCTGCCTTGATGCACTTATAGCAGCCCTCGTAAGTTCCATGATCCAGGTGAAGAGCCACCGGAACCGTGATATTCAGTTCCTCCATCATCGCCTTTACCATAGCAGCTACGGTCTTAAAACCGGTCATATATTTGCCTGCGCCCTCGGAAACACCCAGGATAACCGGGGACTGCAGCTCCTGAGAAGTAAGCAGGATCGATTTGGTCCACTCCAGGTTGTTGATGTTGAACTGTCCTACCGCATATTTTCCTTCCCGAGCTTTGTTAAGCATCTCTTTTGCTGAAACTAACATTCCATTTACCTCCTTATCGATGTATATGATTGTTATTTATTTAACTATTTCATCCTCTCTTAAGATACCACAATTATTCCCAAAATGGAAGCAAAAAACGTTAAATCTTCAAAATTCCCTTTACCATATCCTTCATGCCGTCTACATCGCACTCCAGGTTATGGCGAATCGGGGCGGTACGGATTTCCTCCACTGCCTTCGGCACCGGAACAGCAGCCAGACTGCTGAGAGCATCCACGATCTCAAACTCATCCTTTCCTTCTACTGCATCCTTGCCCTTGATGGCCTCCATCACGCTGTGGGAGAACTTGAAGGGGCTGGCGGTGGAAGCGATGACTGTCTTTGTCTCGTCCCCTGTTTTTTCCTGATACTGATGGTAAACAGCAGCCGCTACGCCGGTATGAGTGTCCACCAGGTAGCCCGTATCCTCGAAAATACGGCGGATTTCCGCCTCATCTTCCTCCTCTGTGGCAAAACCGCCCACAAAATCAGACATAAAGGCCCGCATCTGTTCCGTCACATGGTAGGAACCCTGGCTGGACAGTTCCTTCATCAGCTCTCCCGTGGCCTTGGCATCGCAGCCGGTGCTCAAATAGATCAGACGCTCCAGGTTGCTGGAAATGAGGATATCCATAGACGGAGAATTGGTCAGAACAAATTCCCGGTTCCGGTCATAGGTTCCGGTGGCAAAAAAGTCGTAAAGAACCTTGTTCTCATTGGAGGCGCAGATCAGCGTCTTAATGGGGAGTCCCATGCGCTTGGCAAAGTAGGCCGCCAGAATATTTCCGAAATTGCCTGTGGGGACGGTTACGTTAATCTCCTCCCCTTCTGCGATCTCCCCGTTCTCAAGAAGCTTGGCATAAGCATATACATAATATACGATTTGGGGAACCAGCCTTCCTATATTAATAGAGTTGGCGGAAGAAAACTGGAATCCGGCTTCTCCCATCTCCTGCTCCAGCTCCTTGTCTGCTAACAGCTTCTTTACTCCGGTCTGAGCATCGTCAAAGTTGCCGTGAATGGCTACTACGCTGGTATTGTCTCCCTTCTGGGTGCGCATCTGGAGCTCCTGAACCCGGCTGACTCCTCCCTTGGGGTAAAAGACGATGATCTTCGTTCCCGGCACATCGGCAAATCCGGCTAAAGCTGCCTTTCCCGTATCTCCGGAAGTAGCGGTAAGAATCACGATCTGGTGGTCCACATGGTTCTTTTTGGCCGCTGTAGTCATCAGATGGGGCAGAATGGACAGAGCCATATCCTTAAATGCAATGGTATTCCCATGGTACAGCTCCAGAAAGTAAGCACCTTCTGCCTTGGTCAGGGGCGCAATCTCCTCTGTGTCAAACTTCTCATCATATGCCTTCGCAATACAGTTCTTCAGCTCTTCCTCCGTAAAGTCCGTAAGGAAAAGCCGCATGATCCGGTAAGCCGTTTCCTGATAGGAAAGCCCTGCCAGTTCCCGAATGGGGAGGTCCAGAGCCGGAATCTCAGTAGGCATGAACAGCCCTCCGTCCTTTGCCAGCCCTTTTAAAATCGCCTGCGAGGAGGTCACTCCCTTTTCCCCTCCTCTGGTGCTCTCATAGGATAATGCCATTTTACATTCCTCTCTTTGATCAAGATCTGCAACCGTTCAGGACAATTGCCAATATCTTTTTGTATTTACCTTCGATATTAGCACATTTCATTTCCCCGCGCAACCGGAACATTGTGCCCGCCCGTTAAATCATAACAGCTGCAAAAATATCCACAACTTAAAAATTGTGGTTTTTACAATAACTTTATTGTATTTTTATCTGAAAAGTATTGACTTTTTAAAAAAATAAGACTATAATGCAGTTACCGTTGAGGGAAAAAGCAAGATTTTAAAGGCATTTTTCCATCAACTCCATTTATTTACAATTCAAAATCAGGTTTACGTAATCAAGAGCAATGGCGCTCAGAATTTCCCATAGATACTATGGAATTTTTTGAGTGTATTTTTTTACAAAAAAGTTATCATTTTCCAGCAATTGGGTCTATATTTTTTGATGAAAGGTGGAATCATGTATGATTAAGGTAAGTCATCTAAAGAAAAACTTCGGCGACTTAGAGGTTTTAAAGGATATCAACCTGACTGTGGAGGAGGGTGAAAAGCTGGTCATCATCGGTCCCTCCGGCAGCGGCAAAAGCACCTTGATCCGCTGCATGAATTACCTGGAGGAGCCCACTGCCGGTGAGGTCTACATCAACAACCAGCGCCTGACCCACAAAAATCGGGGCGAGATGGCCAGAAAATATTCTTCCATGGTATTCCAGCAGTTTAATCTGTATCCTCATATGACGGTGCTTCAGAATCTCACGCTGGCTCCCATCAAGCTCCAGAAGGTACCCAAAGCTCAGGCGGAAGCAGAAGCCATGAAGTACCTGGAGCGGGTAGGCCTGGCCGACAAGGCCGACAGCTATCCCCAGAATCTTTCCGGCGGACAGCAGCAGCGTGTAGCCATCGCCCGTGCGCTGTGCACCAAGCAGAAGTTAATTCTCTTTGATGAGCCCACCTCCGCTCTCGACCCGGAGATGGTGCAGGAAGTTCTGGACGTAATGGTGAACCTGTCCAAGGAAAACATTACCATGGTCTGCGTTACACATGAGATGGGCTTTGCCAAGCAGGTAGCGGACCGGGTGATCTTCATGGACGGCGGCACCATCGTAGAAGAGGGAACTCCGGAGCATTTCTTTGAGAATCCGGAAAACGAGCGGACCCGCGCGTTCCTCAGCAAAATCCTGAATTAAAGGTAACCATTCCGAAGGGCTCCGGCCCTTTGAGATTCAAAAAATGAGGAGGACACAATTATGAGAAAAAATCTTAAAATCGGCACTGCTCTTCTGGCTGCAGCCCTGGTACTGGGCGCTGTGACCGGATGCTCGGACGGCGCATCCGACTCCGCCACCACCGCAGCAAACTCCGGCAGCGCAGCTTCGGACAGCCAAGATCCCGCAGACGGCACGAGCGCGGCAGATTCCGGCGATACGGCGGCAGATGTGCAGGCAGTAATCGATGCCGGCGTGCTGAAGGTAGGCGTCAAGACAGATGTTCCTAATTTCAGCCTGCTGAATACGGAGACAAATGAATACGAAGGATATGAAGTAGACCTGGCCTACGAGATGGCAGGCGCCATCTTCGGCTGCACCGCCGATGAGGCCAAGGAACAGGATCTGGTAGAGTTCACCGGCGTCACCGCCAAAACCAGAGGCCCTCTCATTGAGAACGGAGAGCTGGATATGGTAATCGCTACCTTTACCATCAACGAGGAGCGCAAGGAACTCTACAACTTCACCACCCCTTACTATGTAGACGCCGTAGGCCTGATGGTTCTCAACGATTCCGGAATCAATTCCATCAACGATCTGGACGGCAAGGTGATCGGCGTAGCCCAGGGCTCCAACAGTGAGGATTCCTTTAAAACCTATGTGGCGGAAGAGGGCATCGATGTTGAGCCCATATTCGAAACCTTTGAAGGCTATCCCGCTCTGGCAACCGCTCTGGCCTCCGGCAACATCGATGTATTCTCCGTTGACCGGGCTATCCTTTCCGGATACAAGGATGATACCAACAAGATCCTGGATGACCGCTATGCGGAACAGGAGTACGGCGCTGTTACCAGCCTGGAGGACGAGGGCCTGACCGCTCTGGCCGAGGAAGTGGTAACGGGACTGATCGACAGCGGAAAGCTGGACGAAATGCAGACAGAATGGGGAATCAAATAATTTATGATCAAAGGTCTTTTTAATCTGAAACGATGGAAGGCACTGTTTGAAGTCCTTCCCGAGGATTACCTGCCGGGATTTATAATGACCTTGGAAGTAGCGCTAACAGGACTCCTGTTAGCGCTGGTTTTAGGTATCATCTTCGGCATGCTGTCCACCACAAAAGTAAAAATATGCAGGATCATTTCCAGGATTTACGTGGAATTTTTCCAGAACACGCCTCTGGTGGTTCAGGTATTTTTCTATTACAGCTGTCTTCCTTATCTGATCGGAGGACGGGTGCCGAAATTCCTTTTAGGCGTCATCGGTGTCGGGATTTATCACGGCGCTTATGTGTCGGAGGTCATCCGTACCGGTATTGAGGCGGTGCCCAGAGGCCAGTTTGATGCAGCTTACTCCCAGGGCTTTTCTTATCTCCAGACCATGCGCTACATCATTCTGCCTCAGACCTTGAAGATCATTCTGCCCTCACTGGCCAATCAGGCCCTGAACCTGGTAAAAAACACCTCCGTTCTGGCCATGGTGGCCGGACTGGATTTGATGTACTACGCAGACCGCTGGGGTGCGGACCGTGGATATTTCGTCCAGGCTTATTTCAGCTGTGCACTGCTGTATTTCATTATCTGCTTCCCTCTGGCCAGACTGGCCCGTTTTCTGGAAGTCCGCGCAAAACGGACGCCTGTGCCGAAAAAGCGTAAGGAGGTGGTAGCATGAGTTCCATTTTCTCCACGATTTTCACGCCGGCAAACCTGCGTTTTATGATGGTAGGACTCGGAAATACCATTATGATTTCCATTGTTACCATCGCGTTGAGCTTGTTTTTCGGAACGATTCTGGCGCTGCTGCGCCATTTCTGCCACGGACGTTTAAGCCCGATTTCCTGGCTTACAGGCGTTTACATCGAGTTTTTCCGCTGTACGCCCAATATCCTGTGGATTTTATGGATTCGCTTTACCATTAAAGGGAATCCCATTGTACTGGCAATCCTGGCCTGCACCCTGTTTACTACGGCGGTGATGGCGGAGATCATCCGCGGCGGATTAAACGGCATACCCAAAGGCCAATTTGAGAGTGCCGCTTCCCAGGGCTTTTCTTTCTTCCAGACTCTGTTTTATATTGTTCTGCCTCAGACCTTCAAGAGCCTGATCCCCGCCCTGCTGTCCCAGATGATCACCGTCATTAAGGATACTTCTTTCCTCCGGGTAGTGGATATTGCAGAGTTCATGCGCAACAGCAGCGTAGTAATGGGAAGTCTTCAGACAGCCCCTCAGATTATCACTCTTTATGGTTTCATTGCCCTTTGCTATTTTATCATCTGTTTCTCTTTATCCTGCGGCGTCAGGTATTATCAGAAAAAATCAACAGCAACAGCCAGGACCTGATAGAAGTCCTGGCTGTTGTTACGAGCACTTAGTGCCTGTATTTTGGGCACTTACGTGCGATACATGCAAAGTACTTGGCGAGGTCTTTTCAAGCCTAGTACTTTGTATTGTTACGAGCACTTAGTGCCCGTCTTTTGGGCACTTACACACGGTTACTCCTTTGCCTTCAAAAGTGCTTTCAAACGCTGATTCTCGGAGTCTTTTTCGGCCAAAGCAGCCTTTGCAGAGAGCAGTTCTTCCCGCTGGCTTTCAATCTCTTCTCGCTGTTTCCGTATTTCCTCCTCCCGGTTCCGCAATTCCTCTTCCTGTTTCCGCAATTTTTCTTTTTGTTCCTCAATCATATATTTCGTTGTATTGGTATCCAAAATCTTTAAGGCTTCGGAAAACATATTCATCAGCTCCTTTATATCATCGCGAAACCGAAATACCTGGCAGTAAAGCTCTCCAAACTCCGGGTAAGCCCGAACTACATCCAAAATCCGTTCCGGGTCGCTGGAGGCAATCACGGTCAGCCAAGCGTCCAACCTGTTACTTATATTGTGCTGGCTTTCCAGAAAGATGTCAAGGGGAATCAAAAACGGCGAAACGCCGGACGGAAAAGAATGGTACAGAAATGTATATAGATATTTCAGACAAGGCCAGTATAGCATGCCGGAGGGAGTGCTATCAAGGGATTTGGGGAAATAAAAGTTTCAGTAGAAAAATGCTGTTCAATCTGCTACAATTCTATCATCCTGAAGGTACAAAACCGCCTGCAGACCAATCTGATGCAACAGGAGTTTCCTATGAAATACGAACATATTGTCACCGGCCGTTTTCTAAAGCGGCCCAACCGTTTTATTGCCCATGTAGAATTGAATTCGGAAATTGTCATCTGCCATGTAAAAAATACCGGGCGCTGCAGAGAGCTTCTCCTGCCCGGCGTTACGGTCATTCTGGAATATCATCCGGACTGGGAGCGATCCGGAAGGAAAACCGCCTACGACCTGATCGCAGTCTACAAAGGAAAACTCTTAATCAATATGGATTCCCAGGCTCCTAACCGGGCCGCATGGGAGTGGATGAGCGGCCGGGATGCCCCATTTCCCCTCGCCGATTTGAGACGGGAGGTGACCCATGGGGATTCCCGCTTTGACCTGGCCTTTTCCCTGAAGGGTCCTGACGGTTCCCGAATTCCCGCTTTTATGGAGGTCAAGGGCGTGACCCTGGAGGAAAATGGCGTTTCCCGCTTTCCCGATGCTCCCACAGAACGGGGCATCAAGCACCTTCATGGCCTGGTCAGAGCCCTGGAGGAGGGGTATGAAGCCTATGTGCTCTTTGTCATCCAGATGAAGGGGATGCGCTGCTTTTCTCCAAATGACCAGACCCACCCCGCCTTCGGAGAGGCACTGCGGGAAGCCGCCGCCAGGGGAGTCCATATCCTGGCCATGGACTGCCAGGTCACGCCCGATTCCATGGTCATAGACCAGCCGGTGCCGGTCCGTCTTGAAGCGCAGCCTGCCGGATAAAAGCTCAATCCATTTTTACGCGATGCTCAGAGGCAGCCGCACATCGGGCTGCCTCTCTTCATATCCTATTATGAAAGTGTTAGAAGTGTGATTCCAATGGTTGTCCCCTTAAACTGCCTGTCTCCCGGCCAGGAGGGCTCCATCGTCTGGATTGCCGCCGAGCCGGACCACGAACGCCGTCTGGCCGAAATCGGCTTTTCCCCCGGCTGCTCCGTCCTGTGTTTGATGAAAGGTCCAAAAGGCCGGATGTCTGCATATATGGCAGATGAGTCCGTCTTTGGACTGCGGGAAAAAGACGCCCAGGTGGTGTTGGTAAAGGTGATAAGGTAGCACTCACGGAACTTCCTGTTCCAGGGATGCCTTCATGGGTGCAGAAGGGAAAAATGATCTTCCCGGAGAAGTCAAAGTGTTCCGGAAAAGTAAACACCGGCATGGGCATGGTCCCCCAGTAATTAGGATATCCCAGATAAATCCGGTCATATGGCTCCAGGCCGGGAGGATGTTGCCAGGTTTTTGTCCCTCATCTGACAGGCCTCTTTATTCTTCCCCGTCATTGGTCAAATGCAGCCGGTCCAGCACATAAAATACCAGGCTCAGAGCCATAGCCGTCACACAGGCCAGCACCATTCCCGTCAGCTGGATGTTTCCGATGTTGACCGCAATTCCGGAAAGCCCTGTGACAAAGATCACGCTGGTCAGCGCCAGATTCCGGGAATTGCCGTAGTCCACCTGGGCATCTACCAGCACCCTGAGACCGGACGTGCCAATCATACCGTATAGCAGGAAGGAGATGCCGCCGATGACCGGCCCCGGAATAGTGGAGATCAGGGTGGACAGCTTTCCGATAAAGGAGCAGAGAATGGAGAGCACTGCCGCCCCGCCGATCACACGAACGCTGTAAACCCGGGTCACTGCCATGACGCCGATATTCTCCCCGTAGGTGGTGGTAGGCACGGAGCCGATGAGGCCGGAAAGCATGGTGGAAAAATTATCACCGAAAAGGGTTCTGTGAAGCCCGGGGTCCGTCAGAAGGTCGCGGCCTACAATCTTGCTGGTCACCACCTGGTGTCCGATGTGCTCCGAGGTAATCACCAGTATGACCGGAAGAATGATCATGATGGCATTGAGGTCAAACTTAGGCGTGCTGAAATTGGGCATGGAGAAAATGGGAGCCGCTGCCACCGCCGCGAAATCCACCATACCGCAGGCCAGGGCCGCCACGTAGCCGCAGATGACCGCGATCAGAATAGGGATGACGGAAAGAAATCCCCGAAAGAGGATAGAGCCAAAGACCGCCACCCCCAGAGTCACCAGAAATACGATAAGATTTCCGGGGTCAATGGTCTCAGCCAGCAGTCCCGCATTCTCCGCCGCGTTTCCCGAAAGCTCCAGGCCGATCAGCGCCACCACCGGTCCCATGGCAGCCGGAGGCAGCACCACATCAATCCAGCGGGTGCCGAACTTATATACGATAAACGCCAGGATACAGCCGCAGAAGCCCACCACTACAAACCCGCCAAGGGCATATTCATATCCCATGGTCTCGATGACAATGCCTGCCGGCGCCAGGAATGCAAAGCTGGAACCCAGGTAGGCCGGTGCCTTTCCTTTGGTGACGGCAATAAACAGGAGTGTTCCCACGCCGTTCATAAACAGCACCACCGCCGGATTGATTCCAAAAAGGAACGGGACCAGGACAGAAGCGCCGAACATAGCGAACATGTGCTGGATGCTCAAAGGGATCAAAAGCTTCAGGGGTACCTTATCTTCTACTTGAATGATGCGATGATTCTCCATTTTTTCCTCCTTTGCGTTTTTCATACTCATTTTCGGCGGCTGCGGGCGGACCGCTTTCCCCCGTGTCCTCCTCTTAAACGCCCTCTCTCAAAGCAGCGCTCGCAGATGGAGAATGGGTAATCCCAGGCCAGCTCCTTTCCGCAGAAGGAACACTTGCGGGAATAGCTGGCGCACTCGTCCTTTAAGATCTGGCTGATTTTTCCCTCCGTCTCCCTGCGCTCTGCCGCCAGGTTCTCCTTCTGGACCGGCAGCCCCACCTTACGGGAAAACTGGAAATAGAGGTCCAGCATTTTGTAGTAGCTCTCCAGATCATACAGGTCATCTCCCGGACTGTAGGGAAATTCCAGCTCATCCACTTCCCGGTATTCCCGG
The DNA here is from genome assembly GCA_019118585.1 of Candidatus Enterocloster faecavium. Lineage (GTDB taxonomy): Bacteria > Bacillota > Clostridia > Lachnospirales > Lachnospiraceae > Enterocloster > Enterocloster faecavium. Next base: position 18,518 of record DWYS01000013.1, on the reverse strand, counting down.
CAATAATCCCTCCACAGATCCATTACCAGCCGGTTGTCAATATCCACCGCACAGGTAATCAGTTTGTAAATCTCCTGTTTGCTGTACTGCTCCATGTCCTGAAAATGGACGTCCTCGAAAATCTGGTACAGCGCCAGAAGCTCGTCCACCTCCATTTTCTCGTATATGGCCGGGGCTTCCATCCCCGCCCATATCTTCACCAGGGTATCAATGGGAGCCGGAAGGTTCAGCACCTGCTCCGGAAATCCCACATAGGCTTTCAGAATCGGAACCGGAAACCGGGAAAGGCCGTCTTTGATCAGTTCCACATTATCAATGGCCGCCACAAATCCCTCATTGTAAAGGCCAAATCTCCCGGCCCGTCCGGCAATCTGCTTAATTTCCTCCGGCGTTAAGTCCCTCCGGTTCACCCCGTCAAATTTTCTGGTCTCCACAAACACGATCCGGCGGATGGGGAGGTTTAAACCCATGCCAATCGCGTCTGTACTGACCACCACATCGGTTTCCTTTTCCAGAAAACGGCGGACCTGCTCTCTTCTGGTAGCCGGAGGAAGGCTTCCGTAAATGACGCTGCTCTTGATTCCCATGGTTTCCAGATGGGCTGCCAGGGCCAGAACCGATTTCTTGGAAAATACGATCAAGGCATCTCCCTTTTTTAAGTCCCTTCCCAGAACATAGGGTTTCTCCTCCAGCGTCAGCCGGGTATTCCGCTTGTGGCGGACAATCCGGTACTGGTCCCCGCAGCGGCGAATCATCTGGACAATCATATCCTCCGCCTCAGGAGCCATGCACAGATGAATTTCTTCTGCCCGGATTCCCAGAATGGCCCTGGTCCAGTTATGGCCCCGGTGAGGGTCTGATACCAGCTGGCACTCGTCAATTACCGCCACATCAAAATACTCGTGGTCATTGAGCATCTCCACTGTGCAGGCCTGACAGACCGCTCCGGGGATTTCCAGTGTCTCCTCCCCGGTAATCATGGAACAGGGGACCTGCTCGGTATTCATCCTATCATACACCTCCAGCGCCAGAAGCCGCAGAGGGCCAAAGTAAGCTCCGTGCAGAGCGGTTTTCAGCCGTTCCAGAGCGTCATGGGTCTTCCCGCTGTTGGTGGGGCCAACGTGGAGAATAAATTTCCTCTGCATCTGTCTGGCCCCAGGATATTCCAGTTCCGGCTTTTTCTGAATGGACTCCCGGATGCCCTTCTTGATGGTTTTTGGCACATAGAAGAGCTGGTAAGCCCGCTCCAGAGAATTGCTCAACAGGTAGCGGCGGATTCCCTGCATTTTCAGGACCTGCTCCAGCTCCTCTCTGGTCAGGGGAGGCAGAAATTCCAGATCCTTGGCCGCCATCCGGCGGCAGAAATCCGTCAGACGGTTTCTCTGTTCCTCCCACTCCTCCCTCTGCTGCTGGGTCCTGGCCCGCTGCTGCCGTCCCATTACATAGGAACAGGCCTTGGCCGCCATCGCGTGAATATCGCTCAGCTCATTCGGTTTTGCCACCTGGTCCAGCAGCTCCTGATTCAGCCGCTCCATCCGGTTTTTCAGCTGGGCGGCGGTCATGGAACGGTAGCGTTTATTTACATTTCCAAAAAATAAATCCACGTAGCAGTCTGCCAGATAGGCACAGCTGTCCGTCATTTGCCTCTCATCACTCATCTTATCCCCTACACCATGGTGGTATCCACAAAATTTTCAAAGCCGCTGATTCCGAATTCCCGGGCAATGGCGTTGATGCCGTCCACGATCTCCTCCCTGGAGTAGCCGCTGGAATACAGGAAATCATCGCTGAACTCATTCAGGTAGAGATAAAAGGAAAGTCCCATCTCCAGATAGGAGGGGTCTGTATCTTCCACCTCGTCAAAGAGGAGATTCTCCGCCTCATTAATCTGTCCGGCCTCCGCCATGGAACGGATCCTCCGGTACTTCTCCGCCACCGGATCATCCTGGCTTTCATCAGCCGGGAGGACATAGTTCACCTCATCCTTTCCCAAAGCCAGACGTCCGATAGCCGTCACCAGATTTCCAATTGTTCTCAGTATATAATCGTCCTGAACTGCCATAATCTCATTCTCCTTAGACTATTCACTTAAATCGGTCCGGCCCGCTTACCGCGCGCCTGAATTCAGTATAAATGATTCATTCTTCCGGGTCAATACGCAGGCTGCTGTGAATGTAGCGTTCCACTTCATGCCAGGGGACCGTAAAGCCGGCCCCATGGGAGCAGAATACGGAGGCGGAGGTGTACTCCGGGTCCCCCTCCTTGTCATAGCCGATCTCCCGGATTACCTCTTCCGGATTATGACATGGGAAATAGCCGGCGTTTCCCATGGACAGGGTCCCCTCCCCTCTGGTCATGGAGGCCAGCTCCCTGGGGAAATCCATCAGGCAGGCCACAGGGCCTCTGCCCCGGATAACTGCCTGATCCCCATACTGCTCCATGGGGGACAGCTGGGCGAAACGTTTGGACAGTTCTGCCATAATGCGTCCGGCCGCCTCAGCGGGAGCGGATACTTCCACCTCGTACCAGGGCTCCAGCAGCACATTGTCCGCCTTCTCCAGCCCCTGGCGGATCGCACGGTATACCGCCTGGCGGAAATCTCCTCCCTCGGTATGCTTTAAGTGGGAGCGTCCGTCCATCAGAACCACCTTTACATCCGTCAGGGGCGAACCGGTGAGAATCCCCCGGTGTACCCGCTCAAATACATGGGTCCGGATCAGGCTCTGGTAATTGGCCGCCAGCACATCCACATGGCAGCGGCTCTCAAATGTAATGCCGCTTCCTCTTTCCCCCGGCTCCAGCAGCAGACAGGCCTCCGCGTAGTGGCGCAGGGGCTCATAATGTCCGTATCCCATTACCGGCTTTGCAATCGTCTCACGGTAAAGGACTCTGGGCGGTGCAAACTCCACCGATACGCCGAACCGGCTGCTCATCATTTCTTTCAGAACCTCCAGCTGGATCGTTCCCATCACCTGAACACAAATCTGGATGGTTCCATCCGCCATTTTCCGGCTCTCCGCCTGCAGCTGCGGCTCCTCGTCCTCCAGAATCTTTAAGATCTCAAACAGATGGTGATGGTCCGTTCCGTCCGCTGCCAGGACCTGCGCTTCCAGGGCGGGCACCATCTGAGGAACCTCAAACTTTTCCTCCGCCTGTCCCAGAACAGTTTGGCAGACCGCCTCCTGCAGCCCGGATACGGCCACCAGTTCTCCGGCCCGGGCCTGGGCGCAGGGAACCAGGCGGCTTCCCATTACCTGATAAATCTGATGGATCTTCTCCTGAACCGGCTCCCCGCCTTCCCGCGGGAACGTCACCGTATCCCTTGGCTTTAGTCTGCCGCTTAACATCTTTAAGTATACCAGCCGCTGTTCCCTGGTCCTTCTGACCTTGTAGGCAAAGGCGCCGAAGGGGGCGTCCGGGTTATAATCTGTTTGAACCAGCTGCCCCAGAACATGAAGAAACTCCTCAATCCCCTCCCCCTTCAGGGCAGACCCGGCCATGGCGGCCGTAAGCTCTCCATTCGCCAGCAGTCCGGATAAAACCTTCCTCCCTTTCTGAGGGTCGATGCCGCCCTCCAGATACTGCTCCAGCAGCTCTTCATCCCGCTCGGCCAGCACTTCCCCCGCTTCGCCTTCAAAGGAAAATGGGTGTTTGCTGTCCAGAAAAATCACATCTTTTGTCAGGCGGTTCCTGATGGATTCCATGGCAGCGGCGATGCTTGCCCCTTCCAGATCCATCTTGTTCAGAAAGAAAAATACAGGCTTTTTCCACCGCCGCAGGAGTTTAAAAAGGGTCACCGCCCTGGCCGACACGGCCGAGGAGGCGTCCAGAAGCAGCACCCCGCAGTCCATAGCCCCCAGGGCACGCTCCGCCTCAGGCCCGAAATCCACATGGCCCGGCGTATCCAGCAGATCGTACCGGACGCCCTCATAGGTGAAATAGGCCTGGTCCGTAAAAATGGTGATGCCTCTCTGTTTTTCAATCTCATTTCCGTCCATCACCGTATCCTGCCGGTCCACCCGGCCCGGACTGCGGATGGCCCCTCCGTGAAACAAAAGCTGCTCCGAGAAGGTGGTCTTTCCGGCATCTACCTGAGCCAGAACGCCTACGGTAATGCAGCGCTGGTTTTTTTCTGTTTTGCTGAGTTCTTTGTTTTCGGGCGTATTTTCCATGAAAATATTCCTCTCCATCATTCACTTTCGTTCCTCTATCATAACACAGAATAAAACACCTGTCGATTCACCAAATCCGCTCACCCCGGGCTCTTCCACCCCATATCCTAAGGATAAGACTTCCGCCCCGCCCCTTTTCCAGGCGGATGCGGTTCGCGATCCGGAGCGATTCTCATGAAGCTTCCCTTCCCTCTTTTCCTCATAACCGGGTGTCCCAATTCGGGAAAGACTTCCCTCTTCTGCGGCCTGACCAGGCAGGCCGAAACCTGCTGTTACTGGGCCGGCTCCACCACGGCTCCCCAGACAGGCCTCTGCAGAGCAGAGGGCCAGGAGACTTTTCTTCTGCTGGATGTTCCCTCCTCCAATACCCTGAAAACCGGAGGCACCTGGGAAACCATCACCGGCGATTTTCTGTCCAGCGGCCTGGCAAGCGGCGTTCTTGCGGTGTGCAGCTGCTTTTCCCTGGAACGGGGACTGAACTACCTGAAGAGGCTGATTGCCCTGGAGCCGGTGCGGGACCATGGCCTTCCGGTCATCCTCTGTTTAAGTTTCTGGGAGGAGGCCGCCGCCTGTGGTCTGGGAGTTGACGCACATCTTCTGTCCGATGTCCTTCAGATTCCGGTTCTCCCCTTCATTCCGGGGAATCGGGAGTGTCTGGCCCTGATTGCACAAGCCTGTGCAGAAGCCCGGGGCCACTCGCCGGGACCATGGGCATACCACTGCCTTAATTTCTCCCCAAAGGCGCTGGCACGGGCAGCCCTGTCCTCCTCCGGGGAAGGAGCTTGTGGCTCAAAGTTTCCCGGCCCCTTTCTGTCCGCCTCCTGGAGAATGTTTCCAACCCGGCCCGCCTCTGTTTTTATCCTATTTTCCCTGCTGTTTTTTGTCCTCTGGGGAAGCCTGTCCCTTTCCGAACCGCTCAGCCTTTCTCTTTCGGAGGCTGTGGACTGGCTGGCGAAGATCATTTCCTCCCGTTGGCCTCAGGGGCTTTTCTGGGAACGGCTCGCCCGTTTCTTCTTACAGGGGCTTTTGCTCCCTTTTGGCTGGACCCTGGCCATCGTCCTGCCGCCTGCGCTGCTCCTGCTCCCGCTGTTCGCCCTTTTGGAGGAAATCGGCCTCGTTCCCCGGCTGGTAATGTCCATGGACCGGACTCTCGCCCGCTGCGGCATGTGCAGCCGACAGGGCTTCGCCATCCTGGCCGGTCTCTGGGATGAAACCTGGGGCCTGGCCTGCTGCCGCGCCATCCCCGGTCCTGTTAAACGCCTCACTGGCTATCTCACCAACTGCCTGATCCCCTGCTGGGGAAAGTTCCCGGCACTGCTTTTTCTGGCTCTGGCGCTCACCCTTCCCGCTTCCGGCTGGGCACCTGCCCTCCTGCTGACCGCCGTCCTGGCCCTGTGCATAACCGCCTGCCTGGGCTTTTCCCTGATCCTGAACCGGCTGATTTTTCCCGGTCTTCCCTCCTTCTATCCGCTGGAACTGCCGCCCCTTCGCCGGCCGCGCTTCCTGCGCCGGCTGCCGGAGCGGCTCCTGTCTCCCCTGGCTGTCTTTCTGGGGAACATGGCGGCCCGCTTCTTCCCCATCGCCGTCCTGCTGTGGGGGATCGGCCAGATTCCAGGCCCTTTCAGCCTTCTGGAACGGATTTTGGCTTTTCTTGAGCCTGCCGCCGGAGTGATCGGATTAAATAGCGCCGTCCTTTTCGCCCTCCTGCTGTCTGCCTTCGGAAATGAGGTATTCCTCCCCTCGCTTCTGGCCATCTGCCTTCTCACCGCTCCGGAAGCAGAGACAGACCTCCTGTCCATAAGTCCAGGGGCCGGCTGGAGCAGCCTGCAGATCCTCTGCACCATGATCCTGGTCCTGTTCCACTGGCCCAAGGATAAAAGCCTGGCCCTTATCTACCGGGACACCGGCTCTCTCCTGTGCTGTCTTTTGGCTGTTCTCCTTCCCTTGACTGTCGGGACGGGGATCTGTCTTATGCTGGGAGGCTTGTTTTGAGAGGCCCCCGTCCTCTGGACATCCAGGAAAATCTATACTATGATATAATGATACCAGGGTCGGAAATCCGATGCAGACTTGCTTGCAAGAAGATGTTTGATCTTGGGACCCGCCAAAAACATGAAAAGGAACAAAAATCACCTAGATCCACAGACAGGAAGAAAAATGAATCGCTTATCCACAAACAGACCATCCAAATTCACAGTAAAAGGCAGGCCATTTTCCCTCACTGCCCTTCTGACCCTGCTCTTCGCGGCAGCTTCCCTGCTCCTGCAGCTGGCAGCCCGGCGGATTCCGGGCTTCGGCCAGTGGTACGCTGTCACCATTTACCCGATGATTACCGGAAGCCTGGGCCGGTTCATGGGCATTTTCCCATTTTCCATAACCGAACTGGGGCTTTACCTTCTCATCATCCTTTTCATCGTCTCTCTGGTCCGCAGCTGGCCCAGACCTCTCAAAATTTTAGGGAGGCTTTTGCTTGGAGCCTCCCTCTTGCTTTTCCTTTTTACTCTCAACTGCGGCATCAACTATTATCGGCAGCCCTTTTCCGCCCTCAGCGGCCTCACCGTCCAGCCTTCCTCATCCCAGGAGCTTTACGATCTGTGCAGCTGGCTGGCGGCGCAGATCCAGGACTGTGTCCAGGAGCTGTCCTCTGAGGAAAATGGATTTCCCGGCCAGACCTCCCGCGAGCCTCTCCCATCCTTTCCGAAACTTCTGGAATACGGCCGCCAGGGACAGATGGCCATGGAACAGATTGGAGAAGAATTTCCAGCTCTTGCCGGATTTTATCCCTCCCCCAAGCCCCTTCTGCTGTCACGGATTCTCTCCGTCCAGCAGCTGTGCGGCATCTATTCTCCTTTTACGGTGGAAGCCAACTACAACCGGGAGATGCCGCTGTACAACATTCCACACACCATCTGCCATGAACTGTCCCACCTGAGAGGATTTATGCGGGAGGATGAGGCCAATTTTATCGGCTACATCGCCTGCATCCGCTCCGATGACCTTTATTTCCGGTACAGCGGCTATCTCATGGGCTGGGTCTACGCAGGCAACGCCCTGGCTCAGGCAGACCCGGAGGGCTTCGCCTCCCTGCGCGCCTCTCTTCCCCAGGCAGCCCTGACGGACCTCTCCTACAACAACGCTTACTGGGACTCCTTCCAGGGAACAGTAGCCGAGGTCTCCACAAAAGTCAACGACACCTATTTGAAACTTCAGGACCAGCAGGACGGCGTCCAAAGCTACGGCAGGGCTGTAGACCTGATGCTGGCCTACTACCGCCAGCAGGCAGTTACTGCTTCCTTCGGCGGATCTCCCACAGAATGACAGCCCCCACGGCAAAGCATGCCAGCTGCAGCTCCATGACTGCCGCCAGTCCCATAATGAGCAGACGGGCCAGAGATTTCATGCCCTGGTTTCCGGATGCGCCGTTTTCTTCTATATCAGGGGGAATCTCTTCCTCCCGCGGAAGCGGACCGTCCCATGGAATCTCCTCATCCTCTCCATAGCTGTCCAGTTCCAGGGTTCTTCCCACCCGCTCCGTCAGCCGGCCGATGGCATTTTCCTCAAAAATGCTTCCCAGTCCGCAGGTGTCCACTGCCATCTGGTAGGGCTGGGATACGCCCAGCGCGGACAATTCCATATACCGGTCCACCGCCCCCTGCCAGTCGGTCTGGGAGTCCAGCCACAGCTCCAGCGCCGGATAGGCGGAAGTGGCATAGCTGATGTAGTACAGGGGATTCTGGAACAGATGCCCTATATTGACCCAGCTGTAGCAGAGTCCATCCTGGTCATTGGTAAAGTACCACTGGTCATATTCCCCATTGATCTGGCCGAATCTCCAGTTCAGCTCCTCCAGGCTCATATCCGGATGGTCGTAAACCCATGTCTCAAACTCATCCAGCATAGCGCCCACCACGATGGAATCCATGGCGTTTCCCACATTCTGCAGCTGGGCATCCGCCGCCAGCTCTCCAAAAAGACTGTCCCTGTAGTGAAGCATCAAAAGCTCCAGACCCTGAGACTGAATTTCACACACATCCGTATAGCTGGCCTGGTAGAGCCACGGCGTATTTTCCCGGCAGACCGAGGCAAAATGGCCAAATTCATGAGCCAGGGAAAAGAAATCCTGAAACCCGCTGTCCTTGGTCAGAAATACGAAGGCATCCCCATAATAGGGCATGTCTATGGTAAAGCTTCCGCTGCGGCTTTTATTTTCTCCGCTCCAGTCCATATCGTAAAGCCCAAGCCGGCGCATATAGGAAAATGTCTCCCCCAGCTCCTGGTCCATATCTTCCACGCAGCTCTGCACCTGGTCCAGCAGCTCCTCCGTATCCTGCGAAACTGCATCCGACACATCCTCAGCCTGAGCATACCAGCAGTCCTCCAGCAAAAGAAGGGCACTGTCCTTAATCGGTCCATAGAGCGTTTCTGTATCCTCAGGGGTAAAATCCCGGCCATAAACCGCCTCATAAGCGTAGTCGCTGTAAGTATCGTAACCGCTTTCCCTGGCAATCTGATCCCGGACCTGGACCAGGTCCAGGTAGATTTCCCCCAGCCTGCGGTTGTTCTCTTTTTCCAGCTCCATATAGATCCGTTCATAATCCTCATAATTCAGGCCGGCCTCATCCAGGGCGGCGTAATCCCAATCCTGGCCATCCACATTGACAACCGCTCCCTCCGAATATGCCTGGTTATAGCGCAGCATCAGCTCCAGCTCCTGAGACCACAGCTGGATCAGATTGTCCGAGGCAGGCTCATAGCGCTCCACCGCCCCGGCGATCTCCGGCCCCATCTCCTCCTTCAGGACAGCTCCTCCCGGCATCTGGAGGGCTCTTTGAAAGCTCAGCAGGACCATCTCCATGGCTTCCTGGGTTTTCCCGGCCGCATCCTCATACTGAGCCGACAGAGCCGCATCCTCCATATTTCTGCTGTACAAAATATCGGCCAGAGCCATCTGTGTGGCTGCCCAGTCCAGCTCCCTGAGCACCTGCCGGTAAATCCGGACGGAATCCCCGGAAGTTTCCTGGTCCTGGGCCGTTCCCATAACCGCCTGTCCCTGGCAGGACTGTTCCAACTGGCCCAAAAGCTGCTCCAGCCGGGTTAGGTCAACCCCTTCATAGTTCCGCTCTCCGTAAGGGACCTCTTCATCTTGACCTGGCTCCTGCCAGCTCCCCTGTGCCTCTCTCCTCTGCCCGGCAAAAGCTGTGACCTCCGGGCTTGTTCCAATCAATGCCGCTGCAGCCAGAAACGCCGCTGCCCGGCCTGCTATTTTCCTGTATCTCATCAACGCACCATGCCTCTTTGCTGCTTATCTTTGTACCACATATTGTATCATACATTGCAAGGTGCTACAAGAAGGAGCGAGACCAAAGAAGAAGGCGTTTAAACCGGCTGATCCCAGCGATTTTCCATATTTTTCAGCTCCCTTCTGAGAATCAGGAAGGAAAATACCGCGGCAGCAGCCTCTGTAATCCAAAACGCGTGCCACACGCCGGCCGCTCCAGCCACACGGCTTAACAGGAACGCCGCCGGAATGATGATGACAATATAGCGGAGCAGTGAAATCACAAAGGAAGGGCCTCCCATTCCCAGTCCCTCCAGGGCACCGGAAAAGGTCACCGACACGGAGGACAGGATGAATCCTGCGCTGATGATCCTCAGAGCCGCGGCTCCCATTGCGATGGTCTGGCCGTTGGAGGTAAAAAGTCCCATGAGCCGGTCCGGAACTGTCTGGCACAGCAGCGTTCCCGCAATCATGATCAGCGCCGTCATCCAGAGGGCCGTTTTGCAGATTTCCCTTACCCGCTTTGTCTCTCCGGCTCCATAGTTATAGCCGATGACCGGCCGCATCCCCTGGACGATTCCGCTGGCCGGAAGATACAGAAAGGTCTGAAGCTTATAATAAATTCCCAGCACCAGCACATAGCTCTCCGAAAAGGCCGACAGCACCGCGTTCAGAGCGGAAATCAGAATTGAGGGCAGGGCCAGGCTCAGGGAAGCCGGGATTCCAACTGCGTACAGACGGCGGATCATATACGGATCGGGTACAAAATCCTTCAGATGAATATGCACCGGAATAGGCCGGATCCGGCAGATGGACAGGTACAAAATCAGTGTCAGTGCCTGTCCCAGGCCTGTGGCCAGAGCCGCCCCCTCGATCCCCATAGCCGGCACAGGTCCCAGGCCGAAAATCATGATCGGGTCCAGGATGATGTTGGCAATGCAGCCCGCCATCAGGCAGAACATGGTGGAACCCATTCTCCCTACGGCCTGAAAAATCTTCTCGTAGGCCAGTCCCAGAGCTACAATAACGGAAAAGCCGAATACGATCCTTGAGTAGCGCATGCTCAGGTCAATGAGCACCTCATCCGAGGTAAACATTCTCAAAAACCAGGGCATGGCGGCGATGCAGCCCACCGTCAGGATCACCCCGTGGACGGCGCTGACCAAAATACCCTGGGCAGCCGCCCGGTCCGTTTTCTCCTGGTCCTGGGCTCCCAGGTAAAAGGCAATCACTGCGTTGATTCCCACCCCATACCCAATGGTAACGGCGCTGACCAGGTTCTGCACCGGATAAACCAGGGACAGGGCCGTCATGGCGTCCTCGCTGATCCTCGCTACAAAATAACTGTCCACAATGTTGTACAGGGAATTGACCAGCATGGAAATCACCATGGGAAGGGACATGGACAAAAGCAGGGGAAGGACAGGCTTTTCTTTCATGTAAGTCTGGTTCATCTTTCTCATCTCTCCTCTCAAAATAAGTGCTCGTAATAACCCCAGGACTAAGTGCCCGTAACAAAAAAATCGCCGCACAGGCACCTGGAAATCAGTGTCTGTGTGGCGAAAAATGGAATTTTCCAGAAAAGTCCACATCTGAAAATATTTTAGAGTTTTATTATACCTGCTCCACCGTACTGGTGTCAATTCCTAATTCATCTGTGATTTTACAAAGGACAATGAACGCTTCTACGCGACCCACCTGTTTTATTCTTTTGAGGACTTCGCCAGGCAGCTCAAGGCTTATAACCGTAAGGACTATAACGATTTCCCCATGCGGCCACTGGGGTGGAAAACACCTGACAAGGTACTTCGGGAGTATTCAAATTCACTGTAACAAATATTTGACAAACCTACACTCTTCATACCGGCTCCTCCTTTATGCTCTGCAGTTTTTGCCTCGTTAGTAACCGGTTATTTATTGATTTTCATCCGGTATCCCGATATACTTGATTGTATCAGACTTATGATCGCGTAAAGGAGAGAAGCGGAATGAAAAGCAAAAAAGTAACCTTTGCAGATATCGCCGCCTACACGAATTTTTCCAAGACCACCATTTCCCGATATTTCAACGACCCGGATTCTCTTACCCTGGAAAACCAGCAGAAAATCGCCGATGCGCTGGCTGCCCTTGACTACAAAGAGAATAAAGTAGGCCATATCCTGGCCAGCGGGCGGACCGGATTCGTAGGTGTCATCATCCCCAATCTGTACATACACTACTATTCGGAAATGCTCAATCAGATTCTTTCCACCTATGAGACCTACGGCTACAAATTTCTGGTTTTTGCAGGCAATGAGCAGTCCGATGTGGAGCGCCGCTATATCGAGGAACTTCTGGCTTATAATATTGAGGGGATGATTATACTAAGCGCTACCATCTCCTCCGGGGAGCTTGCAGCCTACAATATTCCCATCGTAGGGATCGAGCGGGAGGATCAAAACATCTGCAGCGTCAACACGGACAACTATCTGGGCGGAGTCCAGGCGGCAAGCCTCCTTCAAAAAAGCTGCTGCGATATCCTCATTCATGTAAACTCCAGAGTGCAGGAAACCACTCCCGCATTTGAGCGGATCCGCGGTTTTGTGGATATCTGCGAAGAGCACCACCTTCGCTATGAACTGATCCTGACGGATTTGGGCAATACCTTTAAGGAAAACCACGAGCGGATCGGGGAGATCGTGCGCCGGCTGGAGGAGAAATATCCCTCTGAGAAAAAGGGCATTTTTATGTCTAACGATACCTATGCCAACATGCTGTTAAATGTTTTGTTCCAGAACTTCGGGAAACTGCCGGATACCTACCGGATCGTTGGGTTCGACAATTCCCCCATCTCGGAGGAGGCGGTCATTCCCATCAGCACCGTCGGGCAGCAAATTCCTGTCATTGCGGCGGAAGCCATGAAGCTCCTCTCCTCCATGATGGACGAGCGCAAAAAAAGAAGACCGGTTCCCCTAAAGGAACCGGTCCACAAAGTCATCACGCCGATCTTAATCCGGCGGGCCACAACGGATTAACCGTCTTTTCCCTGCCCCTATGCCAGCAAGTCCGTCATGCTCTTTAAGCTGACGCCCAGAGTGGAGGTATTGTGCAGCAGCGCCGAGGCGGAGGGGGTCAGCACACCGGCCACCCCCAAGAGGATAAGCCCCAGGTTGAAGCTGATGACAAACCGGTAATTGCCGTTGATCCGCTTCATCAGCCCGTTGCTTAAAGCTTTGAGGGTCACCAGCTGCAGCAGGTCGTCCTGGGAGATGGTAATGTCCGCAATCTCCCGGGCAATCTCTGCCCCTTCGCTGATGGCGATGCCCACATCGGCGGCGGACAGCGCCGGTGAATCGTTGATTCCGTCCCCGATCATGATCACCTTTCTTCCGGCCTTCTTCTCCTGCTCCACGAATCCGGCCTTATCCTCCGGCAGGACTTCCGAGTAGTATTCATCTACCCCTACCCGTCTTGCAATGGCGCGGGCCGTCCGCTCGCTGTCTCCGGTCATCATCACCACCTTGGAGATGCCCAGCTCTTTCAGCCTGCGGACTGTTTTGGCAGCCTCCTCTCTCAAGGGGTCCTGAATGCAGATTACTGCGGCCAGCACGCCTCCCATCGCCAGATACAGATGGGAGTATTCCTCCGGCAGTTTCTCGAATTTTTCCCGCTCCGCTTCAGGAATCACGCATTTTTCATCCTCAAATACAAAGTGGTAGCTTCCGATGATCACCCGCTCCTGGCCGATGTAGCTGGCGATGCCGTGAGCCACGATATAATCCACCTTGGAGTGCATCTCCTCGTGAACCAGATGACGGCGCACCGATTCGCTGACCACAGCATTTGCCATGGAGTGGGGGAAATGCTCCTCCAGGCAGGCCGCCACCCGAAGCATCTCGTTCTGGTCCCGTCCTTCAAAGGTCACTATATCCGCCACCACCGGCTGAGCCTTGGTCAGGGTTCCCGTCTTGTCAAAGACGATGGTATCCGCCTGGGCCACAGCCTCCATATACTTTCCGCCCTTTACGGTAATATGGTGTCCGCTGGCCTCGCGCATAGCGGACAGCACTGCCAGCGGCATGGCAAGCTTCAGCGCGCAGGAGAAATCCACCATCAAAATGGACAGGGCCTTGGCGGCATTGCGGGTCAGAAGCCAGGTAAGGACCGTTCCACCCAGGCTCCAGGGCACCAGGGCGTCCGCCAGGGTGGCCGCCTTGCCCTCCACCGAGGACTTCAGCTTCTCCGACTCCTCGATCATATGGACAATCCGCTCAAAGCGGGTGGAACCAGCAGCTTTCTTCACGCAGATGGTGATCTCTCCCTCTTCCACCGCAGTTCCCGCGTACACATAGCCTCCTGCTTCCTTGTGGACCGGAATAGACTCCCCGGTCATGGATGCCTGGTTGATCATGGCCTCCCCTTCCGCCACAATGCCGTCTAAGGGAACCATGCTCCCCACATGGACCGTCACCAGGTCCCCTTCCCGAATCCGGGACAAAGGAACTAAAACCTCGGCTCCGTCCACCTTCTGCCAGACCTTTCCGATGTTCAGGGACATACTCCTGGCCAGATCATCCACGGATTTCTTTCTGGTCCATTCCTCCAGGAGCCCGCCAATTCCCAACAAAAACATGATGGAGCCAGCCGTATTCACATCGCTTCGGGCCATGGACACGGTGATGGCAGTGGCGTCCAGGACCTCTACCTCCAGTTTCCCCTTTGCCAGGCATCTGACCCCCTTCCAGAGATACGGAATGGCCTGGGCAGCTGTGTACAGGGCATTCAGGGGAGCCGGGAAAAATGTCTTGGTAAATGCCTTTACCAGCACCTTCCGGATCAGTTTCTCCTTGTACTCCTGATTCAGTTCCCTTCCCGTATGCTTTGGAGCCAGTTTGACCAGCTTCTCATCCCGGTAAGAAAATTTCTGAATCCCTTCCAGCAGATTTTTCCGGCTTCCCTCGTATCGTACCACCGCATCGCAGGTTCTCTCATAAACCTTCGCCGCCTTTACCTGCGGAAGAGTGGTCAGATAATACTGCAGAAGGTCCGCCTGGCGGATGGACATCTGCCTCTGGGCCATATGCAGGCGAATCCGCCCTTTCATTTCATGCTTAATCACAAATTTCATGCAAATATTCCTCCTGTCCAAATGGGCTTTGAAAAAATACCGCCCTGGTTTTTTCCCCAGAGCGGTTTTTCACCCAAGCTGAACGACTTTCCTTTTATGCCTCAGCGGCGGTTTCTGCCTCCGCGCTCTCCTGGCTCTCGTCGGCAAACTCCTCCTCGCCGTTTCTCTGGCGGTTAATCTCCTCCGCCTCTGCCAGGATATCCTCCGCATTCTCCTGGATGTTGGTGGCGGTAGTCATGACGCATTCCTTTGCCCTCAGTCCTGCCGCCAGGCAGTTTACATAGAATTTCTTCGCGTCTGAGCTTCCAAGAACCTTCACACCCGCTGTGCCGAACAGCACGCCTCCCGCGAAGATTGCGGTCTTTTTCCAGTCAATACAATTTAAACACTTAAACATGGTACATTCCTCCTCTTTCTACTTGTGCTTGTAACCGGTATATAAGGTCATGGCCAGGCAAAAGAGCATGGCCCAGGCCCAGAATCTGTGCTGTTTCATCTGTCCGTCACTTCCTTTACTGCTGATTACTGTTGTCCCAATTCCGGGAATTTTTCTTTACAATCTGAATCTTAACAGTCTTTAAGAGCCTTAGTCAATGCTAATGACACTTGTTGAAAAATATTATCAATTAGTTGGTATGTATGGACCTTTTGCCTTCCGTATTTCCCATACCTATCCGTGACAAAATCACAGAATCCGCCCCTCATATTTTTTATAATATCACCATAACAATCATTCACAGGGGAGGAAACACTATGACCAATCAATCCGGCGTCCCAAACCGAAAACCCCGTCCCAAAGCGGTTGTCAATCAGCGGGACTGCGTGGCCTGCGGCTGCTGCCTCAAGGTCTGTCCCATGAACGCCATCCGGATTTTCAGAGGCATATTTGCCAAAGTAGACGAAAGCCGCTGCGTAGGATGCGGCAAATGCGTCCGGGAATGTCCCGCCAGCGTCATCGCTCTGAAGGAGGTGTCCCTGTGAAACAGAAACATTGGTACGACTATCTGTGGATTGTATCCGCAGCCTATCTGATTCTGGGATTTTTCAATATCCTCTTTGCCTGGCTGGGGCTTCTCTGCTTTTTCATCCCCCTCATCATCGCCCTTGTTAACGGCACCAAGGGCTACTGCAACCGCTACTGCGGCAGGGGCCAGCTCTTCTCCCTTCTGGGCGGCCGCTTCGGATTATCCAGAAAGAAGGATATCCCGGCCTGGATGAAGAGCAAAGTATTCCGCTATGGATTTCTCCTGTTCTTTCTGGTGATGTTCCTCCAGATGCTTTTAAACACCTGGCTGGTATTTGCGGGAGAGCGGACGCTGCGCCAGACAGTCACTTTGCTTTGGACCTTCAAACTACCCTGGCACTGGGCCTATCACGGCACACTCCTGAGTCCCGGAACCGCTCAGTTCGCCTTCGGATTCTACAGCATCATACTCACCTCCACCATCCTGGGGCTGGCGACCATGATTCTGTTTAAACCCCGTTCCTGGTGCGTCTACTGTCCCATGGGGACCATGACTCAGTTAATCTGTAAAGGAAAGGCTCGTGGAAAGGATTAGGCAAAAATTAATAGCATATGTCAAAAATAATTATTGACATATGCCAAAAACAGTCCTATAATATACGCAAATGAAAGGGGGAATGTTCCATGTCCAGACCCCGGAAATGCAGACGGGTCTGTCATTTTCCTCAGACCCTGGCCTTTTATCCGGAAGGGGATGAGGGGAATCTTGCCGGAAAAGACGTCATACTGACGCTGGACGAGTACGAAACCATCCGCCTCATTGACCATGAGGGGTTTTCTCAGGAGCAGTGCGGCAGCCAGATGGGGATTGCCCGGACCACCGTCCAGCAGATTTACGCCGACGCCAGAAAAAAGCTTGCGGACGTTCTGGTGGAGGGACGTTCCTTAAGGATTCAGGGGGGAGACTACCGGCTCTGCGATGGCAGCGGACAATTCTGCGCCTTTAAGGACTGCTGCAGGCACCCTGGCAATCCGACCTATCATATACCGAAGGGAGAGAATCAGATGAGAATTGCAGTTACCTATGAAAATGGAGAAATTTTTCAGCATTTCGGCCGCACAGAGGCCTTCAAGATTTACGACGTGGAAGAGGGAAAGGTGGTATCTTCCCAGGTTGTCAGCACAAACGGCAGCGGCCACGGCGCTCTGGCCGGCGTATTGACTTCCTTAAAAGCGGATGTCCTGATCTGCGGCGGCATCGGCGGCGGCGCCCAGGCAGCCCTGGCGGAAGCCGGAATCAAGCTCTACGGCGGCGCTTCCGGCAGCGCGGACGAGGCGGTGGAATCCTATCTGGCCGGAAACCTGGCCTTTGACCCCGATGTCCACTGCGACCATCACGGAGAACATCATCACGAAGGCGGGACCTGCGGCGAGCATGGATGCGGAGGCCACGATGGCGGCCATCACTGCCATTCATAAGCAGCCGGCTCCTCAGAATCCCAGAGTTGCGCGGCGAGACCGCCTGGAGGCATAAAAGCCTTCAGACGGTCCCGTTTTTTGATTACGAATATTTCGCGCCTGTCCTTTAGGCGCTCATGCGCGATCCTTGAAATGTAATCAGGTGTTCTGCTCAGTCACCTTATAAACCGTATATCCGGCGGCAGCTACCGTTTTTTTCAGGATTTGGTCCTCCACCTTTTCCTTCATGCGGACCACCGCCTCCTCTTTCATCAAATCTACGGAGGCGTAAACTCCATCCAGATGATTGAGGGCGTTTTCCACGCAGTTGGCGCAGTTGCCGCAGGTCATGCCGTCGATTTTCAGCACCTTCTGGTAAGGATAATGGGAAGGGTCTTTATCCTTCACCTTCACCTTTTTCACTGCCGGCTCCGATGAAGCCCCACAGCAGCCGGACCGAAGCTTTTTCATGTAGCTCTTCACACCCGCTACCACCGCAATCACCAGAATTATACATATAACCGCTGTTGCCATCCTGATTCACACCCTTTCTCTTCCGGCGGGAAGGAGTAGCGGTAGGTTCTGGTCAGCACCCCGATTTCCTCCAGAGTGCTGAGCATCCGGTACACCGTAGCCATTCCAATGGAAGGGTCACGCTTCACCGCCTCATAATAAATCTCCTTGCAGCAGGTCCAATTTCCTTCCAGGATCACATCCAGCAGAACTTTTCTCTGCTCCGTAATCCGCTTCCCCCTTTTCTGAAGCTCCGCAATAATCTGTTCCTTCTGCCACATACCAGAATCCTCCTTCAACTTACCGTTCCGCGCCGTTTTAAAGGATCAACACTACGCGTTTACCTTTACGCCTACCCTCAGGGAAGAACTCTCTTTATAAGGTCTTACTAGCAGATAAATAAATCCGATAATCAACGCAGCCGCCACAATCGTTCCGATTCCAAACTGTCCGTACACAACCAGGTTTCCAATTTGGTTAATGCACAGGGCCACCACATAAGCCAGACCGCACTGATAGCCGATGGCAAACCAGAACCACTTCGCGTTGTTCATCTCTCTCTTAATTGCGCCCATCGCGGCAAAGCAGGGAGCGCACAGCAGGTTGAATACCAGGAAGGAGTAGGCGCTTACCATGGTAAAGTCAGCGGCCAGATGGTCCCAAATCTCCGCGCCGTCCTCGGCAACCTCGGCGAAGCCGTAGAGAATGCCGAAGGTTCCTACTACATTTTCCTTTGCTACCAGGCCGGTAATCGCGGCAACCGCTGCCTGCCAGTGTCCCCAGCCAAGAGGAATGAAGAGCCACTGAACGCCTCTCCCGATAGCAGCCAGGATACTGTCGGACATATCCTCCACCGCGCCGAAGCCTGCATCGGTAAATCCATAGGTAGAAGCGAACCAGATGACGATGGTGGACAGCAGGATAACGGTTCCTGCCTTCTTAATGAAGGACCAGCCTCTCTCCCACATGCTTCTCAGCACGTTTCCCACGGTAGGCATATGGTAGGCGGGCAGCTCCATAACGAAG
>DWYS01000154.1 GCA_019118585.1 Candidatus Enterocloster faecavium | reverse complement strand
CTTTCCCCTGGCATTCAGGTAATCCACGGTTTCCCTGGCTGCCCCTGCTACAGAACCCATGGCAACGATGACGTACTCTGCCTCCGGGTCGCCGTAGTACATAAAAGGCTGATAATAACGCCCGGTCTTTTCCCCAAATCGCTGCATATAGTCGTTAACAATATCCGGAATTGCGTTATAATAGGGATTCGCCGCCTCCCTCTGCTGGAAATAGGTTTCCGTGCTGCCTGCCCCGCTTCGCATGATCGGTCTTTCCGGATTCAGGGAGCGCTTCCGGAACCGGTGAATAGCCTCGTGGTCCACCAACTGGTCTAAAATTTCATAATCCACCACATGGATTTTCTGAAGCTCATGGGAAGTGCGGAATCCATCGAAGAAATGCATAAAGGGAACGCTGCCTTTAATTGCAGACAGGTGGGCGATCCCTCCCAAATCCATGACCTCCTGGACGCTGGAGCTGGCTATCATGGCAAAGCCAGTCTGTCTGCAGGCGTAAATATCTGAGTGTTCACCGTAAATAGAAATGGTATTGGTCCCTACGGAACGGGCGCTGACATGAAGTACGCCGGGATGAAGCTGCCCCGCGATCCGGAACATAGGAGGAATCATCAGCAGCAGTCCCTGGGATGAGGTGTAGCTGGTAGCCAGAGCTCCCGTTTCCAGGGCTCCCTGCATCGCTGCGGCTGCTCCCGCCTCAGACTGCATCTCCACCAGTCTTACCGGCTGTCCGAAGAGATTCTTCTTTCCGTGGGCCGCCCATACATCCGTGTGCTCCGCCATGGGGGAAGAGGGGGTGATGGGGTAAATGGTCGCCACCTCTGTCAGAGCATAGGCAATATAAGCCGCCGCTTCATTTCCATCCATTGTTTTCATCATATCTGCCATGTTATCCTCCTTCTGTCAAGATTCCTATTATTCAAAATCAATCTCATCAAAAATCTCATCGATATTCAAAACTGCACTTGCACCGCAGTAAAACATTACCAGCCGCAGGACCTCACCGATTTCTTCAATGGAAGCTCCTTTCTGATACGCCTGATTTCCATGTACTTTAATGGTGGTAGACGCTCCTTTTGCACAGCCCAATGCCAGCAGGAGCAGTTCCACGGTTTTAGGTTCCAGGTGCTTCAGACCGGATTTGCAGTGCTGAAAATTATAGGTAAAGGTCTCCAGCAGTTCCGGGTCATTTGCCATGCGCTTGTGGGCGGATATCACGCTTCCCCCCCTCAGCTGTTTTAATTCCTCCAGTACCTGGCGGGCTTTTTCCACTTTCTCCGGACGCGTTTCCTTCATCCCGATTCCCCCTTTTTCGTTTTTAACTTATTTTTATGTATTTAAAATAATATTTTTATGTTTTAATGTCAATCCGTTCTATCTATTTAACTATTTTTAGTGGTTTTATCAGTATGTTTTTCTATTTTTTGTGCAATATATCCATATTTGTTTTTTGTGTTTAACTTATATTTTAACTTTTCAATTCTGTTTTTAACTCTTTTTCAGCTTTACGCTTTTCTTTTTTCTTTGAGTTTGTTATAATCAAGTCATCAAGTTCAGATTCTTTCAAAGGAGAAATCCCATATGGCAACGTTAAAAGATGTAGCGGCCCTGGCCGGTGTTTCCATCGCCGCAGTGTCTCTCTATGTCACCGGAAAGTCCCATGGACGAGTTTCCCTGGAAACCCAGCATAAAATTGAACAGGCTATCGCAGAAACAGGCTATGTCCCCTCCTCTGCCAAAAAAGCCCAGCTTTCTCCGGAGGACCGGCCTCTGAAGACCATCGCGCTCTTCTGGTCTATTGAATTTCACCCCAACCTTCTGGGCTCTTTCATGAGCGGTATGCAGAATGCCATTCTGGAAACAGGCTCCGATGCAGACTACAATTATGTTCTGCGCCCTTACCGCAGCAATCAGCTGTACATGCACAAACGGGTCCTCTGCGGAAAACAGTACCGCGGATTTTTAATCGCCAACGCCTCTGCTGCTGATATCCAGTATCTCCAGGGCGTCACGCCCCAGGTCCCGGTGGTCCTCATCAACCGGCGGCTGCCTGCCTACCATGCAGTTTACATTGACAGCGCCAAGACCGGCGAACAGGCTGCCGAGTTAATATGGGAAAAGGGATACCGCTCCATGTGTACCGTTCGCAGTCAGACCCAGTACATTGCCACTAACTCCCGTTTTTCCGAATTCATCCAGGCCAGCCGGACAAAAGGGATCCAGATGCCAAACGACTTTCAGATCATCACAGAGGACAGCATCGAAGGAGGGATCACGGCTGCCAAAGAGTATTTGTCCTATCCCGGACGCCCGCCCATAATTTTTGCCTCCACCGACCTGCAGGCCTTCGGAATCTTAAAGGGGTTAAAGCAGGCAGGCCTCCAGATTCCGGAGGACTGCGCCATTTTCAGCTACGGTTTTGAACGCACAGAACTGACAAAGTATTCCAATCCACCTCTGTCCGTCATCGACATCTCCACAGCCGGTCTTGCCAATCAGGGAACCCGGCTTTTAATTGAAATCCTCAACAAAGGCCTCACCGCTCCCCAGCAGGTGGAGCTCTCCTCCTCCATTGTCCTGAGGGATTCCTTCTAAACAAAATTTATCCCGGAAACGGTTCTTTCTCCACAGGCTGCTCCCAAATGGGCGGCCTTTCCTTTTTCCGGTAAAGTTTATATTCCTCCTCTCCTTTTTCCACGCGTCGGATGCCCATAAAGATTGCTTCCATTTCACATTCACCCGGGTAGATAAACACCGGAGCCAGAAAACCTACATATCCCTTTACCCAGTCCATGAGCATTTTAGGGTAGGCCAGTCCTCCTGTAATTCCGATGGCATCCACTTTTCCTCCGGCTGCAGCCGCAAGGGCTCCGATTCCTTTTGCAAAATTGTAGGCCATAGCGTGATACACCAGCCGGGCATATTCATCTCCCTGAGCAATCATCTCCTCCACCTTACGGGCATCGCTGGTTCCCAGGTGGCTCACCAGCCCTCCCCTTCCTACCAGCTCCCGCTTTGCCTCATCCAGATTCATCCCCCTCTTAAAAACCAGGTTTAAAACCTCGATGCTGGGCAGAAGCCCTGCACGTTCTGGCGAAAAAGGCCCATCCCCGTGCATGCAGTTGTTCACATCCACCGTCCTTCCATTTACATGGAGGGCAACGCTGACACCGCCGCCGATGTGAAGGACAATAGCGGTAATTTCATCGCTCTTTTTTCCCAGCTCTCCGGCCACCTTGCGCACAACCGCCTTGGAGCTTAACGCATGCCACTGGGCACTGCGCTCCACATTTTTCAGACCGCATACCCGTGCTATGGGCGTCATCTCATCAATAACGTCCGGATCCACAATATAAGCTCTAATCCCTTCCATATCCCCGAAATGCTTTGCAATCTGTGCCCCCAGATTGGCGGCATGCTGCACCGGAGAATCAATAAAGGCCTGACACATATAGTCATCCACCAGATAAGTGCCGCCTTCATAGATCGGGATCAATGCCCCTCCTCTGGCTCCGATAGCAGCCATCTCCTTCAGGGAAAAGCCGCTCTCTTTTATGGTTTCCTCCAGCTGCTGACAGCGGAACTCATACTGAGACTGAATGGTGGGATATTTTAGCAGCTGGTCCGCCGGATGGTCCACCGTTTTATCATAGATTTTTTCCCCTTCCACGGTATATACCGCAACCTTTGTGGAGGTGGAGCCTGTGTTTAAAATCAGATATTTATCTCGTTTCATGCAAGTCCTCTCTTTCTCTTCAGGAATGGTTCCGCAACCGCAGGGAACAGAATGTAGGTCATTGCATCCTCCTCGCAGGCTGCCAGCCCCTTTCCATATGCCTCTGTTTTGCCCTTTTCCCAGCCGGGTTCCAACAGGGCGCCAGGGCGTTGTGTAACAGGCGGCTCCGTCAAGGCGGCCTTTTGGACCAGTTCCTGGCTGATGGGGCCGGGGGAGCGTCCATATTTTCCTCCCACATAGGCTTTCAGTTCTTTTGAAAGAATCTTATACCGTTCTCCCATCAGTACATTAAATGTAGCCTGGGAGCCTACCATCTGGGCAAAGGGTGTTGCAAGGGGCGGATATCCCATATCAGCTCTTACCCGGTGAACCTCCTCCAGAATT
Source organism: Candidatus Enterocloster faecavium (assembly GCA_019118585.1). Lineage (GTDB taxonomy): Bacteria > Bacillota > Clostridia > Lachnospirales > Lachnospiraceae > Enterocloster > Enterocloster faecavium. Next base: position 8,546 of record DWYS01000154.1, on the reverse strand, counting down.
TCCGGCATCCGGTTTTCAGCCTTCATCTCTTTTAACTGGCTTTCCAGGTTGGACATCATGCCTCCTGGGATCTGGTGCTGGCTGATGCCGCTGTCCACACCCACAAAAGCGCTGAGAGTATCCGAATGTTTTTTTCTCAGTTCCAGAAAATAGTCATTGATCTCCTTCAGAAGATCCAAATCAAAACCTGGGTCAAAACAGGTTCCTTTCAAGGCGGAGGCAAAGGTTTCCACCGGCGGAAGGGATGTTCCCCAGGCCAGAGCCGAGGTAGCCACATCGATGGTCGCCACTCCAGCCCGGATAGCCTCCCAGTATTCCAAATCCATCATTCCGCCTGCGCAGTGTCCATGAAAATGGATCGGGATTGAGAGCTGCTTCCTCATTGCCGTTACCAGCTCAAAAATCTGGTTTGGACGGAACATCCCTGCCATATCCTCCAGATAAATCATATCTGCTCCTAATCCGGCATATTCTTTGGCATATTCCACATACCGCTCCGCCGTATGGACCGGGCTCTGGCATACCGCCAGACAGGCGGCTACCTTTTTTCCCTGCTTTTTAGCTGCTCTCACAGCCACCTCCGTGTTGCGCACATCGTTCATTCCATCGAAAATTTCAAAAATATCAATTCCGTTTTTTGCTGCCAGCTCCACAAATTTCTCTACTACGTCATCCGGGTACTGCTGATAGCCCACCAGATTCTGTCCCCGAAGCAGCATGCGCAGGGGAGTTTTCTTAAAATGTGCCTTGAAAGTTCTCAAACGTTCCCAGGGGTCCTCTGAAAGGAAGCGGACGCAGGCATCAAAGGTTGCTCCGCCCCAGCACTCAATGGCCTGGTAACCGACCTGATCCATCCGCTCCAAGATCGGAACAAATTCTTCTGTGGATACTCTGGTCGCAAGCAGAGACTGCTGGCCATCTCTCAAATCTACATTTACTATTCCAACAGGCCTGGCAGGACCCTGTCCGTAGGGTTTCTCTTCCTGAGGTCCGTTTTCCTTGGATAAAAAAAACCGAAATCCCATGTTTGCCTCCTTTTTAACTTTTAATTTAACTTCATTATGAGTTAAATTAACTTTATTGTCAATCCTTTTCCAGATTTTAACGTTTTATCTCCTTTTTGCGCATATCACCAGAAAAACGCCCGTATTTCCCACATGCTTTTTGTGTATTATGTTCAATCCTTTTCCTTTTTTCCATCTTATTTCCCTGCTATCCCCCGTTTATCGTTCACCTTTTTATTTTTTTCTCTCGTTTAGCTCTTGACTTTTGTTCGTTAAATACGTTAATATATATCATATTTTAACTTCCATTTTATCCATTCTAATAAAATTGCAGGAGGCATCCCTATGGCAGATTATTCCATCGCCCTGATCCCAGGAGATACAGTTGGACCTGAGTTAATCCGGCAGGCCGTGAAAATTTTTCACGCTCTTTCCGCCTGTTCCGAACACTTTTTTCATTTGGAGATCCTGACCGCCTGCGGTCCCGGGATCGAGGCTTTTGGCTGCCCCCTTCCTTCTGCTTCTCTAAAAAAAGCGCTCCGATGCCAGGCCGTTCTTCTGGGAAATATCGGTTCCAGGCGTTACCAGAGCCTTCCTCCCTCCAAACGGCCGGAGCAGGCGCTTCTCCAGCTCCGGGGCGCCTTCCGGGTCTGCGCCAATCTGCGTCCTCTGAAAATTTATCCCGGCCTGGCCTGCCTGTCTCCCTTAAAGGAATCTTATTTAACCAACGGTATGGATCTGGTCGTGGTCCGGGACCTCCAAGGCGGCATGTTTAGCCCCGCTCACCCCACCACTATTAAAAACGAGGGAAAAAGTGCAGGGGATCTGGAATATTACAGCGAATATATGGTTCGGTTTACAGCAAAAATTGCCTTTCACCTCGCCCGGCATAGAAATAAGAGAGTGGCCAGCCTGGACAAGTCCAACGTCCTCGCCTCCAGCCTTCTTTGGAGAAAAACCATTACGGAATACGCCCGCTCCTTCCCGGACATTTCCCTGACTCACCAGTACATTGACAATGCTTCCATGGAGGTGATCCGAAATCCGGGAGCCTTTGACGTCATTGTAACCAGCAATGTTTTTGGAGATATTCTGTCTGATGAACTGACCCAGCTGACCGGAGCCCCCTGTCTTTTCGGCAGCGCCGAGCTGGCTGCAGACAAAAGAGGGCTGTATACTCCTAACCAGCTCCATCACTCCTGCGAGGAGATTGCCGGAAAGAATATCGTCCACCCCCTTGGAATTCTGGATGCGATCCGCCTTCTTCTCATGTACAGCTGCAGCCGCCCGGATTTATCAGCTCTTCTCTCCCATGTAGCAGCATCCGTCATAAAAGACCGGCTCACAACCCCGGAGCTGCCCATTCCAGGTTTTGCTGATATCTCCACTGATGAGATGGGCGATGAAATCGCCAACCGCCTTCTCCGTTCATCCCAAAATGAGCATCCATAACAAAAAGATCCGGACAGGATCCCCGGCTTTCGCCCGGCATCCTGTCCGGATCTTTCAACTCTTTTCTATTTCCATTTTTTACTTCATCACGCCCAGCCCTTTCGCCACAATGGTGATGAAATCCTGTACATTGGTTACCACCGTGGTCGCACAGAGACTTCCCCGGTCCAGCAGCTTATTGACCACAAACTCATCTGCATCCACCGTATACAGGAATACCGGACGGATGGTTCCGTCCTCCAGCACCCGGAAGGAAGGCGTCATGTTTCCTGTGGCAATGGTGTGAAGCATGGTAGCCAGGCAGATGACCGTGGTAGCCTTCTTCACCACATTCCGCATAGCGCTCTGCCCCTCGTAGGCATTTCCGATCACCTCCGGCAGGGGGCCGTCGTCACGGATAGAGCCGGTCAGTACAAAGGGAACTTGATTCTTTACGATGCTGTACATGATTCCATTGTCAATCTTGTAATCCTCGATAAACTGAGGAATGGAACCGCTCCGTCTCACCTTGTTGATCACATCCAGATGGTTGTAGTGGCCATTGGGCTGAGATACCTGGGTATAAATGTCCTGTCCCAGTGCAGTGTGCAGAAGGGCCCCCTCCAGATCATGGGTAGCCAGGGCATTTCCGGCCAGCAGCCCATGGGCATATCCATTCTCCACCAGGGCCTGCATGGCAGCTCTGGCATCGGCATCAAAGGCAAATGCAGGTCCCATAACCCATACAATATTTCCGTGCTCCTTCTCATATTTCAAAAGCTCAAAAAGCCGGTCATAATCTCTGGCATAGGAAGTTTCCCGGCTTCTGCCCTGACGAAATACAAACTGGTCATCCATATGCTCTCCGGGAACCTGGAATCCGCTGCAGTGCATATAGATGCCCTCCTCGCACCGCTCAGTCCGCCCCAGGATCACCTTGTCTCCCTTTTTCAGGTTGCGGTTCTCCACCACGGCCAAATGACCGTCATCGCAGATCACCACGCTGGAATCCATGCGGCTCTCCTCGGCCAGCACCCATTTCCCATTGATTTTAAAATACTCCGGATACATGGATGTACTGTGATAATTGTCCGGCGCCACGCCGTCCATGTCCACCTCTGCATAAGACACATCAGGAGCGTTTACAAACTGTTCCTGGGTAAAATCCGGCGCATAATATTTGGGTATTTCGAATGCCATAAATTTTTCCTCCTTCAATGTTGTTTTTATTCGTATTCTCCGATATCCCGGACTGTTTCCATATGTAAATCCTAGCTTGCATTTACATCATAAACCACGCTGTCCATCTCCAGGGGAGCGTAGTCAAATTCTGCCTGCTCGGAGCAGATCCTGGTTCCGGCCTTCCCGTGAAGGGCCTCCTGTGCCTTTTCCAGCGAAGTGATAATCGCTGTTCTCCCCGGCAGGGCCTTCACAAATTCCAGACAGGCTTCCACCTTGGGAAGCATACTTCCCTTGGCAAACTCTCCCCGGCTGATATAGTCCTGGGCTTCCCGGGCCGTAATCTGCTCCAACGCCTTCTGGTCCGGTCTGTTAAAATGAATGTACACCTGGTCCACAGCGGTTAAAATCAGAAGCACGTCCGCCTTCAGTTCCCGGGCCAGCTTGCTGCTGGACATGTCCTTGTCGATTACCGCATCGATCCCATGGAGGCCGTCCGCTTCCTCCACAACCGGGATTCCGCCTCCGCCCACGGCGATCACGATCAGCCCGCTCTGGACCATCTTCCGAATCGCGCTTAATTCCACAATTGCTTTCGGCTCAGGGGACGGCACCACCCGGCGGTATCCCCGCCCGGCATCCTCCATAAAGGTGTAGCCTTTTTCCTTTTCCAGTTTTTCTGCTTCTTCTCTGGTACAAAAATTTCCAATGGGCTTGGTGGGATTCTGAAAGGCCGGGTCCTGACGGTCCACCAGCACCTGGGTCACTACGCTGACCACCGTTTTCCCCAGATTCCGTTTCAGGAGACTCTGCTGCAGGGCCTGCTGGAGATGATAGCCGATAAATCCCTGGGACATAGCACCGCACTCCGGAAACGGCATATACGGTGTTCGGGGGCCGCTGGAAGCCGCATAGTCCATGGCAGAATTGATGATACCCACCTGAGGACCATTTCCATGGCCAATGATCAGCTCGTGGCCCTCCGCCGCCAGATCCGCAATAATTTCAGCAGCAGAACGCACCTGGCGTACCTGCTCCTCCGGCGTGTTTCCCAGGGCATTTCCCCCCAGGGCGACCACAATCCTCTTTTTTCTTCTGCTCATCTTACCCCTCCCTTAGCAGAGAGTTGCATAAATAACCGCCTTAATCGTGTGCATGCGGTTTTCCGCCTCGTCAAACACAACCGACTGCTTGGACTCAAAGACCTCGTCCGTTACTTCCATCTCGGTAATTCCAAATTTCTCCGCGATCTGAGCGCCGATGGTCGTCTTGGTGTCGTGGAAGGACGGCAGGCAGTGCATAAAAAGGGCCTCCGGCTTGGCAAGCTTCATCACATCGCGGTTTACCTGATATTTCTTCAGCAGCTTGATCCTGGAATCCCACACCTCGTCCGGCTCGCCCATGGATACCCAGATGTCGGTGTAGATCACATCCGCATCCCTGGCTCCTTCTTCCACATCCTCGGTCAGACGCACGGTGCAGCCGTTCTCCGCCGCGATCTTTTTCGCCTCATCCACCAGCCACTGGGCCGGGAACAGCTCCCTGGGAGCACAAGCTGTAAAATTCAGCCCCATCTTGGCGCATGCCACCATTAAAGAGTTTCCCATATTATTTCTGGCATCTCCCATAAAGGTGAAATTCAGCCCCTTCAAATGTCCCAGCTTCTCCTCCATGGTCAGCAGATCCGCCAGCATCTGGGTGGGATGAAACTGGTCCGTCAGGCCGTTCCAGACCGGAACCCCTGCGTATTTTGCCAGCTCCTCCACGATCTCCTGATCAAAACCTCTGTACTCGATCCCATCGTACATTCTGCCGAGGACTCTGGCGGTATCCGGAATGCTCTCCTTCTTTCCCATCTGGCTGCTGCCCGGATCCAGATAAGTCACGCCCATCCCCAGGTCTCTTCCTGCCACTTCGAAGGAGCAGCGGGTCCTGGTTGAAGTCTTTTCAAACAGGAGCACAATGTTCTTTCCCTCCAGATACCGGTGAGGCACCCCGTTTCTCTTCATATTTTTAAATTCCCTGGATAAATCCAGCAGATACCGGATCTCCTGGGGCGTATAGTCCAACAGCTTTAAAAAATGTCTTCCGCGAATATTGACTCCCATTGTTCTCTCTCCTTTTTGTGGTATATGTTATTTTATAAGCCTGCAAAGGGGACGGAAAACAGCCCCCCTTAAATCTCCTCCCGCTCCAGAGGCATACTCATGCATCTTGGGCCGCCTCTTCCTCTGGACAGCTCGGAGCTTGGCATCTCCAGGACCTGGATCCCGTTCTCCTCCAGCACCCGGTTGGTAATGTAATTCCGGTCATAGACCACCACCTTGCCCGGCTCAATGCACAGAGTGTTGGAGCCATCATTCCACTGCTCCCGTTCTGAAGCAATGCGGTCCTTTCCCCCGCAGTGGATCATAGTGACACGGTCCAGCCCCAGATGGGCTGCCAAAATGGCCGGCAGGGAGTTGTCCAGCTCTGTTACCTGCAGCTCATCCTTGTGGCTCCCCCTGCAGATTTCATAGACGCTCAAGCTTCCCAGAATCCCCGGATGGATCGTAAATTTATCATAGTCCACCTGCGTACATACCGTATCCAAATGCATATAGGCCCGGACACTTGGAATATCCAGAGCCAAGATCGTCTCGATCTCACTGTTCCGGTCATTAAAAATATTCTGGGCCAGCACCTCAATGGCTTCCGGTGTTGTCCTCTGGGAAATCCCGACTGCCAGCACCCTCCTGCTCAGATTCAGGATATCACCGCCCTCAATGGCAAAGGGATACGTTCTCTTATAGTAGAAAGGAGTGCCGGCAAAATCCGGGTGATATTCCAGAATGTACTGCCCGAAAATAGTTTCCCTTCTTCTAGTCTTGGAATACATCTGATTCAGGCTCACGCCATTTCCGATGGTGGCAAAGGGGTCACGGGTAAAATAGAGGTTCGGTATGGGGTCCATGATAAAACGCCCTCCCTTTTTCACCAAATCTGCCAGCGGACTCTTCACCGCTGACTTCAGCTCGCTCATCCCTACACCCGACATTGCTTTTAATACCAGCTCTTTCTCGTCCTCAATATCCATAAGGAACTCATACAGCTGATCGGAAAACTTGTTGGCGGTACTTCCGCCCTCCTGAATAAACTGCCGCACAAACGTTTCCTTCAGCTCCGGCTTCAGCTTTAAAACTTCGGCCATCAAATCCTCCAGGTACACAACCTCCGTCCCATTGTCCTTTAAAAGCCGGGCAAAAAAGTCATGTTCACTGCGGGCCGTCTTCAAATATGGTATATCGTCAAACAACAGCCGCTCCAGCTCCTCCGGAACCAGGTGTTCCAGCTCAACTCCAGGCTTGTGGAGCATTACCTTTTTAAGCTTTCCAATTTCACTGGTTACATTAATTGGCATGTTTTTCCTCCTTTGCTGTCCTCGTTTCGTTCCTGATCCGATCATATGATACGAACGTCAGCCCCCGGTGTTTCAGGGTTACATCAGCAGGGAACGGCCCGCGTATCATTGGCGGCAAAATGCCATGCGGCATATTCATCATTATATGCCATTTTTCATAAAAATATCGGTCAGATCCGCCTGAAAAAATAGTATTTTAACAGAAATTTCTGTCTCTATTTTCCCTTTTGCAGATTCATTTTCCCTGGATATCCTCCTGGTTCCGGCTCCCATTTCCTATTTTGCTGCACGTTTAAATACAAAAAAAAGAGCCTTTTTTGTCCGTCTCCGTTTTCAAAACAGAACGTCCAATCAGGGCTCTTCCATGCTGCCGTTTGCCAGCATGCTCAATGTCTCTGTTCCATATTATCGTAAACCTCTGCGAACCTGGCCGCAAAGGAAGCCGGCTCATGTCCTGCGTACAGATGGGAAATATCTCCCAGTCTGAGCCCGCGAAAGCTGGCGATCCCCTTTTGACGCTCCTCCGTGACCACCTCTGTAACAGATGTAGGGGCAAGAGCCAGGCCATGCCACAGGATAAAAGGTGAAACATTCCACAAATGGGACAAGAGCACGCAGGTGATGCCAAAATGGCAGAAAAATGTAACGGTTTCCTCGGAAGCTTTTCTTACCCGATATACCTGCTTTTCCCTTACATATCCATATCTTTCCAAAAATTCATCAAATGCATGAATCACTTCATCGTATTTCTGTACCAGGTCCGAACAGCGGGCCACTTCCGACTCTCTCCATTTTTTTCGGTCAAAATACTCCTCATGCGCTGTCCAATATGCCGGGAGCATGTCCCAGACACACCGCGGAAGATACACGCCATCCTTCATACGGACATTCTGGTAAGCTTTTCTCATCTCCGGATATAAATTTAAATCCAGCTTTGCCGGAAATTCTTCCAGCCAGTCCAGGGTTTGCGCTGTCAGTCCTGTCCGTTCCAGGCAGCAGGCCGCCGTATCCCTGGCCCTTCCCAAGGGAGAGACAAAACAGCTTCCCAATTTTAAATCATCTGCCGTCTTCGCCAGAAGCTCCGCTTCTCTGCGTCCCTTCTCAGTCAATGTATCATTCTCATAGTCCGGGTCCCCGTGCCGAATCAACAGTATCCTCATCTCATTCACCTCCTGCCGAATAAATTACAAAAATAAAACCTCCAAAACCTTGATGAAAGGTTTTCGAGGCTTTTAGAGAGAGGCGACAACCAGATTTGAACTGGTGATCAGGGTGTTGCAGACCCACGCCTTACCACTTGGCTATGTCGCCATATAAACATTTTAAATGACCCCAAGGGGATTCGGACCCCTGTTACCGCCGTGAAAGGGCGATGTCTTAACCGCTTGACCATGGGGCCGCAATTTAATAAAGAAAAAGCTCCCCGAGTAGGACTCGAACCTACGACCCAACGGTTAACAGCCGTTTGCTCTACCGACTGAGCTATCGAGGAATGTTGAGTGCTCTCCGAGTCTTAATTATACTCTATAATT
>DWYS01000153.1 GCA_019118585.1 Candidatus Enterocloster faecavium | reverse complement strand
GTATCGATCCTGCTGGATTTGATTTCCACTGTGCTGACCAACGCCAACTCCGTGCAGAAAATCGGAACCTTCGGGGATGAGGTGGGCCTGTCCCAGATCATGATTGCCATAGACCCCGGCAAATTCCAGAGTGCGGATGTGACGGACCGGATTGTGGACGAGCTGATTGAAGACATCCATTCTTCCGTGCCTGTAACCGAGGGAGGAAAGGTGTTCTATCCCGGAGAGATTGAGATCGGGACCAGAAAAGACAATCAGAAGAACGGAATTCCGGTGATTGAGGAAGTCTGGGAGCAGATCAAACAATTTTAGAATTGTATCATAAGTAAGTTATTAAAATCTGAAAAGAAAAATCGGCTAGGAGAACAGATAAGAAATGAAAGCAGTAAAATTGACAAAGCCCTGGAACATCGCCTGCATTGAGACGGAAAAGCCGGTACCTAAGGAAGGCGAGGCCTTAATCCGCATTGTTACCGCAGGAATCTGCGGAAGCGATATCGGGGCCTTCCGGGGAACCAACGGACTGGTCACCTATCCCAGGATTATCGGTCATGAGCTGGCCGGCGTGGTGGAGTCCATTCCGGAAAACAATAAGAACGGCATCAAGCCCGGGGACCGGGTGGTGGTAGACCCCTACATTTACTGCGGCCACTGTTATCCGTGCAGCATCGGAAGGACCAACTGCTGCACGGATTTAAAGGTGCTGGGGGTTCACGTAGACGGAGGAATGGCCGAATATTTCACCCATCCGGCGGACCTTCTGGTGAAGATCCCGGAGAAGATGACCTGGGAGGAGGCGGCTATGGCGGAGCCCTTGACTATTTCCCTTCATGGAATCCACAGAGGAGGCTTTAAGGCGGGAGAGTACTGTGCCATCATCGGAGCAGGCCCCATCGGCCTGGCAGCGGGAATGGTGGCCCAGGCCTACGGCGGTCACGCCATTCTCCTGGATTTGGTGCAGGAACGTCTGGATTTCGCCAAGTCCCTTGGAATTGAGCATGTGATCAACTCCGGCAAGGAGGACGCGGCGGAAAGAATCGCGGAAATCACCGGAGGCCAGATGGCCCAGCAGGTGATGGAGTGCTCCGGAGCCAACTCTGCTATCCGCAGTACCCTGGACTATGTATCCAATGCAGGGCGTATTACCCTGACCGGCTGGCCCAAGAAGGAGACTTCCATCCCCACAGACATGATTACCAAAAAGGAAATCGATATCCGGGGAGCCAGGACCAGCGCAGGGGAGTTTGAGGAGGCGCTGGATTTAATCTACACCAAGAAGGTGGATATGAATCAAATCCTGACCAAGGTGGTGACCATCGAGGAAGCACCGGATACCATTGTGGATATCGAGAAGAATCCGGGGGAGTATATGAAGGTTGTGGTGCGGATTGCAGATGATGTGAATCCGGAGAGGTAAAGTTGCTTTCATCTAATTTTCCAATCATATAATTTGAAAAACCGGCGGCGTGCAGTTTGTTTTTTGACTGCAGGCCGCCGGTTTCTTTGGAGCGATTTCCTGATCTTTAGCGAATCCGCCCTTCCACTGCGTGTTCCACACTGTAGTCGTAGCGTTTCCGATCAGACAGCGCCTGAAGATGCCGGGCGTACTGGCCGGAGAGCTGGGGGTTACGTGCCATGAGGCCTACCTGTACCAGGTGGAGGATGATCAGCTGACAGATTGAGGTGATGGGCAGGTCCAGAGGACTCTGATTATCTGTCAAAGTTGTATACAGAACAATATCGGAATATTTCGTTACCAGGGAATCGGACCGGCCTGTAATACATATAGTGGTAGCATGCTTGCTGCGAGCCAGCATAAGAGTATCTACAACATCTTTGATATAGCCATCGTTTGTGATTCCGATCACTACGTCATTCTTTTCTAAAAAAGAGGCATGGCGGAGCTGCGTAAGAGCGTCCGGAATATAGCAGCTGGGAATCCCTAGGCACATAAATGCGTTGGCGGCTAAGGCGGCAATCCCGCTGGCGCTGCCTTCTCCGCAGATCATGATCTGCCTTGCGTATGAAACGGCGGTGATTGCCTCTTCCAACTGAGTGTTATTGATGGTGGAAATAGACTGCCAGATGGCCTGCTGCGTGAAATTCCCCACCTTTTCTTTGATGGCGGAGATGGAATCTGAGCTGGAGAGCTGGATATCACCGCCCAAAGGGGCCGGAACCCCTTTCTGATAATGATATTTAAACTCCGAATATCCGCTGAAGCCTAAAGTTTTGCAGAAACGGACGATAGTAGAGATGCTGGTCTGAGCAGAATCGGCCAGTTCATTGATATTGGGCAGAGAAGGGGAATGGAAGGCGCTGAGAAGATAATCAGCTACTTTTCGTTCCCCTTCACTCATAGAGGAGTATTTTTGCTGGATCTTATAGGAAATCTCTGTATCGTTGTAAGCGGATGCGGAAAAGGATTGTTCGTTCATCTGAATGGGGCAGATTTTAAAAGGAAACTGCCAAAACCTGGGACATGATAATTGGCTGCGTATTTATATACCCCATTGTATCAAGGCAGCGTGAAAAAGTAAATAGGATTGAAAAAATATTCTTATATATAAAAATATTTTTAAATATAAATATGCAAAATATACAAAAAATAGTGATATAAATGTGCAAAAATGATATTTACAAATAAAAAATGTTCGTGTATATTAAAAATAGTTTCAAACACATAAAAAGGAGGAATCAGATTATGTATGATATCATCAAACATTATGAGAAAGTTTCACCGGAACTGGTGAAAAAATTTTCAGAACTAGAAGAGAGCGCGTCTATCAATGAATGCATGGATCATAACGGCGCGTTCAATCACGATATACGCCCGGTATGGCCGGGAAGCCGTCTGTGCGGTACCGCCTTGACAGTAAGTGCCAGACCGGGAGATAATCTTCTTTTACATAAAGCAATCACAATGGTAAAGCCGGGGGATGTTTTGGTGATCACATGTGATGGATTCCTGGAATCAGGAGGAATGTGGGGCGGAATCATGAGTACGGCAGCTCAGACCATGGGCGCTGTAGGACTGGTCATTGACGGGAGTGTCCGTGATACCATGATGATGAGAAAAATCAACTTTCCTGTATTTTCCAGAGGAATTGGAGTGAAGAAGAGCACAAAAGCAGTGGGAGGATATATTAATCATCCGATTACGATCTCCGGTGTACTGGTAAATCCGGGAGATCTGATCTTTGCAGACAATGACTCCGTGGTCTGTGTACCCCGTCAGATGGCAGAAGAGGTTTACAGAAGAACCAAACAGAGAGAGGACGAGGAGGATGCCCGCCGGGAGGTGGCAAAAAAGGATGGTACGATTACCTTCCAGACATTTGAGGAGGTATTTGCGCAGCTGCATCTGACAGAAGAGCCATAGGATTTCAGAAATAAGGGGGAAAGGTTATGGGATTAATAGGTCCTGGTATCATTTCGTTGATTATCTTTGTAGGTGTAACGATTATTGCCAGCGTGGGATTTAAACGCAATATAGCCTGGTCTATGTGTCTGGCTTGGCTGGCAAGCCTTTTACTGGCAGGAAGGAACATCCCCTCCTATGCGGTAGAATCCCTGAAGGCGGGAATTATAAATGAAGTGATGTATCCGTCTATTTGTTTTTGCTTTATGGCAGAGATGATGAGACGGACCGGAATTATCAAACGTCTGGTGACGATCTTAAACTCTATTTTCGGAAGAATCCCGGGAGGAGCAGGATATGTTTCTACAATGGCAAGTGCGCTGATGGGGGCGGTATCCGGCTCCGGCTCCGGAAATGCGGCGGTATCCGGCTCCATTACCATTCCTTGGATGATGGAATCTGGCTTTTCCGATCAGCTGGCCACTACGATTGTAACGGGTAACGCAACCCTGGGAATGAGCATTCCGCCTTCTACTTCTATGTTCCTCATGCTGGCAATGCCGGCAATTGCCGGGAAATGCGAAGCAGGCGCACTCTATGTTGCCTGTCTCTGCGGCGGTATGTATGTGCTGGCGTACCGTCTGCTGACTGTATTTTACTATACAAAACGCTACAAGATAAGAGCGGTAGACCGCTCCAGCCTGCTGCCGTTGAGTGAAGCCCTCAGGACTGGCTGGAAATCCCTTTTGATCTTCTTTGGTGTATTTATTCCCTTGGCCCTGACCAGCGGACCGGTGTCCGAGTGGCTGTCAGCAGGACCTTTTGGCGAGGATGGGGTCGGCAGTATCGACATGATGATCTGGATTCCGACGCTGCTGGTGCTGATCACGGTGCTGGAAGGCCGCAAGTATCTCCCGAAGATCACAGAAGTGAAAAAGTGGAGAGAAATTATTGTAGGAGATATCATGAGTTACCCGGCAGTTGGAGGTACCATCATCTTTTCCTTTGCAGGCAGTGAAGTAATGACCAGACTGGGGCTGGGAGCGGAAATGGAAGCAATTTTTGCCAACCTCAGCAGCATGCCTGCCCTGGTTACTATTATGGTGGTAGGAGTAATCCTTCTGATACTCGCAGGTCCCTTGAATTCTACCGGAACACTGGTAACTATGGGAAGTGTCGGTTTTGTGGCATTGACCAGCGTGGGACTCAGGCCTGCGACGGCATTGACGATCATGCTGCTCTTCGCGGCAACAGAGGGATGTGTTCCGCCTGCTTCTACTCCTCTGGTAATTGCCAGCGGTATCAGTGGACTGAAAGATCCATCGAAATGCTTTAAGGATCTGATGTTTATATATACAACGGGAAGTTTTGTGATCGCAACCCTGGTGGGGGTAGGAATTTTGCCTATCTTGTAGTAGAATTGGTGATGTAAGGAGAACGGTATGAAGAAAATTGTAGAAAACCTGTTTATGCTTACTTTGATCATATTCGTGGTCATGGGAACAGTATCTGTACTGCTTCAGGCGATATGCGTTGTCATTGGAAATGGGGCATTTTCTGTGATGATTGCGGATACGGTACTGGATGTTGCCAGTAAGATTGCGGGAATCTGCGGGACTATTACATTCCTGTACCTGATGATGTTTGGGAAAGGATTCGGTCCTATGGAGGAAGGAGAAGAGGAATGATCAGACATGTGTCAATCCTGCAGTTAGCCCAGACGGGCAAGACGGAGGAAGGTTTAAAAGAGATGTTTGCGCCGGAACTGGAGGCATTCCAGTCCCGGGGCATTTCAACAGAGCTCCATCAGGTAAATGAATATGATACACAGCTGACGATAAAGGCTCTGGAGGGAGCGGATGTGGCCCTGTGTTCCGGTAATCCTCCTTTCGACAGGAAGACGCTGGAGCAGCTTCCCGATTTAAAGGGGATTGTCCGATATGGGATTGGTGTCAATTCCATTGATCTGGAGGCGGCTGCGGAATTGGGAAAGATTGTATTCTACATGAAGGGATACTGTGTAGAAGAACTGGCGCTCCACGCCTCTTCCCTGATTCTGGGCCTGTTGAGAAATACGGCATGGTATGACCGGCAGATGAGAGCCGGAAACTGGATGAAGGGAAGAGGGCCGCAGCCGCGCCGTCTGAACCATTTGACAGTAGGATTGTTTGGGCTTGGAGGCTCTGGCAATCGTCTGGCTTCCATTATGAAAAATGGATTCGGGGCAAATGTGATTGCGTATGACCCATACGTAAATAAGGAGGCTGCAAAAGCGCTGGGAGTCCGGTGCGTAAGTTTTGAAGAGCTTCTGGCGGAGGCGGATATTATCTCGATCCACGCGCCGCTGACAGAGGAAACCAGGCATATTTTTGACCGTACCGCTTTTGAAAAAATGAAGCCGGATTCCATGCTGATCAATATTTCACGGGGGCCTATTGTGGATTTGGAGGACCTGGCAGAGGCATTGAAAAGTGGGAAAATCGGCTCAGCCGGACTGGATGTATTCGAAACGGAGCCTTTGGCGGCGGACAGCCCGCTCCTTTCCATGGACCAAGTGCTTTTGACGCCTCACAGCGCTTATTTTGGCAAGGAATCGTTTGAAGAGCAGAAACGGCTGGCCTGGTGGCTGCCGACAGAGTGGTTTCTGGAAAACCGTATGCATAGAGAATATGTAGCGAATCCGAAGGTTTTGGAAAAATTGCTGTAGGTTAAGCCTGGTGTGACGGAAAGAAGGTGTGGTGATGATCCGAGTCCCTTACGAGGAATTATTTAATACATTTAAGAAAGTCCTGGTCAGCCGGGGCTTTAATGAGGAGATGGCGGCAGACGCTGCCACCGTGTTCGCCCAGAACAGCCTGGACGGAATCTACAGCCACGGCATCAACCGTTTCCCCAGAGTGGTATCCTACCTGGATAAAGGGGAAATCAAGCCGGAGAATGTGGCAACCTGTGTAGAGGCCCACGGCGCCATCGAGCGCTGGGACGGCCACAGGGGATTCGGTCCCTTAAATGCCAAGCGGGCCATGGACCGGGCCTGCGAACTGGCAAAGGAGTGTGGAATCGGTTTGGTAGCCCTTGGAAACAACAACCACTGGATGCGGGGCGGCACCTACGGCTGGCAGGCCGCGGACCAGGGCTGCATTGGGATTTGCTGGTCCAACACCCAGCCCAACATGCCCGCCTGGGGAGGAAAGGACCGGAAAATCGGAAACAACCCCTTCATCTACGCGGTGCCCAAGTCCAACGGGGAGCATGTGGTGGTAGACTGCGCCGTGTCCCAGTTCTCCTACGGAAAAATCGAGGAGGCGAAGCTTAAAGGCCAGCAGCTGCCGGTGCCGGGGGGCTATGATGAGGATGGCAACCTGACCACGGACCCGGCGGCCATAGAGAAGACCTGGAGGGTACTGCCTATGGGCTACTGGAAGGGAAGCGGCGTATCGATCCTGCTGGATTTGATTTCCACTGTGCTGACCAACGCCAACTCCGTGCAGAAAATCGGAACCTTCGG
>DWYS01000152.1 GCA_019118585.1 Candidatus Enterocloster faecavium | reverse complement strand
AAAATACCTATGAATTCACCATGGCCGGAGCAGCAGACGAGCTGGTAGGCAAAATTGCCACCGGTGATTTGGATATCGCTCTGATTCCCGCCAATGTGGCCAGCGTTCTCTATTCCAAGACAGAGGGACAGGTGGCAGTTGTGGACATCAACACATTGGGCGTTCTCTATGTGGTGGCATCCGACGATTCCATCTCCTCCATCAGCGATCTGGCAGGAAAAACCATCTATATGACCGGAAAAGGCACTACCCCTGAATATACAGTAAACTATCTGCTGGAAGAAAATGGCCTGACCTCTTCCGATGTAGACCTGCAGTTTAAATCCGAAGCCACGGAAGTGGCCTCCCTTTTGAAAGAAGATTCCCAGGCCATCGGCATTCTGCCCCAGCCCTTTGCTACCGCGGCCTGCATTCAGAATCCGGATTTAAAGCAGGTAATCGACCTGACCGAGGAGTGGAACCGGCTGAACGAGTCTACCGGCAGCATGCTGGTAACCGGCGTCACGCTGGTCCGCAGAGCGTTTTTGGAGGAACATGAGGGAGCAGTCGGACTGTTCCTGAAGGACCACCAGGAATCCACCTCCTACACCTCCTCCAATCCGGATGAGGCAGCCCAGTTAGTTGCAGATGCAGGGATCGTGGAAAAAGCCGCCATCGCCAAGGAGGCAATGCCACGCTGCAATATTGTGTGCATCACCGGCCAGGAGATGAAAGACGCCCTGTCCGGATATCTGGAGGTTCTCTATGCTCAGGATGCCGCATCTGTAGGCGGACAGCTTCCGGGAGACGACTTTTACTATACGGCACAGCAATAATTTTTTCAGCCTTTCAGGCAAAATGAGAAAACGTGGGTATACTTTTGCCCACGTTTTCCCGTACAATAACCTGAACCATTTACGGTTTCTCCAAATTCGCGAAAGGAGCTGCGATGAAGCGCATCTGGATTCAAAGGGGATTCATTCTGCTTTTCTGGATTCTGGCCTGGCAGCTAGCCGCCGGAATCATTGACAATTCCATCATTTTCACAGGGCCGTTCCAGATGGTCCGGGCCCTTATTCTCCAGATTCAGGAGGCTGACTTCTGGGCTACCATCGCGGCCTCCTTCGGCCGAATCTGCCTGGGATTTTTCGGAGCATTTCTCTGCGGCCTTCTTCTGGGATGCGCCGCCTGGCGGCTTCCTCTTTTGGGAGAGATCCTGGAACCCTTTATGGTCCTGGTCCGCTCCGTACCCGTAGCCTCCTTTGTAATTCTGGCTCTCATCTGGATTGGTTCAAACTACCTGGCCGTGCTGATCGCCTTTCTGGTAGTGCTTCCCATCATCTATGTGAACACCAAAGCCGGTCTGTCAGCCGCAGATCCTGAACTTCTGGAAATGGCCCAGGTGTTCCGCGCCTCCGTTCCCTGCCGAATCCGGATGATTTATCTGCCGGCCCTGGTTCCTTATCTGAAAACCGGCTGCCGAACCGCTCTTGGAATGAGCTGGAAATCCGGAATCGCGGCGGAGGTCATCGGACTGCCCTCCTCCTCGATCGGAGAACAGCTGTATTATTCCAAGCTCTATCTGGATACTGCCGGACTGTTCGCCTGGACCTTTGTCATTATTTTAATCAGCGCCTTTTTCGAGCGTGCAGTTCTGTTTTTCCTGGGAAAACTTGCTCCGCAGGAACAGAAAGGGGAAGGAAGTTACTATGAAGATTAAAATTTCCCATCTTTCCAAGTCCTATGATGGGACACCTGTCCTGAATGATTTGAATCTGGAACTGGATGAGCGGCAGCCCTGGTGCCTGATGAGCCCCTCCGGTTCAGGCAAGACAACGCTTCTGCGTCTTCTTCTTGGGCTTGAGCAGCCGGACCACGGAGAGATCTGCTTTCTGGAAAACGAGACCATTCTGAAGCAGCCTCCCAGATTCTCTGCTGTTTTTCAGGAAAACCGGCTGTGCGAGGCTTTCTCCCCTACGGAAAATCTGGTCCTTGGAGCTCAAAAGGGCATTTCCAGGCAGGAGCTGAGAAGGGAACTGTCCCTTCTTTTGCCAGAGGACTGCCTGGACCGGCCGGTTTACACCTTCAGCGGCGGGATGAAACGGCGCGTTGCCATCTGCCGCGCCATGACTGCCCCCTCCCAGATCGTAGTGATGGACGAGCCCTTTACCGGCCTGGATGCCGATATGCGCAAGAACGTCATCCGGTATGTACTGGACCGGCTGGAAGGCCGGATGCTGGTGGCGGCTACCCATCAGAGGGAGGAGGTGGAGCTGCTGGGAGGGAGGGTGGTGGAGCTGCCGCCACTACATTAGCATTAAATTCCAAAAAACGGGAGAGGAAAGCTCCCCTCCCGCATTTCACCTCACTTCTATTTTGCGCTTTCGCACTCAGTCGCCGCAGCTATTGCAGCCGCCGCCAGCGGCAGCCTCTTCTGCTCCTGCAATTCGTCTTCCGAAGGTGGCGTCATTGTAGCCGGCCCAGTATCCGTTGTTAAACCCACGGCGGTAGGCTCTGTTCCGTACCCCTGCGCAGGGGTCCCAGCGATTGCCGCAGCAGCCGCCGTTTCCGGCATTTCCGTTTCCGTTGCCATTTCCATTCCCGTTTCCGTTTCCGCAGCAGCAGTTGCAATTACAGCAGCAGCCACATCCACAGTTACAATTACATCTGCATTTTCCACAATTACAGCAACACATATATTTTAATCTCCTTTGATTTTTGTTGGTTGTACTATATCATATGGGACAGTAAGACAAAGTGTGCATCCTGCCTCTTCCGGAGAAATCCCCTTCTCTTTGCACCCTCATTCTTTCTTTTCATAGACTATAGTAGAAAATCAACTGAAAGGAGATTCCACATGATGGATTCCTATATGGATGTGAGGAGCCAGTGCTGCGGCCACCGTACATTCCGCCCTATGGACGGCGCTCCTTCATCTGCTTTTTCACGCAGCCAGACATGGGATGCTGCCACTTATCCCTACTTTCCTATGTATCCCATGGACCAGATGTTCGCTCCGGAAGGTTCTGCTGATTCTTCCGTTTTTCCCTCTCCCTCCCAGGAGTCTATGCCTTCCTGGAATACCGGCTCTGAGAACTGCCCTTCAACGGCTGCCGGTGTTCTGGAGCAGCAGTTTCCTGTTGCTATGGCCTACGTCCCCTGGCAGCAGTGGCAGACTACCTATCCTCCTGAGCGGGGGCTGGTTCAGGGAACCATATTCCCTGATTTGGACTTAAAATTCGCGTTTGGGGGGTGCAGTAAATGACAAATTCCGATTCCCGTCAAACTCTTTTGATGCAGGTAACCAGGGCCGGCTTTGCACTGGACGATGCCCAGCTTTTCCTGGACACCCATCCCTGCGACCCAGGAGCTCTGGCCTATTTTCAGCAGATGTCCACTGCCTATAAGGAAGCTATGAATGCCTATTCTTCCCAATTTGGCCCGCTGATTGCTGCTTTAAACAACGATACTGCTTACTGGTCCTGGATTAGCGACCCCTGGCCCTGGGAAGGAGGTATGAATTAATGTGGAAATATGAGAAACGACTGCAGTTTCCGGTGAATATCAAAGAGCCCAATGCGAAAATGGCGCAGTTTATCATGAGTCAGTATGGCGGGCCCGACGGCGAAATGGGAGCTTCCATGCGCTATCTCTCCCAGCGCTACGCCATGCCCTACAAGGAATGCAAGGGTACTCTGACCGACATCGGTACCGAGGAGCTGGGCCACCTGGAAATCGTGGCCGCCATTATTCATCAGCTGACCAGAGGTTTAAGCGCCAAGGAACTGGTGGACCAGGGTTTCGGCCCTTACTATATCGACCACGCTACCGGCATCTGGCCCCAGGCCGCCGGAGGCGTTCCTTTCAATGCCTGTGAATTTCAGTCCAAAGGTGATGTAATTACGGACCTCCACGAAGACCTCGCTGCAGAACAGAAAGCCCGCTCCACCTATGACAATATCCTCCGCGTGGTCCGGGACTACGATGTATGCGAACCCATCCGGTTCCTCCGGGAACGGGAGCTGGTTCATTACCAGCGATTCGGGGAACTTCTCCGCATCACCCAGGAGAAACTGGACAGCCGCAATTTCTATGCCTTTAATCCGGCCTTCGACCCTTCTTCCTGGACTCAGTCCTCCCAAAGCTAGCACAAGGGACACACCCATTCCGGCTGAGTGCCTGCCAAAGCTGCGGCACAAAAAAAAGCAGCTTTGGCAGCTGCTGAAAAGGGGAATAGAAAATGAAACATATATGTAAAAAGGATTTCCTCCTTGATTGTCTTTATGATAACAGCCATATGTGACCAGTCTATGACCGAGTGGTGAAAAAATGGTGAACGGCATCAGCAAAGGGACCGCAGTCATCTGCGGCCCCCTCCTGTCTAAATTAAAGTACCAGCGCCTTATCCCCCTGCAGTACAGCGGAGATTCCGGACAATCGGCTTTTTTCCGCTGCGTTCTCGGAATTCTCCTGGAGATTCTGGCATTTCTGATATAAATACTTGATGATATCCTTTCTGGTAATAATTCCAATAAAAGACTTCTGATCGTCCAGAACCGGCACAAAATTCTGATTCAGCGCCTTTCCGATCAAGTCCTCCATATCTTCTCCTGCCTTCACCGGACGGTTGTCCGACCTGCGCCGGACTGCGGTTACCGGAATCTTTTCAGCCCCTTTTAAATCCAGGTTGAACTGATTCTTGATCCCCCAGAGAAGGTCCCCTTCCGTCAGAGTTCCTACATATCTCCCTGTTTTGCTGATGATCGGTACAGCAGAATACTTATGGTATTCCATCTTTTCCAGTGCCTGGCGAATGGTGTCGTCCTCGTTTATGTATGCAACTTCACTCTTTGGCGTCAGAAAAAACAAAATATTCATCCGTTCAACTCCTCTTCCCCTCTTGTTTTCAATCGATTTCATCTGCATCCTTCTCCCGGTTTTCCGGATGCCGTTCTGCAAATTCCCCGAAGCGGGCGCTTTTTGGCCTCCTGTTTTCTCCAGGTCTTTTTTATTATAGCATGCTCTCCTTAACCTTGTGTGAACAAATTATTATAAAAATCTGAAATTTTTTCCTGTTTTTTGTGTATTTTTGCAGCAAAAAATATTAAAGAGACCTCCGTTCATTAAGGCGGAGGCCTCTTTGAAAGAAAAGGAATCTGTTTTTATTCCATGTAATCCAGAGGGTCCACTGCTTCCCCCTGCTTCTGCAGTTGGAAATAAAGGTTGACCCCTTCCACGGAATAGTATTTGGTGGGCTCCGACACGTAGCCCAGAATCTGTCCGGCTTCCAGATATTCTCCCTCCACGGCCTCAATTTCTTTCAGCTGTCCGCAGATGGCCTCATATCCGTTGCCCAAATCCATCGTTACATAATTTCCGATTTCCTCGTTGTTTCCAACTTCCAGAACCCTGGCATTTGCCGGAGCTGCTACCGGGGTGCTGACCTCAGACTGGATGACAATTCCCGGATTGCACTTGTACTGGTCCAGGGTCGGGAAATAAATCGTCTGCTCCATGCTGTAATCCAGTACCACATTTCCCCTTACCGGCCAGGACAGACGGCTGGAATCGGAAAAATCCAGCACCAGCGGTGTGGCCGCTTCCTGCCCGGCTCCTGCTTCCGCCGCCAGGTCATCTCCTGCATTGCCGGACGGCAGCGTTCCTTCCGCCACCTGAATTTCTTCCTCCTGGGGCTGTGCATCAGAAGCTCCGGCAATCTGCTGCTCCTCCTGTGCTTCCCCGCTTGTTTCCTCCTGGGCGATGACGTCCGGTCCCGGCATTTCCAAATACGGGCTGGACTCCTGTCCCCTTCCTCTTTGAATGGTAAAGATGCCTGCTGCGGCTACAATAGTCAGCAGGCCAAGTACGAGTATGACGAGGAACATCTTGTCCCTCAGCATCTGGTTCATCTTGTCCTTCACGTTTTATCACCTCGGTAATAGTCTTACCAAAGTGACGCTTCTTATTCAGCAGTCAGCTGAACATTTTTATAAAAATGAAGGAGAAGATCTTCTGCCGTCCATCCCTCCTCTGCCATGCGGTTAGCCTCCGTCTGACTGAAGCCATAACCATGTCCGATCCCCTTTGTTTCCGCCCGTATTCCATCCTCAAATGGCACGAAAGAAAAAGCGTTGGACTGAAGTCCCAGAGCGTACTGCACCTCCTCCCCGGTAAAAATCCGTTCTCCAACCTGGAGGCTTGTCACGTATCCGCCCTCCTCCCGCTCTACAATCTGAATGGAGTCCGGAAGCTGCCCCGCCTCCACAGCAGGAACCGTTTCACCATCCCCGCCGGGGATCTGGCTGAGCCGGTCCGCAAATTCTCCTTTGCTGAAGTTTACCAGCTGCAGATATCCCTCTGCTTCTAAATCCCCCGGACAGTCCACTGGATGAAGATAGGGATGGTTTTCGTCTCCCTGCCGGGTCATGCCTGCGCTGGCCCGGCAGAACATGGGATCAATATATGCCTCCTGCCATTTCAGCACCTGACCGGATGTAGCCTGCACCGCTTCCTCCAGGCGCCCATAATCCTCTAAAAAAGCCTCATTTCCCCACATTTTTTTCATCTGCGGCATTTCCAGAACATCCAGGTCCAGCGCAGACTCCGGCACCTGCCAGATGCCGTCCTCATTTTTTTCCATCTGCTTGTAAATATAGGTTCTGGCTATCACAGCCTGGGCCTTTAATACCTCCATCTCAAAATCCGCCGGAATCTGACCAGCCAGCACCCCTGGCAGATATTCCTCTGCATCCACGTAAACCCCGCTTTTCCCGCGGTCCAGCAAAATCCTCCTTCCGGAAGAAGGAGTTCGCGACTGCTCCAGGCGAATCTCCTCGCCATGTATGGTCCCGGTCCAGGCTAACGTAGTCAAATACGGAACCATCAGCCCCATAGCCGCGGCCCACAAAACCGCCCGCTGCTTCGTCCCTCCTCCCCTCCTTTCCCATCTGATCCACAATCAGTATATGTGTCCCTGCAAGCTTCTATGAATCCTCTTTCAGACCATAGAGCTTCCCATATTTTTCTTTCAGATAGGAAATATAATAATCGGGCTCAAAATCCTCACCGGAAGCCTGAATCAAAAGCTGCCTGCTGGTTTTTGTCCTGCCGTACCGGTGAATGTTCTTTTGCAGATAATCTGCAATTACTCCGATCTCTCCCCGCTCAAGAGCACCCTCCACATCTATTTTCTTTTTCATTCCCTCATAAATCTGGGCCGCAAATGCACTGCCCAGGGCGTAGGAAGGGAAATAGCCGAAGGAGCCCTGAGACCAGTGGATATCCTGGAGGACACCGTCCGAATCTTTTTGAGGACGGATTCCCAGATACGCCTCATACTGGCTGGCCCAGGCCTCCGGCAGAAGCTCCACCGGCATATCCTCCTCGATCAGCGCCTTTTCCAGCTCATAGCGCACCAGGATGTGAAGGCTGTAGGTAAGTTCATCGGCCTCTGTACGGATCAGCCCGGGCTCCACCCGGTTCACCGCCCTCACAAACTGTTCTGTCGTCACATTTGCCAGCTGCTCCGGGAAAATGCTGCGGACTCTGGGATAAAAGGGTTTCCAGAAGGCCATGCTCCTTCCAATGATATTTTCAAAAAAACGGGACTGGGACTCGTGGATTCCCATGCTGGCTCCCTCTCCCGCCACAGTCAGAGTCAGCTCATCCCCGATCCCCATTTCATAAAGCCCATGGCCTGCCTCGTGAATGACGGAAAAAAGAGAACTGTCCATCCGGTCTTTATAGTGGGTGGTAATGCGCACATCCCGGTTGTGAAGGCTGGTGGTAAAGGGATGGGCACTGACCTCCAAGACCCCGCGCTCAAAGTCAAAGCCCAGATACTCTGCCGTCATGCGGGCCAGCTGCTCCTGCTTTTCTTCCGGGTAATCTCCCTGCAGAAAAGCATCATCCGGCTGCCTGCCTTCCTCCATCACCCTTTTCAGAAACGGAACCAGCTCGCTCTTCAGACGGCCGAAAAATCCGTCCAGGATCTCCATGTCAAATCCCTTCTCATATTGGTCCAGCAGGACATTGTAAAGCTTCTGTCCCGCTTTCGCCTGATACCGGGCAAAGCGTTTCTGATACCCCAGCACTTCCTTCAGCACAGGGGCAAACATGGAAAAATCGTTCTTTCTTCTGGCCTCTGCCCATACTGCCCCCGCTTTTGCCGTCAGCCTTGCATTGGCCTCATATTCTTCTCTGGGAATGGCCGTCAGCCGTTCCATCTCTTCCCGAAGCAGACTGACACATGCCATCCGGATTTCCCCTTCCTGCATTTGCCCGCCCCACTCCTCTGTCAGTTCTTTCAGGCATGGGTCCGTCATAATCCCATAATATTCGCCTGACAATGTTCCAATGATTCGGGATGTTTCCTCCCCCGCCTTTACAGGCGCAAGGGTTTCATTGTCCCACTCAAAAAGAGCAAGGGCCCTCTTTAAGGCCACTGCCCGGTCCATATAGGTTTTTATCTTTTCATAAATCCGCTCCATCATCTGTCCCTTCTTTCTCTTGCTGTTCTTTCACTTTACCCCGTATCCGGCAAATCGATTCACTTCAGGTCCATTTGGGCTCCGGCGGAATATTCTGTATTAATCGGTTTAATCCGGAGGCATCTAAATGTTTCTTTCTGCTTCTCTCTGTTCCAGGCTGTGGGCATCCTGCGCCCTTTCCGGGCTGATTCTGAAAGACGGGGAAATCGCCCCGTCTCTGCCGGCAGCCCGTCTCTACCGGCAGGCCGGCTTTTCCGGACCCGTCCACACCTTCTGCGGCGGACCCTCTCAAATCGATGCCGGTCTGATGGGCATCTCCCAGGATGATGTTTCCCGGAATGATCTCATCATGGCCTTTCGGGGCACCACCAATCAGGCGGAGGACTGGGCCAATGATTTTCGCTCACGGCTGGTCCCTTTAAAAGGCTGCGGCCGCGTCCACGAGGGCTTTCTCTCCTCCGTTCATACCCTGCTGGAACCTATGGCCGCCCAGCTCCCAGCCTTTTTTGCCCTCCGCCCCCGCAACTTTTACATGACCGGCCACAGTAAAGGCGGAGCGGTTGCCATTCTTATGGCTTACGAACTCACCCGGCTGTTTCCCGCCCTTCCCGTTCCCACCGTTATTACCTTCGGAGCTCCACGGCCGGGGGATGCAGACTTTGCCGAATGCTGTTCCATCCCTGTCATCCGCGTGGAATCCTGCCGCGACCTGGTTCCCCATCTCCCCATGACTCCCTGGGAATGCAGCCGTCTGAAGGAACTGTCTTTTCCCGGAGAAACCCTGACGGATGAACTTCCCCTTCTCAGACACCTGGCCGTTTCCCTCGCAAAACCGGTCTGCGGATACGCCTCTCCAGGGCTCCTTGCCCCCATTTGTCCGGATGCAAAAACAGGGCCAGCCTCCGGGGCCGCCCGTTCTGTAAATGTCCGATCCGGCAGTGAGGAGTCTGCATTTTCCCGCCGTTCCTTCCAGCGCATCCTCGATGAACTGGCCGCCGGAGGAGATTTTAGCCGTCTGGCAGACTGGCATAAGGAGGACTATATTTTTTGAGGATCAGTAAGTCCCCTTTCGCAGCAGTACTCTCATATAGGTATAAACCGCATCCTCCCCCTGGTCTTTTAAAATCAGAAGCAGCTTCTCCAGAAGCGCCCTGGTTTCCGGATGAATGGTTATGTATTTTTTGGTTCTCTCATAATACTCCCAGGGTGAAGCGGTGGTATAGGCATCTCCCTTGTAAACCTGGCAGGCGGCAATCCGGTCGCAGGCCATTTCCGCCACGTATTTTAAGGGCATCTTATTTCCTACCAGCCCTTCCTCCTTATTGAGAGAAACGTCAATCCAATATTCATAGTGGTGTTTATTGCGCCCCTTGTGATGAAGCCATGCCTTGGAAAATCCAATGTCCTCCCGCTCCGCCGCATTGGGGCTTCTGTCTCCCTGATAATACTTTACCCCTGTCCAGAATTCCTCAGGACTGTATTTGGATAAATCATGGGTCAGTCCCTGCCAGTAGAGACCGATTCGAAAGCAATGACTGCGCACCAGGTTCCGGTGATGGGTGATGGTCCAAAAATGCCTCCATATATTTTTTGCCTTCATGTTCATCCTCTTTTCCAAAAATCGATAAGTTTGTTAAGATTTTAACCGTCCTTTAGTTCATCAGTATACCACATTTTTTTCCCTGGGAAAAGCCGTATACTTATACAATTTTTACACTAAATTGTTTGACACTTGCACCCATTTATGATATTCTTATGACAGTTGCAAATTCAAGGCAACAGAAACATTTTTTATTTTTTGGAGGTATCATAATGAAAGGTACAGTTAAGTGGTTCAACAACCAGAAGGGTTACGGATTCATTT
>DWYS01000012.1 GCA_019118585.1 Candidatus Enterocloster faecavium | reverse complement strand
AGTATCCTACAAGAGGAGTATAACAAAGAAAAAGAAGTAGCGAGAGATTATCCGAGGAAGGGTTTCATAACCCCATCGGTACCTTTCGCAGAAAGGTGGTTTATAAGTATGGAACAATATACGGTAACGGGAATGAGCTGCGCGGCCTGCAGCGCCCGTGTGGAGAAGGCAGTGTCCAAGGTGCCGGGGGTATCCTCCTGCTCCGTAAGCCTTTTGACCAACTCCATGGGCGTGGAAGGAACGGCAGCCCCTTCGGATATCATCGCGGCGGTGGAGGAGGCCGGATACGGCGCTTCCCTGAAAGGCGCCAAAGAAGAGGGTAACCGCCAGGCCGCTTCTGCCAGTCTGGCGGAGGCTGAGGAAGCTTTAAAAGACCATGAAACACCTGTTTTAAAGAGAAGGCTTTTTGCCTCCCTGGGATTTTTGATCGTACTCATGTATTTTTCCATGGGCCACATGATGTGGGGATGGCCGGTTCCCGCATTCTTTGCACAAAACCATGTGGCGGTGGGGATCCTGCAGCTGCTCCTGACGGGAATCATTATGGTGATCAACCAGAAGTTTTTCATCAGCGGTTTCAAGAGTCTCTGGCATCGCTCCCCCAACATGGACACCCTGGTGGCTCTGGGGTCCGGCGCTTCCTTTGTGTGGAGCGTCTATGCCCTCTTTGCCATGACAGATGCTCAGGTAAAGGGCGACATGGCCGGCGTGATGACCTATATGCATGAATTCTACTTTGAATCGGCGGCCATGATTCTGACGCTGATCACGGTAGGAAAGATGCTGGAGGCCAGGTCCAAGGGAAGGACTACGGATGCCTTAAAGGGGCTGATGAAGCTGGCGCCCAAGACTGCTGTGGTTGTTAAAAATGGGACTGAGACAGAGGTTCCCATTGACCAGGTGAACAAGGGAGATATCTTTGTGGTCCGCCCCGGGGAAAATATCCCGGTGGACGGTGTGGTGCTGGAGGGCAGCAGCGCGGTGAACGAGTCGGCCCTGACGGGAGAGAGCATCCCGGTGGATAAGGCGGCCGGGGACCCGGTTTCCGCTGCGACCCTCAATCAGTCCGGCTTTATCCGCTGCCAGGCTACCAGAGTAGGGGAAGATACCACTCTGTCCCAGATTATCCAGATGGTCAGCGATGCGGCAGCTACCAAGGCGCCCATCGCAAAGGTGGCGGACCGGGTATCCGGCGTTTTCGTGCCGGCAGTGATTACCATTGCCATTGTGACTACCCTGGGATGGCTGCTGGCAGGGGAAACTTTCGGTTTTGCTCTTGCCAGGGGAATTTCCGTCCTGGTCATCAGCTGCCCCTGTGCCCTGGGCCTGGCTACCCCGGTGGCGATTATGGTGGGAAATGGACTTGGAGCGAAAAACGGAATCCTGTTTAAGACGGCGGTTTCCCTGGAGGAGGCCGGAAAGACGGAGATCGTGGCCCTGGATAAGACGGGTACGATTACCAGCGGAGAGCCCAGGGTGACGGATATTCTGCCGGCGGATGGAGTGAGCGGGGAAGAGCTTTTGAGTCTGGCCTATGCCCTGGAACAGAAGAGCGAGCATCCTCTGGCACGGGCGATCCTGGAAAAGGCAAAAGAGGAGTCGGTCCCTGCTAAAGAGGTGACGGACTTCCAGGCCCTTCCCGGAAACGGACTCACCGCTGTTCTGGACGGAGCGGTTCTGAAAGGCGGCAACAGCAAGTTTATCCGGGGAATTCCGGCTGATCTGGAGGCAAAGGCGAAAACCCTGGCGGAGGAAGGCAAGACTCCTCTGTTCTTCAGCCGGGATGACCAGATGCTTGGCATTATCGCGGTGGCGGATGTGATTAAGGAAGACAGCCCGGAGGCGGTGCGCCAGCTTCAGAATATGGGCATTCAGGTTGTGATGCTGACGGGAGATAATGAGCGCACGGCAAGGGCCATCGGCCGTCAGGCGGGAGTGGATCAGGTGATTGCGGGTGTACTTCCGGATGGGAAGGAGAGCGTTATCCGCTCCCTGAAGGAAAAAGGAAAAGTGGCTATGGTAGGAGACGGCATCAACGATGCGCCGGCTCTGACCCGGGCGGATATCGGAATCGCCATTGGCGCCGGCACGGATGTGGCAATTGATGCGGCGGACATTGTGCTGATGAAAAGCCGTCTCAGCGATGTGCCTGCGGCCATCCGGTTGAGCCGGGCCACCCTGCGCAACATCCATGAGAACCTGTTCTGGGCATTTTTCTACAATGTGATTGGAATTCCGCTGGCAGCCGGGCTTTATATCGGCCTCTTTGGCTGGAAATTAAATCCTATGTTTGGAGCCGCAGCCATGAGCCTGTCCAGCTTCTGTGTGGTCAGCAATGCACTGAGATTGAATTTCTTCCGGCTTTACGATGCCGGCAGAGATAAAAAGAGAAAAGCGAGAGCAAAAAAGGAGGTTTTAACCATGACAAAGACAATGAATATTGAAGGAATGATGTGCGGACACTGTGAGGCAACCGTGAAGAAGGCGCTGGAGGCTCTGTCCGGTGTTGCGGAGGCAGAAGTAAGCCACGAAAAGGGAACTGCTGTGGTGACCCTGACGGAGGACGTAGCGGACGATGTGTTAAAGAAGGCGGTGGAAGATAAGGACTATAAGGTTGTTTCCATCCAGTAAACAATGAAAGAACAGGGGGAACGCCGAGGGGGCTGGAATGGCGCGGCGTTTCCCTCTGTCATCCCTTTGGATGGCTGCTGTAAAAACATGTGAAAAAAATTTGAAAAATTTGGTTGACAACCCAAAGGTTTTGTATTATACTACCCTAGGTATCGAGGCGTGGCTCAGTTTGGTAGAGCGCTGCGTTCGGGACGCAGAGGCCGCGTGTTCGAATCACGTCGCCTCGATGTTACCTTTGGCCTGATGGTCAAGCGGCTAAGACGACGCCCTCTCACGGCGTAAACCCGGGTTCGATTCCCGGTCAGGTCATAAGGCTTCCGCATATGCGGCGGCCTTATTTAAACGAAAAGCACATATGCTTTGGCTGCCATTGTAGCTCAGCCGGTAGAGCACTTCACTCGTAATGAAGGGGTCGCGTGTTCGAATCACGTCAATGGCTTTGATCAAGAACTCTATGCAAGCGGAAGAGTCGTTTGCATAGAGTTTTTTGCTATGGACATTTAGTATCAGGGTCCTAGATGTTTTGAGCCAGTCAAAATCCCTTCCTGGACAGGGGATGGAAATTTTTCGAAATATCATGTATAATAGGCGGAAAACAGCACAGATGGACGGGTGGATAGATTGTGGGCAAATTATATGCGAATGTGATTATCGACATTTCCCATGAAAGCGTGGACCGTGTTTTTCAATACCGGATCCCGGAAAAGCTTCAGGGAAATCTGACTGCAGGGCAGCAGGTCTACATTCCCTTTGGAAAAGGGAACAAAAGGCGGAAAGGATATGTGGTAGAGCTGACGGATGATGCGGAATATGACCCGGACAAGCTGAAGGAAATCGAGGGGATCGTGCCGGGAAGCGTATCCGCCCAGTCCCAGCTGATCTGGCTGGCCTGGTGGATGAAGGAGCAGTACGGCTCCACCATGAATCAGGCTCTGAAAACGGTGCTTCCCGTCAAACAGCAGGTGAAGGAGATCCCCAAGAGGACCATCCGGCTTCTGCTGGATGGATCCGGACTGAAAGAGGCCATTGCCCTGGCCCAAAAACGCCATTATACCCTGCGCCTGCGGATCCTGGAGGCGCTGGCGGAGAATCCGGTAATCCCCTGGGAGGCAGCATCGGCCCAGCTTGGGGCGACCATGGCGGCTTTAAAACCGATGGAGGAGCAGGGGATCATTGCCCTGGATGAGCGGCGCAGCTACCGGAATCCCCTGGCCTCCATGGAACGGACCATGGAGCAGCTGTCCTTCAAACAGGGAGAGGAGGAAAGAAAGGCAGGGGAACGAAATGGCTGGGAGACGAAGGTTCTCTTAAATTCCCAGCAGCAGGAGGCGGTGGACCGGATCTGGAACGACTACACCCAGGGCAGCCGAAAGACCTGGCTCATTCACGGCATCACCGGAAGCGGAAAGACGGAAGTCTACATGGAGTTGATCGAGCGGGTGCTGGAGCAGGGGCTTCAGGTAATTGTGCTGATTCCAGAGATTTCCTTAACCTGGCAGACGGTTATGCGCTTTTACCGCCGCTTCGGGGACCGGGTTTCCGTGCTGAATTCCCGCATGTCCCAGGGGGAGCGATACGACCAGTATGAGAGAGCCAGGAAGGGAGAGCTTGACATTATCATTGGTCCCAGGTCGGCTCTGTTTGCTCCTTTTGAGCGCCTGGGCATGATTATCATGGATGAGGAGCACGAAAATGCATATAAGAGTGAACTTTCCCCCAGGTATCACGCCAGAGAGGTAGCAGCCTGCCGGGCAAAATTAAGCGGCGCGGCATTGATCTTGGGCTCCGCTACCCCATCGCTGGAATCTTATACCCGGGCGTTGAAGGGAGAATACGGCCTTTGCACCCTGGACCGGAGGGCGAAGGAGGACAGTGTTCCTCCCGCGGTGGAGGTGGTGGATCTGCGCCGGGAGCTGAAGGAGGGCAATAAGTCTATTTTCAGCCGCCGCCTTACGGAACTGATCGAGGACCGGCTGGAACATCGGGAACAGATCATGCTCTTTATCAACCGCCGGGGATACGCCAATTTTGTTTCCTGCCGTTCCTGCGGAGAGGCGCTGCGATGCCCTCACTGCGATGTGACGCTGACGCTCCACAAGAACGGACGCCTGATCTGCCACTACTGCGGATACAGCATCCCGGTGCCGAAGCTGTGCCCGGTGTGCGGCTCCCCCTATATCGCCCCATTTGGGACCGGCACACAGAAAATTGAAGAGCTGGCAAGAAAGCAGTTCCCTTCTGCGAAAATCCTTCGCATGGACCTGGATACTACCTCCAAAAAGGAAGGACACCAGGAGATCCTTTCTGCATTTGCAAGGGGAGAGGCGGATATTCTCATTGGGACTCAGATGATCGTAAAAGGGCATGATTTCCCCAGAGTCACCCTGGTGGGAGCGCTGGCGGCTGATCTATCTCTTTACGCGCCGGATTACCGCTGCGGCGAGCAGACCTTTGACCTGCTGGTCCAGGCGGCCGGAAGGGCAGGACGTGGAAGACATCCGGGGACCGCGGTGATCCAGACCTACCAGCCGGACCATTATGCGGTCCAGGCGGCGGCCAGCCAGGATTACAGAGCGTTTTATGAACAGGAGATGGGATACCGCCGTCTGATGGGGTATCCGCCTGCCGTGGGACTTTTGACGGTGCAGATGTCATCCAGGGATGAGCAGACCCTTTTGAGTGAGGCAGACCTGCTGGCAAGGTATTTGAATGAAAGGGCAGGCGCCGGAAAAGACCTGCAGCTGATTGGTCCGGTAAATGCTCCGGTTTACAAAGTTAATGATATTTATAGAAAATTTTTATATATAAAGCAGGAAAATTATGATATACTGATACAGATTAGAAAAATAGCAGAAGAATACCTAAAAGGACGGGAGGCAGCCAGGCTGCTGTCTGTCCAGTACGATTTGACGTAACGGTCCGGGACGGCGGGAAAAGAGCGGGGCGATGTGCCGGTATCCCTCTTTTTACACCGGATGTCCTGAACGAATACGATTTTACAAGGAAAAAAGGAGATTGAGCAATATGGCAATTCGGCAGATCCGTACCATCGGAGATGAGATACTGACAAAGAAGTGCAAGCCGGTTAAGGAGATGACCCCCAGGACCAGGGAGCTGATCGAGGATATGTATGACACCATGTACCAGGCAAACGGGGTTGGGCTGGCTGCCTCTCAGGTGGGGATTTTAAAACGGATTGTGGTGATTGATGTGGAGGACGGAAACCGCTACACATTGATCAACCCCGAGATTCTTGAAACCAGCGGGAGCCAGACCGGATATGAGGGCTGTTTAAGCGTTCCCGGAAAAACCGGCATCGTGACCCGTCCTATGTATGCCAAGGTACGGGCTTACAATGAGGACATGGAGCCCTATGAGCTGGAGGGAGAGGGACTTCTGGCCAGAGCAATCTGCCATGAGTGTGCCCACCTGGAAGGCCAGCTGTATGTTGAGCTGGTGGAAGGGGAACTGATGGATACGGTTCCCGATGAGGAAGAAGAGGAGTAGGAGGAACTGCATGCGTATCGTATTTATGGGGACACCGGATTTTTCCGTGGCTCCTTTAAAGGCACTGATTGAGGGCGGTCATGAAATCCTGGCAGTGGTGACCCAGCCGGATAAGCCCAGGGGCCGCGGCAAGGCGGTACAGATGACTCCGGTAAAGGAGGAAGCGCTGTCCAGAGGAATTCCGGTTTATCAGCCGGTCAAGGTAAGGGACCCGGAATTTATTCAGGTGATAAAGGATCTGGCTCCGGATGTGATCGTTGTAGTTGCGTTTGGACAGATTATCCCCCAGGCGATCCTGGATCTGCCTCCATACGGCTGCATCAATATTCACGCTTCCCTGCTGCCTAAATACCGGGGAGCGGCCCCCATCCAGTGGGCGGTGATCGATGGAGAGAAGGAGACGGGCATCACCACCATGCAGATGGATGCGGGACTGGACACGGGAGCGATTCTGGAGCAGGAGCGGGTGGCTTTGGCGGAAGATGAGACAGGAGGCAGTCTGTTTGACAAACTGAGCGCTGTTGGGAGCAGCCTGATCCTTTCTACGTTAAAGAAGCTGGAGGCAGGAACCATCAGGCCGGTGCCCCAGCCATCGGAGGGCAGCAGCTATGCGGGCCGCCTGACCAAGGAACTGGGAGATATCAACTGGAGCAGGGATGCAGGTTCCATCGAACGGCTGATTCGGGGGCTGAATCCGTGGCCCAGCGCCTATACCAGGTGGAATGGAAAAACGGTGAAGCTGTGGGCGGCCAAGGCCCTTTTGCAGGACGCCGCAGAGGAAACGGGGGAGCATGAAAAAGGAGCGTTCGGACAGATCGTCCGCTGTGACCGGCACTGCCTGATTGTGCAGACGGGAGAGGGACTTCTGGATATTCGCGAGCTGCAGCTGGAAGGAAAAAAACGCATGGATGTGGAGGCGTTTTTGAGAGGCTGTCCCATGGCTGCAGGCGATATGTTTGAGAGGAGAATGACAGATTCATGATGTATCCCATGTTTTACTTTGACCCCACCTACATTCTGGTGCTGATCGGCGTGATGCTGTCGCTGGCGGCATCCTCCAAGGTGAATTCCACCTACAGCAGATACGCCAGAGTGGGAGCCCGCTGCGGCATGACCGGGGCGGAGGCAGCCAGACAGCTGCTGAATTCCCAGGGCATCTACGATGTGACGATTCGCCGGGTATCCGGCCATTTGACAGACCACTATGACCCCAGGACCAGGACGGTGAACCTGTCCGATTCCGTATATGGGGCCACCTCCATCGCGGCGATCGGGGTGGCCGCCCATGAGTGCGGCCACGCCATTCAGGATGCAGATTCCTACGCACCCTTAAAGATCCGGGGGGCCCTGGTGCCGGTGGCAAACTTTGGGGCGACTCTGTCCTGGCCGCTGATCATCCTGGGACTGTTTATGGGAAGCGGCTCTGTTCTGATCCAGATCGGAATTCTAATGTTTTCCCTGTCTGTGCTCTTTCAGCTCGTAACGCTGCCGGTGGAATTCAATGCCTCCAGCCGGGCGGTGCGCCTTTTGGATGAGAACGGCATTCTGGTGGGCCAGGAGGTAGGACAGACCAGACAGGTTTTAAGTGCGGCGGCCCTTACCTATGTGGCGGCAGCGGCAGCTTCGATTTTACAGCTGCTCCGTCTGCTGCTCCTGTTTGGAAACCGCAGAGATGACCGATAAGTCTGAACCTGAAGGAAGGACGCCAAAGGCGGAAAAAATATATGGCGAAAAAAATTGACAGAGGGTTGGAGAACCGGGAGATCGTTCTGGATGTGCTGCTGGAAGTGCTGGAGAAGGGAAACTTTGTCCACCTGGTGCTGAATCAGGCTCTGAAGAAGTACCAGTATCTGGAGAAAGCCGACCGGGCCTTTATTACCAGAGTTACGGAAGGAACCCTGGATGCTCTGAACCAAATGGATGATGTAATAAACCGATATTCCAAGATGAGCACGCAGAAGATGAAGCCGGTAATCCGCAATCTTCTGCGGCTTAGTGTTTATCAGATCCTTTATATGGACCGGGTGCCGGACAGCGCCGTCTGCAATGAGGCGGTCAAGCTGGCGGCAAAACGGCATTTTGCGGGTCTGAAGGGCTTTGTCAATGGAGTCCTTCGGACCATTGCGCGAAATAAGGAAACGATCGTGTTTCAGGACCCCTGGGTGGAGCTTTGCCTGCCGGAATGGCTTTATAAGATGTGGTTTTTCGAATACGGAGGGGAGCGGACCGCTGCCATGGCCCGTTCTTTTTTGAAAGAGGGAGCCACCACCGTTCGCGTGAAGCCGGAGAAAATAGAGGAGGCCATGGAAAGTCTGAAGAAACAGGGAGTGACGGTAAAGGAGGAGCCTTTGTTTCCCGGCATCCTCTATCTGAAAAATTATGATTACCTGGAGAGCCTGGATGCGTTTCAGAATGGATGGCTTCAGGTCCAGGACCTCTCCTCTGCCCTGGTCGGTAAACTGGCGCCTCCCCAAAAGGGCAGCCTGGTGCTGGATGTCTGTGCGGCACCGGGGGGCAAGAGCTTACATATGGCGGAGCTTATGATGGGAAGCGGACAGGTGGAAGCCCAGGACGTAAGTGACCGGAAAACCGCGCTGATTGAGGAAAACGCCCGCCGCGGAGGTTTTGAAAACGTCGTCTGCCGCACCTGGGATGCCAGGGTGCTGGATGAGTCCATGGTGGAGAAGGCGGATCTGGTTCTGGCAGACCTTCCCTGTTCCGGCCTTGGAATTTTAGGAAAAAAGCCGGATATCAAGTGGAGGATGAGCCCGGAGCAGATGAAGGAGCTTGAGGCTCTTCAGAGAGAGATCCTGTCGGTGGTTTGGCGCTATGTAAAGCCGGGGGGGAGGCTGGTTTACAGCACCTGTACGGTGAATCCGGGAGAAAACCAGAAAAATGCGAAATGGTTTGAGGAAAGCTTTCCCTTTGAACCGGTGGATCTAAGCGGCAGGCTGGGACCGGATTTTGGAGAAGAGAGCCTGAAAAATGGCTGGATTCAGCTGCTGCCTGGGATTCATCCCGGGGACGGCTTCTTTATTTCCGTATTCAGAAAAAAAGAACAATGAGGAAAAGAGGAGAATTACTTGGAAAAACCGGAGATCAGAGATAATGGAGAAGTCCATGAGAAGGGGCCGGATTTGAGGGACAGCACCGGAAGGCCGGATTTAAAATCCATGACCCAGGAGGAGCTCTCCGCCCTGTTTGCCCAGATGGGGGAAAAGCCTTTTCGGGCAAAGCAGGTCTACCAGTGGCTTCACCAGAAACTGGCGGTCAGCTTTGAGCAGATGAGCAGTCTGTCCAAGGCGCTCCGCCAGAGCCTGGAGGAGAAGACGTCCCTTACCAGCCTGAAAGTGGCGGGAGAACGGATTTCTAAAATAGACGGGACCAGGAAATATCTGTTTGCCCTGGAGGATGGAAATGTGATTGAAAGTGTCTGGATGCAGTACCACCACGGCAATTCGGTCTGCATTTCCTCCCAGGTGGGCTGCCGTATGGGCTGCCGGTTCTGCGCCTCCACACTGGACGGACTGGAGCGGAATCTCCGGGCTTCGGAGATGCTGGACCAGGTCTATTCCATCCAGAAGCTGACGGGAGAGCGGGTGTCCAATATTGTGATCATGGGTTCCGGGGAGCCTATGGACAACTATGAAAATGTGGTCCGCTTTCTGCGCCTGATTTCATCAGAAGACGGCTTAAACATCAGCCAGAGAAACCTGACGGTTTCCACCTGCGGCCTGGTTCCCCAGATCCGGCGGTTTGCCCAGGAGGGGCTTCAGGTTACCCTTGCGCTGTCCCTTCACGCGCCGAACGACCAGGTGCGAAAAACTCTGATGCCGATTGCAAACCGTTATCCCCTGAAGGAGGTACTGGATGCCTGCCGTTATTACTATGAAACCACCGGCCGGCGTCTGACCTTTGAGTACAGCCTGGTGCGGGGGGTCAACGATAATCTCCAAGAGGCCAGGGCGCTGGCCCGTCTGATCGGCGGTTTTCACGGCCATGTGAATCTGATCCCGGTGAATCCCATCAAGGAGCGGGATTTCGTGGAATCCGGCCATCGGGCTGTCCAGGATTTTAAAAATCTGCTTGAAAAAAGCGGGATAAATGTTACTATTAGAAGGGAAATGGGCCGCGATATCGGCGGCGCCTGCGGCCAGCTGCGAAAGAGCTTCCTGGAAAAGGAAGGACAAGGGAGATGAAAGGAGCGGGAACAGCCATGAGAGCATACGCATTAACAGATGTGGGAAGAGTCCGCGCCATGAACCAGGATTATATTTATTCTTCACCGGAGCCGGTGGGGGGTCTCCCCAACCTCTTTTTGGTAGCGGACGGTATGGGCGGCCACAAGGCCGGGGACTTTGCCTCCCGCTATATGGTGGAGAATCTGGTGGTATATTTGAGCAGACATCCGGGAAACGGCGTGATCGCCCAGATGAAGGAGGGCATCGATGCGGTGAACCGGGGACTGTATGAGGAATCCTTAAAGCATGAGGATTTTTATGGAATGGGCTGTACCCTGGTGGCGGCGGTGGCAGAAGGGGATACCCTGTATGTGGCCAATGTGGGAGACAGCCGTCTTTATCTGATCCACGGAAATCTGATCCATCAGGTGACAAGGGATCACTCCTATGTGGAGGAGATGGTGGCCAAGGGCCAGATGGAGCGGGGAAGCGAGGCCTACAACAGCCAGAAGAATATCATTACCAGGGCCATGGGGATCGGCCCCGTGGTCCAGACGGATTTTTTTGAGGTGAACCTGGAAGAAGGAGATTATATTCTCATGTGCTCCGACGGCCTCAGCAATATGGTGGAGAAGCAGGAAATCTGCCGGATTGTTTCCGGGGAGGGCAGTTTGAAGGAGAAGGCCTCGGCTCTGATTGCCGCTGCCAATAAGGAGGGCGGCCGGGACAATATTGCGGTTGTGCTGGTGGAGCCTCTGGGAAACGGAGGTGAGCCCTATTGCTGACCATTGGAACGTACCTGCAGAACCGGTATGAGATCCTGGAACAGATCGGCGTAGGCGGCATGTCCTATGTCTACCGGGCCATGTGCCATACCTTAAACCGGCAGGTGGCCATTAAGGTTTTAAAGGAAGAATTTGCCTCGGACGAGGCTTTTGTAGAGAAATTCAAGATGGAGGCCCAGGCGGCGGCCCGCCTGTCCCATCCGAATATTGTAAACGTCTACGATGTGGTGGACGAGGGAGAACTCCATTATATCGTGATGGAGCTGATCGACGGCATTACCCTGAAGAACTATATTCAGAAAAAAGGGCAGCTGGAAACCAGAGAGGCCATCGGCATCTCCATTCAGGTAGCCCAGGGCATCGAGGCGGCTCACGCCCAGCATATTATCCATCGGGATATTAAGCCCCAAAATATGATCATTGCCATGGACGGAACGGTGAAGGTGGCGGATTTCGGCATCGCCAGAGCGGTTTCCGCCCAGACTATGAACGCCCAGGCGGTGGGTTCTGTTCACTATATTTCTCCGGAGCAGGCCAAGGGAGAGTTCTGCGATGAGCGCAGCGATATCTATTCCTTTGGAATCACCATGTATGAGATGGTGACGGGAAAGGTGCCTTTTGAGGGGGACAATACGGTTTCCGTGGCTCTGGCACATTTAAGTGAGCCAATTCCTGCACCCAGCCAGTCTAATCCCAAGGTGGGGCTGGCCATGGAGGAAATTATTTTAAAATGTACCCGGAAAAGGCCGGAGCAGCGCTATCAGTCTATTACGGAAGTGATTGCTGATCTGAGAAAGGCGCTGGTGAATCCGGACAGTGATCTGATGGGCCTGGTATCCCAGGACCTTTCCCAGACCAAGACCCTGAGCCCGGGAGAGGTTTCCAGGATTCAGGAGGGGAGCCGCAGGCTCCGCAGACAGACTCCGGAATCGGATTTTGAGGAGGAGCCGGAGGAGGAGATCCGGGAAAATCCGGCAGATGCGGACCAGGAGGAAACTTCCAGGCGGAGAGGTGCCAGAAGCCATATGAGGCGTCCGGGTCCGAAGACAGAGCGGGACCGGGAGAATGTGAATCCGCAGTTTCAGAGGATTTTTACCGGTATCCTGGTTGTGGTGGCCATTATCCTGGTGGCCGCAGTGCTGTTTGTGGGAGCTCAGGTGATCGGGCTTTTTGGAAGAGGGACCAGTACGACCAGAGAGAATACCGTTACGGAGGCCAGCAGCGAGCCCCAGGCTGTGACCATTACGGACAACCAGGTGTTTATGCCGAACCTGCTGGGAAAAACGCAGGATGAGGCCCGCGAAGAGCTGGCAGAGATGTCTCTTACCCTGTCTGTGTCGGGAGAGGACTATTCCGAGAATTACGAGGAAGGCCAGGTGATGGGCCAGGATATTCCGGAAGGCCAGGCAGTGGAGAGGGGCAGCAGCGTGGGGGTTACCATCAGCAAGGGCAGTGACCAGGTCCTTCTGACAGAGTTTAACCTGCCGGGAATGGCCCTGAGCCAGGCGCAGCAGCTCCTGGAGGAAAAAGGATTGACGGTAACGGTAAACCGGGAGTATAACGACCAGATCCCATCGGGCCAGGTGATCCGTTTCAGCCCTGATGAAGCAAAGGTGGGAGAATCGGTTGTCCTGGTGGTCAGCCAGGGCCCCCAGGTAGTGGAGGGCAAGGTTCCAAAGCTGATCGGCCACACGCAGGAGGAGGCCCAGGCCCTTTTGACCCAGGTCAATCTGACAGCGGGAGAGGTGAGGAGTGAGGCCAGTCAGGATGTGCCGGCAGGCCAGGTGATCTCTCAGGATTATCTGCCGGATACCATGCTGGCGCCAGGAACTGCGGTGGGCTTTACCGTAAGCCTGGGACCGGCCGAGACAGCGGTTCAGTCGGAGAATGATGGAGGGCGCTACTATCTGGGTTCCATCGACACCACCTGTTCACTTTCCAATTATATTGGCCCTGCTTCGCAGATCAGCAGTGTCCGGGTTGCGATCCGGCTGAAGCAGCGGGTGGACAATGTAGACCTTTATACAACATTGATCCCCGCCCACACCGTGACCGGAGGCCAGACCATTCCGGTGTCCATTTCTCAGATCCGGGGGGCTTACGGCGTGGATACGGGAGAGGTAGAAGTGGTGAACGCGGAAACCAACGAGGTGATCCAGTCCTACACCATCAGCTTTTTCCCGGTAGAGTAAGGCAGGATACAGGATGACAGGAAAGATTATTAAAGGAATCGCAGGATTTTATTATGTGGGAAATGGAAAGGGCCAGGTGTACCAGTGCAAGGCCAAGGGCATTTTCCGCAACCGGGGAGTAAAGCCCCTGGTGGGGGACGACGTGGAGTTTTCCATTCTGGACGAAAAGGAAAAGGAGGGAAACATTGACGCCATCCTCCCGCGGAAAAATCAGCTGGTCCGTCCGGCAGCGGCCAATGTGGACCAGGCTTTGGTGGTATTTGCTTTAAGCCACCCGGCCCCCAATTTCAATTTGCTGGACCGGTTTCTGGTGATGATGGAACGGCAGGATGTTCCGGTGATCCTCTGCTTCAACAAGGCAGACCAGGGGCAGGAAGAAGGCGGCTGGGATTTTATGGACAGCTATCGCAGGGCGGGGTATCAGGTGCTTTCCATCAGCGCGCTGGAAAAAAGCGGGGTGGAGGAGGTGCGCCGTCTGCTGGCGGGAAAGACCACAGTCCTGGCTGGCCCTTCCGGGGTGGGAAAATCCACTCTGACCAACGCCCTCTATCCCCAGGCGGAGATGGAAACCGGAGAAATCAGCAGAAAAATCCAGAGAGGCAGACATACTACCCGCCATTCAGAGTTGTTCTGGATTGGGGAGGACACCTATATGATGGATACCCCTGGATTCAGTTCTCTGTATGTGGAGGATTTGGAGCCGGAGGAGCTGAAACATTATTTTCCGGAATTTGCTCCCTTTGAGGACCAGTGCCGTTTCCTGGGCTGCGTCCATGTGGGAGAGCGGGACTGCGGAGTGAAGGATGCAGTGGCAGAAGGAAAGATTGCCAGGAGCCGTTACGACAATTATCTTCTGATGTATCAGGAGCTGAAAAATAAGAGGAGGTACTAGGGACATGTATATTTTAGCGCCGTCCATATTGGCGGCAGACTTTGGAAAGCTGGGAGAGGCAGTGAAGAAGACGGAGGATGCCGGCGCCGCATACATCCATCTGGATGTGATGGACGGGGCATTTGTTCCCAGCATCTCGTTCGGGATGCCGGTGCTTAGCTCTCTTCGCGGATATACCAGCCAGGTGTTTGACGTCCACATGATGGTGGAGGAGCCCGGACGCTATATTGAGGATATTAAAAAGGCCGGAGCGGATCTGATTACGGTTCATCAGGAGGCCTGTGTTCATCTGGACCGGGTCATCGGCCAGATTAAGGCTGCCGGCTGCAGGGCAGGAGTGGCTCTGAATCCGGCAACTCCTGTTTCCACTCTGGAGTGTGTGCTGGACCAGGTCGACCTGATCCTGATCATGACAGTCAATCCGGGCTTTGGCGGACAGAAATTCATCCCCTATACCCTAAAGAAGGTCCGGACCCTGCGCAGAATGCTGGAAGAGCGGGGCCTTCAGACCGATATTGAGGTGGACGGAGGGGTTACCACAGAAAACGTCCGCGCTCTGATGGAGGCGGGAGCCAATGTATTTGTAGCAGGTTCTGCTGTGTTCAAAAATGATATCAGCGGAAATGTAAAGGCATTTATGGATATTTTTAAGGAACAGGAATCATGAAGCGTTGTTTGATCATAACCGGCGGAACCCTGGATTTGGATTTCGCCGGGAATTTTTTGAAAAATCATTCTTTTGAAAAAGTGATTGCAGTGGATGCGGGGCTGAAGCAGACGGAAGATCTGGGTGTAATGCCGGATTTGATCGTCGGGGATTTTGATACGGTGGACCAGGAGGTTCTGGCACGGTTTCGGGCCATGGAACACATGATGTGGGACGTCCACCAGCCGGAAAAGGATGAAACGGATACGGAGCTGGCCCTCAGAAAGGCCATGGCCCTGGGCTGTGAGGAGATTGCGGTTTTGGGGGCTACCGGCGGAAGGGCGGACCACATGATGGGAAATGTACAGCTGCTGTACCAGTGCCTGCAGAAGGGGGTATTTGCCTATCTGGCAGACCCCCAGAATAAAATTTATCTGTTGGACGGGGAGAGGGAGTTCCGAAAAAAAGAGGTATGGGGAAAATACATTTCCTTCCTTCCTCTGACCGAGCGGGTCTGCGGCATCACCTTGGAGGGCTTTAAATATCCCCTCAAAGACCGGGATATTGAAATCGGAACCAGCCTGTGCATCAGCAATGAACTGGTAAAAGAGTCGGGAAGGATCAGCTTCCGGGATGGAGTCCTGATCTGCGTTGAGGCCCATGACTGATTGGAAGGGAACAACTGGACTGGTGAAAATGATTTAAACTGGATATTTATATCAGTCCAGCAAGGTGCTACTATGGTCACAGCAAAAGGCAGAGAAAGTCAAAAGGAGTGACCTGTTATGAAGACAACGGAAATGAAACATACTGGAACAAGACCTGTAAAGGCGGAGAGAGCAGGAGACCAGAGAATTTATAAAATTGCTATGACCGGACTGTTTGCCGCACTGTCCTATGTGGTCTTTACCTTCCTTCAGTTTAAAATCACCCTTCCGGGAGGAGACGCTACTTCCATTCATTTGGGAAATGCCGTATGCGTTCTGGGGGCTCTGATCCTGGGCGGATTTTACGGAGGACTGGGAGGCGCCATCGGTATGACCATCGGCGACCTGCTGGATCCGGTTTATGTGATCTATGCGCCTAAGACCCTGATCCTGAAACTTTGTATTGGCCTGATCACCGGACTGGTAGCCCACAAAATGGGAAAGATTAACTCCAGCAGCGACCCGAAGCATATTTTCCGCTGGAGTCTGGCTGCGGCTGTCTGCGGATTGGGATTTAACGTGATCGCAGACCCGCTGCTGGGATATTATTACAAGATCCTGATCATTGGACAGCCTGCGGCGGCGGTGGCATTATCCTGGAATATTGCCAGCACTTCCATCAATGCGGTGATTTCCACCATTGTCTCCGTGGGATTGTATATGCCCCTGCGCAGAGGGCTGGCAAGGAGCGGACTTCTGGACAAAATAGAATCCGTCTGATGAAATCTGCAAAAAGGGCTTTTTTTTCAACTGGAAATAGTATATACTTTTTACAGTGCCAGCGAAGAATGAAAGAGCTGCAACAGGAGGAAAACATGTTAGATTTAAAGTTTGTTAGGGAAAATCCCGAGATCGTAAAACAGAACATCCGAAATAAATTCCAGGACGCAAAGCTTCCTCTGGTGGATGAGGTGATCGAGCTTGACGCCAAGAGCCGCGCTACCCAGAAGGAGGCCGATGATTTGAGAGCCAGCCGCAACAAGCTGTCCAAGGAGATTGGCAAGCTGATGGGGCAGGGAAAGAAGGAGG
>DWYS01000151.1 GCA_019118585.1 Candidatus Enterocloster faecavium | reverse complement strand
GGAAAAGCTGCTCTTGGTCTGGCGGGACGGGGCCCTGGGAGAGGACGGCATGGAGATCACCGGCCTGGGAGAGACGCCCATCCGGCGGCTGGGCTACAAGTATACCACATTTACCATGGAGAGGAATGGACAGGATGAATGAATACATAAAAGAGCTTTCGGCCAGGGAGGAAGAGGAACTGAGAAAAACCATCCGGGAACTGCTGCGCCAAAGCTGCATTCTGGAGACAAAATACGATGCCGCAAAGGGGACGTTAAAGGATAATCCCCGGTACGGATTCTGCATGCGCCACCGGGAGTTTCTGACAGACTATTTTCAGGTAATGGGCCTGGAGCTGGTTTATGACCCTCAGGACCATTTTTTCCGTCTGACGGGCCAGGGGGCAGGAAGTGAGCGGTTCGGGGAAACCTCTACTCTGCTGGTGCTCCTTATGAAGCTGATTTACCGGGATAAGATCCTGGGGAAGGGCCTGAAAGCAACTGTGACCAATCTGGAGGAAATCCGCCGCTATGGTTCCGAGACCGGGATTCTCACCAGAAAGCTTACGGAGCGGGAGGTGGCGGAGGCATTGTCCCTGATGAAAACCCATCAGATGATCGAGCTTCCCTGCGCCATTGCCGATGTGGAGGATGGGACGCCCATCTATCTGTACCATACTATCAATGTATTCTGCAGCGGGGCGGCCATCGGCCAGCTTTGCCGCAAATACGGAGTGAAGGAGGAAGCAGATGAAAACGCCTAAGAAAGTCATAACCAGGCTTCTGTTAAACAACTGGGGAGGAATTTCTCATCAGGTGATGGAGCTCCACGAATATGTGAACCTGTTTTCCGGTATGAGCGGTTCCGGAAAATCCACGGTGATGGACGCGATCCAGGTCCTGCTCTACGGCAGCCTTTCCCAGAGCTTCCTCAACAAGGCGGCGGATGAGCGCAACCGGCGGACAGTGATGACCTACCTGAAAGGAGCCCAGAAGGATGGAACCGCCAACCGGGAAGGACAGGATTTCTGCTCCAATCTGGTGATGGAGATCCAGGATCTGGCGGATGATACCTACCGCTGCGTAGGCGTCTGCTTCGAGGTGCGCAGGGAGGAGCGGGATCTGAGCCGGTATTCCTTCTTTTCCCATGAAGGGAAAATGGACGGGTCTTTTTACCGGGATGAGGATGGAAACCCGCTGCGCTTAAAACAGATGAGCGCCCTGGTCAAAAGCCACCAGAAGGACCCTTCCGGAAAGCTTAAAGGTGAGGATCTAAACCGTATGTACCCCACCAACGATGCCTACCAGAATGCCCTGTACGGTCCTGTTTTCGGGGAAATCGACGGGCGGCGTTTTACGGTGATGGAAAAAAGCGCTGTAGCCCTGAAGATGTCCAACGGAGTGGGGCAGTTTATCCGGGATTATATGTTCCCAAAGAGCACCAGTCAGGCGATTGAGAAGATCAGCCGCCAGCTGGGGGATTACCGGGATATCCGGGATACGGTGGCGGATCTGGAAAAGCGCATCGGCCTTTTGGAGGAGGTCCGCAGACTGGACGGAGAGCTGGCAAAGGCCCGGACAGATGTAGTCCGGGGAGAATACCGCTTAAAGCTGCTGAAAATTCTGGGAATCCGGGGAGAAATGGAACGCCTTGAGGCGGAAGGACAGGACCTTCTTCTTCAGGAAAATGAGGTCCGCAGCCAGCGGGAGAGCCTGAAG
The DNA here is from genome assembly GCA_019118585.1 of Candidatus Enterocloster faecavium. Lineage (GTDB taxonomy): Bacteria > Bacillota > Clostridia > Lachnospirales > Lachnospiraceae > Enterocloster > Enterocloster faecavium. Next base: position 10,833 of record DWYS01000151.1, on the reverse strand, counting down.
GAAGCGTTAAATGAAAGCCAGGAGGCGGTGGTGGAGCTCCGCTCCCGGTTAAAGTCCAGCGACTACGGAAAAATCCGGGAGCAGCTGGAGAGCCTGAAGGAAACGGAGGGCCTTCTGGAAAAGAACCAGGGAGCCTGGAACCATGTGCTGGAGGGTCTCTCCCGGTGGGAGGAAAATGAGGAGGTCTACGGACTGGTGGGAAACCGGGCTCTCCAGGCCATGGAGGATGTGCGCTGCCAGAAGGTAACGGCCCAGGTTCTGGAAGAGCTGAAACAGGGGCTTGAGGAAACTCTGGATGAGGTGAATGCCGAGAGGGACAATCTGGTGCAGGAGCGCCGGGAGAAAACTTCGGCATTGAAGGAGAAGGAGGAGCGTCTTTCCGACTGGAAGCAGGGGCAGAAGTCCTACCGCCACCGAAAAGGCCTGAAGGAGGCGCAAAGGGCCCTGGAGCAGGCATTGTTCAGGGAAACCGGGCGGCAGGTTCCGGTTACCATTCTGGCAGATGCATTTGACATACGGGACAGCCAGTGGCGGGAGGCCATTGAGGGCCGGCTTGGCCGGGTGAAATATGGACTGATCACCCCGCCGGAATATGCATCCTGGGCGGCACGGCTCTTTGGAGACATGAAGGAGTTTGAAAATGTGGACCTGTTCCATGTGGGGCGGATTTTGGAGGATGAGCCCCAGGCGCTTTCCGGCTCTCTCTACGAGGCGGCAGAGGCCGGGGAGGAGTATGTAGACGGCTGTCTGAAGCATTTCCTGGGAAGGATCATGAAATGCCGGAATGTGGAGGAGCTGGAGACGGTGAAGGACGGCGTGACCCAGGACTGCTACAGCTACAGCAATTATACCCTCCGTCATCTGCCGGCCAGGGACTGCGTGCAGAATGCCTGCATTGGCAGGACCATTTCCAAGGGGAAGATCCGTCAGCTGGAGGAGGAGATCCGTCTGCACAAGGAGGAACTGTCCGGCCTGGAAAAACGGATCCGGGCATTGGATGAAGCCAGGGCCTATGAGCGGATTTCCAGAGAAGTCAGCGAGTACCTGAATCTGTTTGAGGCGGGCCGTGAGCTGGAGAGCAACCGGAAGAGGCAGAAGGGTTTGGAAGAAGAACTGGACCGCCTGGAGCAGGCGGGAGCACTGAATGCATTGAAGGAGGAGCTGGCTAAGGCTCAGAAGGCCTACGAGGAAAAGGAGGAAGCTTACGGGGCTGCCGGAGCCCGTCTGTCTCAGATCCAGGCCAGGATGGCGGTAAACAGCGCTGCCCTGGAAGGCCAGAAGCGCCAGCTTCAGGAAGAATCCGGAGGAGTCAGGTCCAATGAGGCGGAGGACCAGGCCATTGAGGAGTGCCTGAAGGAGAAGAGCCTGTCCGCGGTGCGGGCGGCGGAGAGTTCTGAGCTGGAGCAGGCCAGGGCCAGGGAGCAGAAAGCCCTGGAGGGACGGCTGGAGGCCAGGTTGAAATTCAACCGGACTTATCCATCCTGCGGCCTCACGGGGGCGGAGGAAACGGGAGCTCCCTACGAGGAACTTTACAAACGGTACCGCCGCCAGTATGTGGAGGATTACAAGGAGCAGTTTGACCGGAAATGCCGGGAGGTCTATGCCAGTCTCAGGGACAATGTGATCGCCTCCATTCACGGGGATATCAAGGCGGCTTACCGGCAGGTCCGGGAGGTGAACCAGGTGCTGGGCGCTACCTCTTTCTACGACAGTGTCTATAAAATCGGCATTACCCCTGCTTCCAACGAGAACCGGCAGTTTTACGATATGCTGATGGCGCCGGAGCTGGACAGCAAGGTGGTGCGGGAGGAGGATATGGAAGGCCAGATCAGCCTGGGAGATGATGAATTCCAGCGGAAATACCAGCAGGAGATCGACCTTCTGGTGGAGAAGTTCATTCCTTCCCGGACGGAGGATGAGATAGAGGCTGCCAGACGGCGGGCCCAGATGGAGCAGTATGCCGACTACCGGAACTACCTGACTTTCAATATGTACGAGGTGACAGTAGATGAGGATGGCAGGGAGAAGCGGATCGCTGTGGATGAGATGGCAGGAAATGATTCCGGCGGTGAGGGACAGAACCCCAAGTATGCGGCCCTTTTTGCCGGTTTCGCCTTGCTGTATGCCCAGCAGTATCACCGGGAGAGCCGGATCCGCCTGGTGCTCCTGGACGAGGCATTTTCCAAGATGGACAAGACCAGAAGTTCCGTTTGCCTGGATTATGCCAGGAAGCTGGGGCTGCAGGTCATTATCTGCGTGCCCGATGAGCGTCTGATGACGCTGATGAAAAATGTGGACTGTGTCTACGGCTTTCGCAGGAGGCGCAACCAGATCTCCATGATGATGATCGACAAGGGAAGATATCTGGAGATGCTGAGGGGAGAAGACGACGGGGACAAAGCGGGGGAGAAAGACCGGGATGAAGCCGGGGAAAAGAGCGGAGAGATGGGACAGGACAGAAAGGAAGGCTGATGGAAGATGTACGATAAATTAACGCAGAAGGACATTGACCGCATGAAGGAGGAAATTGAATACCGGAAGCTGGTGGTCCGCAAGGAGGCCCTGGAGGCGGTGAAGGAGGCCAGGGCTCAGGGAGATTTGAGCGAAAACTTTGAATACAAGGCTGCCAAGCAGGACAAGAACCGCAATGAGAGCCGCATCCGCTATCTGGAGCGGATGATCAAGACCGCGAAAATCATTTCAGACCGCTCCGCCTCCGATGAGGTGGGACTGAATGACCGGGTTGAGATCTACATTCCCGACGACGACGAGACGGAAACCTACAAGATCGTAACCACAGTCCGGGGAAATTCCCTGAAGGGGCTCATCAGCATCGATTCCCCTCTGGGAAAGGCCCTTATGGGGCACAAGGTGGGGGATACGGTCTATGTGAAGGTGGACGACCGCTTCGGATATGAAGCAGTGATCCGCGCCATCGACAGCTCCAGCGAGGGAGAGGAAGAAGATCTGAGAAAATATTAAGGGGCAGGGGAGGAGGAAAATTCCATGGCTGCAGTTCATATGACGGAAGGAAGCATAACCAGGCATCTGGTCCATTACTCGGTGCCCCTGATCCTGGGCAACCTGTTTCAGCTGACCTACAATGTGGTGGATTCCATCATTGCGGGACGGTTTATCGGAAAGGAGGCTCTGGCGGCGGAGGGGACGGCCAACCCGGTGATGAATATCGTGATTCTGGGAATATCCGGAATCTGCATGGGTGCTTCCGTGCTGATGAGTGAATTCTTCGGAGCGGGGGAATACCGGAAGCTGAAGCGGGAGATGTCCACCACCGTGCTGTTCGGACTGTTTTTTTCCATTGGAGTGGCCTTGCTGGGTGTGCTGCTTTCCCGTCCCCTTCTGAGGGCCCTGCAGGTGCCGGATGAACTTCTGGATATGGCTTCGGTGTATCTGGCCATCACCTTTTTGGGAGCGCCCTTTACCTATTTTTACAACGCGGTGTCCGCTGCCTTAAAGAGCGTGGGGGATTCTCAGACGCCCCTGCGGTTTCTGGCATTTTCCGCCATTCTGAACGCGGTGCTGGATCTGATCTTTATCGGAGGCCTGAACTTCGGCATCATCTGCTCCGCCACCACCACGGTGATCGCGGAGGCGGCATCGGCCTTCCTGTGCATCGTGTATGTATACCGGAAGATTCCCATGCTGCGGCTGGGAAAAGGGGAGTTTCATATGGATGCGGGACTGCTGAAGCGGACCCTCCAGTACGGAAGCGTTACGGCCCTGCAGCAGTCCTGCCAGCCCATCGGAAAGCTGCTGATCCAGGGAGCCATCAATCCCCTGGGTGTGGACATGATCGCCGCCTACAACGCGGTGAATCGGGTGGACGATTACGCCTTTACCCCGGAACAGAGCATCTCCCACGGCATCACCACTTTTGTGGCCCAGAACAGGGGAGCAGGAAAGAAGGAGCGGATCAGCAGAGGCTTTGCCGTCGGACTGGGCCTGGAATTTGCCTACTGGATGCTCATCTGCGTCCTGATCCTTCTGCTCAGGCGGCCCATTATGGGGCTGTTTGTGACGGAAGGGGGAGAAGGGGTAGTAAAGCTTGGAGCCTCCTACCTGGGGATGATGGCCTTTTTCTACATTTTCCCGGCCTTCACCAATGGATTTCAGGGATTTTTCAGGGGAATGGGGCGGATGAAGATGACCCTTCTGGGAACCTTTATCCAGACTTCCCTGCGGGTGGTTTTCGTTTATCTCTTCGTGCCTTCCATGGGAATGAACGGGGCGGCTGTGGCCTGCGTCATCGGCTGGAGCGTGATGCTCTTGGTGGAGGTGCCTTACGGAATTGGGATTCTGCAGCGATACAATGCAAAAGCTGTTGCTACATCAGGGAGAAAATTGTAATATTTCCCGTTCGGCTTGGCAATGTATGCTTAATCATATAAAATAGAGGTTAACAGAAAAGAAGAGGCAACAAACGAAGATGCCTCTTTTTTTCGTTAATATGACGAAAGGTGGAAGAGTATGCGGAAAAAAAGATGGATTGCACTGGCATTGACACTGGTGATGGCGCTGGGAGGCTGTTCCGGCTCGAACGGTCAGTCCGGAACCGGCACGAGCGGTTCCGGCGGTTCTGAGGCCCAGCAGACTCAGGGGATTCAGGATTTTGTGACATATGAGCTGACGAGCCGTGAGCTTCAGGGCTTCAACATCCTGAACACGGAGATGGCGCAGGATCTGGATGTTCTCACCAACCTGCTGGATTCCCTTCTGGAGGTGGACACGGAGGGCAAGCTGGCTCCGGCGATGGCCGAATCCTGGGAAACAGAGGACGGAGGAAAGACTTGGACATTCCACATCCGCCAGGGCGTGAAATGGGTGGATGTAAATGGGAATGAGAAGGGGGACGTTACGGCCCAGGACTGGATTACCGGACTGGAGTGGGTTGTAAACTATCACAAGAACGGCGCTTCCAATACTTCCATGCCCTTCGACCTGATCGAGGGAGCAGAGGATTATTATAATTATACCAAGGAACTTACCAAGGAGGAGGCTTTGTCCATGGACAAGAGCAAGTTCCTGGAGATGGTGGGCATCGAAGCTCCTGATGATTATACCTTGGTATATACCTGTACCAAGCCGGCCCCCTATTTTGATACGGTGGCTACCAGTGCATGCCTTTATCCGGCTCCCCAGGGACTGATCGATGAGGTAGGAGCGGAGAACTTTATCGCGATCAGCAATGAGAATATGTGGTATAACGGCTGCTATACCATGACCTCCTACATACAGGGCAACGAAAAGGTTCTTACGAAGAACGAATCCTACTGGGATAAAGATGCGTCCCTGTTCAACACGGTTACCATCAAGATGGTGGAGTCCTACGATGTGGCCTATCAGCTGTATCAGACCGGCGAGATTGACTGGGTGCAGCTGACAGAGAGCAACTTAAAGACCATCAGCGAATCTGAGAGCAACGAGTATCACAATCAGCTGGCGGAGATGCGGCCCAAAAAGTATTCCTATCAGATTCACTTTAACTTTGACAAGCGGTTTTCCGATACGACGCCGGATGAGAACTGGAATAAGGCGGCTGCCAATGAGGCGTTCCGGCTGGCCTGGTACTATGGCCTGGATCTGACACCTTACATGTCCCGCTACAACAGCCTGAACCCAATTCACTGCGATAACAACGCGTATACCATGGAGGGGGCTCTGTATTATTCCGATGGAACAGATTATACCGATGTGGTTAAGGAAAAGCTGGGGATTGTGGAGACAGGAGACAAACCGGCCAAGCTGGATGCGGACAAAGCGTCCCAGTACAAGGCCCAGGCCATTGAGGAACTGACCGCGGAGGGAGTGACCTTCCCTGTTCAAGTGGATTTCTACGCGCCCAGCAGCGACCAGACGAAGCTGGATGACGCTACCATGTTAAAGCAGGCTTTTTCCAACAGCCTGGGGGATGATTTTGTAGTTCTGAATGTAAAAACGTATGTCAACAGCCTTACCACGGAAGTACTGGAGCCCAGACTTCAGTCCATCCATATAACCGGCTGGGGAGCTGACTACGGCGATCCGCAGAACTTCCTGGGACAGGAGGTTTATGGAAATGACGGCGCTTACTTCTCCAAGAAGTATTCCAACATTAACGATGCGACGGATGAAGAGCTGATCGGACTTTACCAGGAGTTTACCGCGATGGTTGAGGAAGCGGATGCCATTACCGATGACCTGGATGCCCGGTATGACAAATACGCGGATGCGGAGGTATTCTTCCTGCAGCACGCGCTTACCATTCCGGCACATTTTGATATCCGCTGGCAGCTGACCCATGTCAACGACTATTCGAAGATGAATGCGATGTTTGGATGCCAGAACTTTAAGTACAAGAACTGGGAGACCTCTGTGGATGCCTATACCACAGACCAGTACGATGAATTTGCCGCCGCTTTCGGCGGAACCGCGGGAGCCTTCACTGCTGAGGCAGCGGAGAGCGCGGCGGAGTAGATATGATCCGCTATACGGCTAAGCGGCTGCTGCAGTCTCTTGTAACAGTCGCTATCGTTGCGACCATTGTCTTTCTCCTGATGAGGCTGCTGCCTACAGACTACTATTTCACGGAAGATCAGCTGATGCGGCTGAGTGACCAACAGAAGAATGAGCAGCTGCAGGCAGCAGGGCTGCTGGACCCGATCGGCCAGCAGCTTCTCCGCTTTTATAGGCATACGCTGGAGCTGGATTTTGGCCAGTCCAGGAGAATTCAGAGCGGAGTCGATGTCGTAAAGGTAATTGGTTCAAAATTTACAGTGTCCATGAGAATGGGCAGTACAGCTCTGGCAATCTCCCTTCTGGTGGGCGTTGTGATGGGAATCCTTCAGACCAGATATAAGGATCGGGTGGTGGATCACATCGGGACCGCCTACACCGTATTTGTCAATGCGGTGCCCAGTCTGGTATCCTACTCCCTGGTATTAATTTTCGGTTCCAGAGTCCTGGGGCTTCCCTCCATGTATTCCTCCAGAAATGTGGCGGAGTCCCTGATCCTGCCAACGGTCTGCCTGTCCCTAAGCTCTATTGCCGGATATGCCCTGTGGACCAGGCGCTATATGGTAGACGAGCTGAATAAGGATTATATCCGTCTGGCAAAGGTAAAGGGAATGTCCTCCAGGAGCATTATGGTTCATCATGTGCTGCGCAATGCGTTTGTACCTCTGGTACAATACCTGCCGGCCTCGTTTTTGATGACCATCGGAGGTTCCCTGCTGGCGGAGCGGTTTTTCTCAGTACCGGGCATGGGGCCGCTGCTGACGGACTCCATTGTCCGCTACGACACCAATGTAGTCCAGACTCTGGTAATGTTTTATGCCTCCCTGGGCGTGGTGGGCGTATTTCTGGGAGATGTACTGATGATGCTGATCGATCCCAGGATTAAACTGGCGGATAAAGGAGGGACACGATAGTGGATAAAAATACGAATTTATTCCGCTTCGCCAAGTACTCCGCGGAGGAGGCTGAGCGGAGCGGCTATTCGGATTATTCCTATTGGAAGTCCGTGTTTCAGAATTTCTTCAAGAAAAAATCGGCTGTGGTTATGGCCGGGATCTTTTTCGCGCTGGTGATTTTCTCGATCATCGCGCTGCAGGTGGGAAAATACGATTATCATGAGCTGGTGGCGGACAGCTCCAAGGCTTTTATTTCTCCAAACGGGGAATACTGGTTTGGAACGGATAACCTGGGGCGGGATTATTGGTGCCAGGTGTGGTTCGCGGCTCAAACTTCCATTAAGCTGGCGCTGATCGTGGCATTGGGCGAATGTGTCCTGGGTGTGGGGATCGGCTGCCTGTGGGGGTATGTGCGCAGCCTGGACCGGTTCTTTACGGAGCTTTACAACGTCATTCACAATGTGCCCATGATCATTTATATGACCTTGATTTCTCTCCTGGTGGGACAGAGCTTTTTTATCATGGCAGCGGCCATGATCTGCTTTGGATGGCTGGTAATGGCAAGAAACGTCCGCAATCTGGTATTGATTTACCGGGACAGGGAGTACAATCTGGCTTCGCGCTGCCTGGGAACACCGGTCTGGCGGATTTTGCTGAAAAATATCCTGCCGTACCTGATCAGTGTGATCATTCTGAGACTGGCGCTGTCCATCCCTTCCACGATTGCCCTGGAGTCCACTCTTTCCTACCTGGGACTGGGGCTGGATGTGGATACGCCTTCTCTGGGAATCCTGCTCCGGAATGCCCGCAGCTATTTCCTGGATTATCCCTATCTGCTGATTTTTCCGGCAGCCATTGTATCGATTATTACCATCACATTTTATCTCGTTGGAAATGCCTTCTCAGATGCGGCTGACCCGAGAAACCATGTATAGAAATGGAGGAAGCAGCCATGGAGCACAAGAAAATTTTATCTGCCAGGGATGTGGAAATCCAGTTCAGCCTGAGAGGGAAGAAGCTGACGGCCATCCGCAAATGCTCGTTGGACCTTTATGAGGGGGAAACACTGGCCATTGTAGGCGAGTCCGGCTCCGGCAAGTCCGTATTCACCAAGTCCTTCCTGGGAATGCTGGACGCCAACGGGAGCGTGACCGGGGGATCAATCCAGTACGACGGGGTGGATCTGGCTACCTATAAGACCGAAAAGGAGTGGATGACCATCCGCGGAAAGAAGATTTCCATGGTGATGCAGGATCCCATGACTTCCCTGAATCCTTTAAAAAAGGTGGGAAAGCAGATTCAGGAGAGCATTGAGATCAATCAGGGAATCCGGGGAGCGGAGGCCAAAAAGAAGGCGATCCAGATGCTGGAGAAAGTAGGCATTCCGGATCCGGAGCGGCGCTACAATCAGTATCCCCATGAGTTTTCCGGCGGTATGCGCCAGAGGGTTGTGATCGCCATAGCGGTAGCCTGCAGACCTCAGATCCTGATCTGCGATGAACCGACCACCGCCCTGGATGTGACGATTCAGGCCCAGATTCTCGCGTTGATCCGCGCGCTGCAGAAGGAGCTGGGCATGACGGTCATCTATATCACCCATGATTTAGGAGTTGTGGCCAATGTGGCGGACCGTGTGGCAGTTATGTACGCGGGCCAGATTGTAGAATATGGTCTGGTAGAAGAGATTTTTTACGACCCCTGGCATCCCTATACCTGGGCGCTGCTGTCCGCGCTGCCGCAGCTGGGAGAGAAGGGAGAGCCTCTTCCGACCATTGAGGGGACACCGCCCAACTTATTCCAAGAAATTAAGGGGGATGCGTTCGCGCCCAGAAATAAACAGGCTCTGGAAATCGACTTTGTAGAGGAGCCGCCTTTCTTTGAGGTGAGCAAGACCCATAAAGCAAAGACCTGGTATCTGGACCCCAGAGCGCCCAAAATTGAGCAGCCAAAATCCATCCGGCAGCTTCGGGAGAAAACAAGAGGGAGGATGTCCGATGCCAGAACGTGAGAAATTAATTGAGATTAAGGATTTACAGATTACATTCGGCAGCGGCAGAAAGAAATTCGTGGCCGTGGATCATGTAAATTTTGATATTTACCGCGGAGAAACATTTTCCCTGGTGGGAGAGTCCGGTTCCGGAAAAACCACCATCGGGCGGGCGATTACCAGAATTAATCCTGTTTCCGGAGGAGAGATCTTGTTTAAGGGGAAGAAAATCAGCGGGCGGATTTCCAAGGAGCTGGATCGGGAGGTGATCCGTAAGTGCCAGATGATCTTCCAGGATCCGATGGCCTCCTTAAACGAGCGGGCGAAGGTGGACTACATTGTTTCCGAGGGCCTGATCAACTTTCATCTCTACAGGGATGAAGAAGAGCGCAAGGAGAAGGTTCAGGCGGCGCTGCGGGAGGTGGGGCTGCTCCCGGAGTTTGCCTCCAGATTCCCTCATGAGTTTTCCGGAGGGCAGCGTCAAAGGATCGGCATCGCGCGGGCACTGATCATGGAGCCGGAGTTTGTGGTGGCCGATGAGCCGATTTCCGCGCTGGATGTGTCCATCCGGGCGCAGGTGCTGAATTTGTTAAATCGTTTGAAGGCGACCAGAGGCCTGACCTATCTCTTTATTGCCCACGATCTGTCGGTAGTCCGCTTTATCTCAGACCGCATCGCGGTGATCTATAAAGGACGGATTGTCGAGCTGGCGGAGGCGGAGGAACTGTTTACCCATCCGCTTCACCCGTACACAAAAGCGCTCTTGTCTGCAGTTCCTATCCCGGACCCGGAGCTGGAAAAAAAGAAAAAGCTTCTGGTTTACGATCCATCCATGCATGATTACAGTGTGGACAAGCCGGTTTGGAGGGAAATTCTGCCGGGACATTTTGTTTATGGAAATGAGCGGGAGCTGGAGGGCTACCGGAAGGAAGCGGAGAGAACATGAAAACTTATATGATTCGCCCTGTCTTGTATCTGTGCGCCGGAAAATGGGCCGCGGCTGCGGCCTTCGCCCTGGCCTGGAACCGTTTTTTCAACATCGGCGGCCAACGTCCCTTAGGCTGGGCGTTTGCCGCGTGTGCGGCGGTTTTCGCGGGCCTTGCATGGCTGCAGTACCTGAAGCTGGACGGAATGTCGCTGCATTACCTGTTTGAGGATAAGCGGGAAAAGAAAAAGAAGCATCCAAAGCGGGATATTGCGGATTACGTAGATGAGCGGATTACTGCGTTAGCGGACCTGGAGGAGGACGAGCGCGCCTTTTGCCGCCTGGCGTCCAATCTGGTGTCCGCTTTGTTCTGCGTTGTTTTAACCCTTTTGCTTTAAGGCAGAGCGGCAAAAAACTTGAAAAAAGTCCTTGCGCTGCGGATTCTTCTATGATATAGTAGAAAGGCTGAAAAAACACGTCTGTGGATTCCGCGGAAAGGTGCCTGGAAAAAG
>DWYS01000150.1 GCA_019118585.1 Candidatus Enterocloster faecavium | reverse complement strand
AAATGACAAACTGGTGCAGATTTTAAACAATTTGAGAGAGCAAATGTACCGTTATCGATTGGAATATATTAAGGACAGGGATAAACGTCAGATCCTGCTTTTAGAACATGACCATATTTTGAAAGCTCTTCACGGCAGAAATATTGCGGAGGCTAAGATGGCGGTCCGGGAGCATATTGATAATCAGGAGATTACCGTTTCACGGAATATTAAGGAGAAGGAGCAGCAAACGGGAAAAGGACGGCGCTAGGAATATTCCCGTACAAAGGAAAAAATCATGGTTTTTAGTTCAATGGTCTTTTTAGGGATTTTCTTTCCGGCAGTTCTGCTTACCTATTACCTGTGCCCGCAGAAAGGGAAAAATATTCTTCTGGTGGCCTTCAGCCTGCTTTTTTACGCCTGGGGCGAGCCATAATACATTATTCTGATGCTGGTGTCGGTAACCGTGAACTATGTCAGCGGCCTTCTCCTTCTCCGTTGTTCTCAGGGCGATGAGGGTAGGAGAGGCAAAAAACGCGTTTTGGCTGGCTGTGTGGCGGTTAATCTGTTGCTGCTGGGGTATTTTAAATATTTTAATTTTTTGGTTCAGGCGGCAGGGACCCTGTGGACGCTTGTGACGGGAAGCAGCCAGGGCTTTCCGGCTTTCCGGGAAATTGCTCTTCCCATCGGAATCTCCTTTTACACCTTCCAGGCCCTTTCCTATGTGGTGGATGTTTACCGCGGGGAAACCGAGGTACAGAAAAGCTATGTGAACATGCTGCTGTATGTGTCCTTTTTCCCTCAGCTGATTGCCGGACCTATTGTCAAATATCATGACATTGCCTTGCAGATGGACCGTCGAAGCGTAGACGTGGACAAGTTTGTCTATGGAATCCGTCGTTTTACTTGCGGTTTGGGCAAAAAGGTGCTGTTGTCCAACACATTTGCGGAGGTAGTGGACCAGGTGTACAGCCAGGATTTATCGGAGGTTTCCTCCTCTCTTCTCTGGCTGACGGCCCTTCTCTATATGATGCAGATCTATTACGATTTTTCAGGGTATTCGGACATGGCCATTGGCCTGGGAAAAATGTTCGGATTTGATTTCCTGGAGAATTTTAATCTGCCCTACCGGTCCCTTTCTGTAAAAGAGTTTTGGAGGCGGTGGCACATTTCACTGTCCTCCTGGTTTCGGGACTATTTGTATATTCCTTTAGGCGGGAGCAGGTGCGGTACGGCGAAAACATACCGGAATCTATTGATTGTATTTTTCATGACAGGACTGTGGCATGGGGCCGGATGGAGTTTTATTCTCTGGGGACTTTACCATGGTTTTTTCCTGGTGCTGGAGAGAGCTTTTCTCGGGAAAATTCTGGTGCGTCTAAAGCCGGCGGTGGGATGGGTTTATACATTGATTGTGGTATTTTTCGGATGGATTTTGTTCAGGGCTGAGAGCATAGAGACAGCGGTGGCCTTCATCAGAAATATGTTTACGCCCCATCACAGCGTTGTTATGACGGCGGCCTACACCAATGGGCGTCTCTTGACGGCGCTGGCGGCGGGGATTGTGCTCTGCGGACCGGGGCAGATTCTGTTGGAACGGCTGGGAATTCAGACCAGCTCGACAGAAGGGCAGAAGGTGACCTGCCTGCAGATCGGAGTTTACATGATTATATTCTGGCTGTCCGTGATGCTGCTGATCAACAATACCTATAATCCCTTCATCTATTTCCGTTTTTAACTTAAGGAGGAGCAGATGAAAAAGAAACTGCTGATTGTATTGTTTGTAGCCAGTGTGGTCTGCCCGAATCTGCTGTTTATGGTGTTTCGGGGCTGGCTGGATACGGCCAACTATGAAAACCGGGCTCTGGCTCCCTTTCCTGCCATGGGAAACCTGGAGGATTTGTTTGACTTCCCGGGGGCATTTGATTCCTTTTATAATGACCACGTTCCTTTTAAAAACTATTTTGTACGGCTGAATAACAAAATAGACCAGAAGATATTCGGAAAGACTTCTATTGGGGATGTTACGATCGGAAAGGATAACTGGTTGTTCTATACCGTCGCCAAGGAAGGAGAAAATGCTTTGGCAGATTACCAGAGAACTAATTTATATACCCAGAAGGAATGTGAGGAGATCGCGGGCCGTCTGGCGGCAGTGGAAACCTATGTAAAGGAAGAGGGAGCGGAACAGTTTAAAGTATATGTAGCGCCCAATAAGGAAAGCGTTTATCCCCAGTACATGCCTGAAAGTGTGAAGGTCTACGGGGACGAGGGCTCCCGGATGGAGAATTTTGCTGCGTACATGGAGGAAAACGCTCAGGATGAGTTTACATGGCTGCTGCCTGCGCTGACGCCTTACGCACAGGAGTACCAGGTTTACTATAAGTATGATACCCATCTGAACAATCTGGGGTCCTTTTTGATCAGCCAGAAGATGACGAGGGATTTGACCGGAACGTATTTGACGCCGGATCAGGTTCAGGTCAGTCAGGGACCGGTTATGATCGGGGATATGTCCCGGATGATTAACCAGGAGTCCACCATGACCGACGATCATGATTTTGAGATCAATCCCTATTATCCCGAGGTGACGGTTCAGGTGGTTCAGGACGCCGGAGGGGTGGAGGAGAGCTTCCGGGAACTGTCTTCTGATGCGGACAATGACCGGACCCTTCTGCTGATCGGCGATTCCTACCGGGAGCGGGTGGAGCCTTTCATTGCGAAGCTCTACCGCCGAACCATTGTGGTACATATCGATCAGTTTACTCCGGACATGTTAAAGGATTATCAGCCGGACGATGTGGCAGTGATCATGGTAGAGCGGAACCAGAGATATCTGGAGGATTTGGACGTAATATTTGGACTGCGTCAGGAGGAGGAAGATTAACCTTCCTTCCCAGTCAAAAGGTCCAGGAAAAAGAAGCGAACTTTTACGGCAGGAGAATCCGGATTCTCCTGCTTTTGTTCTGTCCGGATTCTTCTGGGAAGGAGGGACTGGTAGTCCTCGCTTCCAACCGTTTCTTTTAAGCTTTCCTTAGACGATTCAGGGACAGAAGCCTCGATGGTGCCGGCATAGCAGAGCGGGGGATACAGAACGCACCACCAGTTGCGTCCCCTGCCGGAGCCGATGGTCAGGCGGGCGGTGTCATATGTACCGCAGGGGAATACCAGGTCGCCATAAGCCTTGGTGGGAAAATAGTCCCTGGTGATAGAGAGCGTTACGGGGCAGTCCTTTCCCTGGGAGAGAAGGTATCGGCGGGCCAGATCCTCGATGTCTTTTTTGTGGGAGTCTACCAGGCGGATGGTTTCTTCCTTTGAGGCATCATCGCCCAGGAAGCTGTGAATATAGTGGATGGTCAGGTCCCGCACTGCAAGCTTCAGCTTCTGATCCCTGGGAGAGTTGCTGTCGGCAAGAACGTGGAAGCGGAGAATGTCCGGGGACAGGCGGGACGCAAGGGCCTCGTTCCACTGCTGCCGGAAGGTGAGGGACAGAAGAAGGGCAGTGAAAAGAAGGAGGGAGGATATGGTCAGCGTGAGTTTATGTTTCATGGACGTTAGTTCCTTTCTTGATCTTTAATCTTCCGGGGCAGGTATTGTTCTGCCTGTCCGGAACTGTTACTTGTAATTCTTCCCACATATGCTATAATGTAAACATTCTTGGAAAGGGAGTTTTGTGTGATGAGTAAACCAGTGGTTGCGGTGTTGTTTGGCGGGCAGTCCTCGGAGCATATTGTTTCCTGTATGTCGGCTGCCAATGTGATAGAGAGAATTGACCGGGAGAAGTATGAGCTGCTGCTGATCGGCATTACCCAGGAGGGAAAATGGCTGAGGGCAGAGGACCTGAATTCGGTGAAGGACGGCTCCTGGCAGTACGGGAAGGTGCGGGCCGCGATTTCGCCGGATGCAGGGGAACAGTGCGTGCTGTTTATGGACGGGGGACAGATTGAGAAAGTGAAAGTCGATCTGGTATTCCCGGTGCTCCATGGACTTTTCGGGGAAGACGGGACGATCCAGGGACTGCTGGAACTGGCCCGGATTCCGTATGTGGGCTGCGGCGTGCTGGCTTCTGCGGTTTCCATGGATAAGTGGACCACAAAGATCATTGCCGACCACCTGGGAGTGTGCCAGGCGGCTTTTGAACCTGTGATGCGCAGAGAACTGGAGGGAGACTTGGAGGCGGTGCTGGACCGTGTGGAGAAACGTTTCCCTTATCCGGTATTTGTCAAACCCTCTAATGCGGGTTCCTCCAGAGGAGTGACGAAAGCGGAGAACCGGGATCAGCTGAGAGAGGGACTTATGGAAGCGGCCCGCCATGACCGGAAGATTCTGGTGGAGGAGATGATTTGCGGCCATGAAGTGGAATGCGCTGTGTTTGGCGGCGGAAAGGAGCCGGTAATCGCCTCCGGAGTGGGTGAGATTCTGGCGGCTGCGGATTTTTATGATTTTGACGCCAAGTATTTTAACCAGGAGTCCAGAACGGTTACGGATCCTGATCTTCCCGGAGATGCCGCGGAAACGGTCCGCAAGACGGCGGTGAAGATTTTTGAGGCTGTGGACGGATACGGCCTGGCCAGAGTGGACTTCTTTGTGAAGGAAGACGGTCAGGTGGTGTTCAACGAGATCAATACCATGCCTGGCTTTACGGCCATCAGCATGTATCCCATGCTGTGGGAGGCCAGAGGAATCAGCAAAGAGGAGCTGGTGGACCGCCTGATCCGCCATGGAATGGAGCGCTTTGAGGCTCTGTAGAACATAGATTTGGAAAGGAATGACCTATGACAAAGGATGTGCTGATCACAATCAGCGGCGTCCAGATGCTGGACGCTGACGAGGCTGATGTGGAGATGGTCACCAGGGGGGACTATTATCAGAAGAACGGAAAGCATTATATTCTCTACGATGAGGTGATGGAGGGATTTAATGGACGGGTCCGCAATGTGATTAAGATTTCTCCCGACAGCGTGGACATCATCAAAAAGGGCGCGGCCAGCGCTCACATGCAGTTTGAGAAAAACAAGAAAAATCTGTCCTGCTACACCACGCCTCTGGGGGATCTGATGATTGGGATTCACACCAATCGGATTTCCATTGATGAGGGTCAGGATCGGCTGAAGATCAATGTGGAATATTCGCTGGATATTAATTATCAGCATGCATCGGAATGTAGCATATCGGTGAATGTGCAGTCCGTATAGGCGGCGGCCTCCCGGGAGGGGGCCGCTTTTTTCTTTGCAAATACAATAAACTATGATATGATGGATAAAGAATATTGGGGAACGGGAGAGGAAATTGTGGCAAATCGTTTTGATGATAAAGTAGCTTCGGTTACAAAGGCATTAGTAATCTTGGAAGAATTGAGCAGGGAACCAGAAGGCATGGGACTGCTGGAATTAAGCAGCCGTGTAGAAATGCATAAAACTACGGTATATCGTCTGCTTACCTCTTTGCTGGAAAAAGATTTTGTGGAACAAGATCCAATCACGGGTCACTATTCACTGGGAATTAAAATACTTAGTCTTGCCAACGCCTTTTACCAAAAATTAGATGTTCGAGCGATTATCCGGGGAAAATTAGCGGAGATACCGTATCAGGTAAAGGGCTTTTTTCTGATTGTTAAGCGTACAGGGCAGGACTATGTAGCAATTGATATCATATCAAATGGTGAAGAAACAACATTGAAGCCGGGTGAAAGCGTACCGGCAGAAGACGCCGCCATAAAAGTATTCTATGCGAATATGCCGCTGTGGCGGATGGATGGTAAGGAAATGGCGCGGATCCGGCAAAATTCCAGTATAAAGCAGGATTTGAAAAATATTACGCTGCAGGGCTATGCGTTTGAAGAAAAGGGGCTGGAGGGATTGCCTTGCGTTGCTGTGCCGGTCTTTGATTATTCGAAAAATGTGGCCTGTGTTATCAGCTTTTATTCTGAAAGTTTGTCAGACCGCCGCACGCAGTCAGATCTTGTGTTGTGGCTGGTGGAAGCGGCCGATGGGATTTCAGCGCAGCTCGGATTTATCCGTTATTTGTAATGTTATAATTGAGTTTATCAGATGAACTGGGTAAAAATGAATAAAAATTTAAGCGACAGATACGAGAGTATCTGTCATTTTTTTGCTTTTTTATTTTTTCTATTGACAATTTTATAGTAAACATGTATGATGAATTTACAGGGTTTCGTAATACGAAACTAAATTTCTTAAAACGAAAGGAGAAGGGTAATGGAGCAGTATATGGGAACGATTGCATCGGTGGTGCAAGGGGATGTGATTGTCTGCGGTGGTGGCTGCGCGGGAGTAATTGCGGCGATAGCCAGTGCAAGAAACGGGGCGAAAACGATTCTGATTGAAAAGAGCTTTACTGTAGGGGGTACTGCTACTAATGGGCTGGTCGGGCCGTTTATGACCTGTTTTTCGCCAGACGGAAAAGAACAGATTGTAAAGGGAATTTTTGATGAGATGATCTGGCGCATGGAGAAAATGGGGGGAGCAGTCCATCCATCAAAGACTGGAATGGTCAGCGGTTATGGGTGTTATATTAAGCTTCGCCATAACAATGTGACGCCATTCCATCCAGAAGCATTAAAAATGGTGATGCTGGAAATGCTGGAAGAAGAAAAGGTAACGCTGTGGCTGGGAACCTCTATACTGGATGTTCAGAAAGAGGGCGGGAACATAAAACGGGTGATCGGATTTGACGGACACAGCTTGAGAGCGTTTGAAGGGAACATATTTATTGATGCTACAGGGGATGCATTTGTCAGCGAAAAAGCTCAGGTACCTTGTGATCTGGCGGATATTCAGGATGGCCTTCAGCCAATGACCCTGTTTTTCTGGATTGATCATGCCGACGATGAAAAAATAGAGGAATATTTGGAAAAGGACGAGACAAAACGTTACCTTCCCTACCACGATCGGATTGAAGCGGCTCGGGCGGAAGGAAAATTTCCAATCAACCGCAATAAAATAGGACTTTATCATATGGTAAATCCTGGGGAATGGCGTCTCAATACCACCAGGATGCAGGGGTATGATCCTACTTCTGCCGAAGATTTAAGCCGTGCGTACTGTGAAGGTATGAAGCAGATTCGATTTTTAATGGACTTTTTTAAGACTCTGCCTGGACTTGAAAATGCCAGAATTGTCCAGAGTGGTCTGCAGGTGGGGGTTCGGGAGTCAAAACGGATTCGAGGAGAATATATTCTTACCGAACAGGATTTGATTGATAATACTTCATTTCCGGATACCATAGCTTTGTGCAGTTATCCCGTAGATTTACATCCGGCAAAGGGAGCCGCGACAGGAACCAGCAGGCAGAAAGAAAAGACGGATGTAGCGGAAGTTTATGAAATACCTTATCGGATCTTACTTCCTCTGGGAGTTAATAATCTTCTGACAGCAGGAAGATGTGTCTCTGCAACTCATGAGGCCTTGGGCGCAATACGGATTATGCCTGCGGTTTTTGCAATGGCCCAAGCTGCGGGAACAGCCGCGGCTATGTCATTAAAGAGTGAAACAGGGCCTAAGGAACTGGATGTCTCTAAATTACAGGATACGCTGCTGGAACAGGGACAGTGTCTGCGACTTCACAGAGATTAAGTTCAAGAAAGGAGAATATATCATGAATATTACGACGGCTTTAATCATAATTGCATTTATTCTGATTGTAGCTCTTATGGTAACAGATAAAATTAATGCAGTAGTAGCTCTGCCTTTAATGGCTGTGGTTCTTTGCCTGATTGTACAGGTGCCTCTGGGAACGATTATGAATGATGTGATCGGCGGAGGAATTGGAGGATTGTCGGATGCGATCTTCTCAACTTTAATTGCTGCGGCCTTGGGAGAAGTGATCCGTAAGACAGGAATTGCGGAAAAGCTGATTCGCAGTGCGGCAGAAATGGGAGGAGATAACCCCTATATTATGGCAATTCTCTGTTTTCTGGCCTGTGGATTCTGCTTTATCGGTTTGAGCGGAGCGGGTTCCAAGATTATGCTGGGACTGATCGTGTTCCCAATTATGCTTTCAGTTGGAGTTCCCAAAGTGATCGCTGGATTCGTAATGCTGGCAGGAACCTCTTTTGGATATTTCATGAATGTATCCAGATGGACATTTATCGGCAATCTGGTAGGTCTGGAGGCTACGGATCCTTTAATCAGGAATGTAGCAGTTCTTCTGATGGTTCCTGGAATTATAATCAGTATTCTTTTGATTGTGATCGGAATTCGGGTTAAGGGACCGGTGTTTTCCTGGGCTGCCGTAAATCCGGCTGCGAAGGCAGAGAAAGATGTACCTCTCTATTCAATCCTTGCGCCAGTGGTTCCTCTGATTTTGGTTATGGTTTTTAAGTGGGACGTAAATACATCCTTAATAATCGGCATTCTCTATGCAATTCTTACGACTCAATGGAAGTGCCGGTTCAGGGGATCTCTGGATTTGGTAAATAAGGCAATCTTTGATGGATTTGGAAATGTTTCTATTACCGTAGTCCTGATGATGGGAATTGGAATGGTATTGGCTGCTGCGAAGCAGGAACAGCTCTTGACACCAATCCAGAATTTATTAACAGCAGTGGTACCGGTAAATCCTCTGCCAGTCATTATTGTTTTCGGCCTGATCGGACCGTTCTTGACGATGTATCGCGGACCTTTGAATCCTTGGGGCCTGGGAGCAGCTTTGATTGGTATTCTTTTAACCACTTCTTTACCTCTGGGTCTGATCGTAGCATTGGCATGGCTGTATGATTACTATGTTGCGGTGAATGATCCCACTGCTTCTCAGGTAACATGGGCCTGCGGCTATCTGCAGCTCTCAATTGGCAAGTACACGCGGGGAACTTGTCTGGTAGACGCTTTGTATGTGCTTGTCGGCGTGACAATGGCAGTTATCCTTTATATGTAAAACAGCTTTTAGACAGAAAGAGGAACGGGGAACAGAAAAATGGGACATAAAATAAGAATTGGAATTGATGTGGGGGGTACCTTTACGGATGCGATTGCGCTTGATAATGATACCTATGAAATTATAGGAATGAAAAAAGTGCATACGACACACAATGCCAAAGAGGGGGTGACAAGAGGCGTCATTGATATACTAAATCAGCTTTTAGAGGAAATTCGCTGCGATGCGGCTGATGTAGTATTTATTGCACACGGAACCACTCAGGCTACCAATGCGCTGCTGGAGGGAGATGTAGCGGATATTGGGATTATTGGTATGGGAAAAGGTGTAGGAGTTGCGAAAGCGAAAGCAGATACCAACGTAGGAGAAATCGGCCTTGAGGATGGGAAAAAAATCCATACCCAGTATGCATTTCTTAATACTTCCAGCGGTATTGACGAAAAGCAGCTGGCACAGGAATTAGAAAGTTTTAAAGACAAAGGGATTTCGGTAGTGGTGCTCAGCGAGGCATTTTCTGTCGATGATCCAACAAATGAAAGACGGGCTGCCGAAATTACCGCCGAACACAGTATGATCGCTACTGCAACCCATGAACTGACGAAGCTATACGGCCTGCGGGCACGTACAAAAACGGCGGTGATTAATGCCTCCATTTTGCCTAAAATGATGCAGACCGCTGACTTGACTGAGAAAGCGGTAAAAGACGCCAGGATCCGTGCGCCGCTAATGATTATGCGCAGTGACGGCGGTGTCATGCAGGTGGAAGAAGTGAAACATAGACCAATTCTCACTGTACTGTCGGGGCCGGCAGCTGGGGTAGCCGGAGCGTTAATGTATGAAAAAATTTCCGATGGAATCTTTTTGGAGGTAGGTGGTACCAGTACCGATATATCCGCAATCCAAAACGGCAGAGTGTTGACAAAATATGCGAAGATTGGAGGGCACAGTACATATGTGAACTCTCTGGATATCCATACCATTGGAATCGGCGGAGGGAGTATGATCCGTTGGCAGCAGGGGAAAATTATCGATGTAGGCCCCAGAAGTTCCCATATAGCGGGACTGCCGTATGCCTGCTTTGCCAAGGCAGAAGAGCTGAAAGGCGGAAAGCTGATATCGGTTACCACGCCTAAGGATAAGACCTGCGATTTTATGGCTGTGGAAACCAGAGAAGGCAAGCGTTACGCCGTAACGCTTACCTGTACGGCGAATTACCTGGGGCTGGTTCCGGAGGGAGATTATGCCAAAGCGGATCAGGAGAGCGTTGATACTGTATTTGAGATTGTTCAGCAGGGAATGGGGCGTCCGGCAGAAGAAATTGCCAGGGAAATTATGGGTATAGCTGTTAAAAAAGTAGGGGGAGCGGTGGATGAATTTATTAAGGAGTATCACCTTTCCCGAAATTACCTGGTTTTGACAGGAGGAGGAGGCGGTGCCAGCGCAGTCGTACCAGCAGTGGCCCAGAAACTTCAACTGAAGCATAAGATTGCGAAAAATGCTCCGGTTATTTCTACGATTGGGGCGGCATTGGCTATGGTCAGAGACAGTGTGGAACGGACGATTGTCAATCCGACTCAGGAGGATATTATGAATATCCGGAATGAAGCGGAGCAGGCAGCCATTCGGTCTGGAGCCGCTCCTGGAAATATTGAGGTGACGGTAGATATTGACACAGCAAAAAATATTGTTAGGGCAGTGGCAGTAGGAACCACGGATCTGAGCGCCAGCAGCGCTTTGGGGCAAAAGCTGACAGAGGAACAGCTGGAGGAGCAGGTCCGGCAGTCATTTGAAGGAGAAGGATCCTGCAAAGTAAAGGCGTTGTATCATTCGCCAACCCTTCATGGGTATCAGGTAGAAACGGAAAAGAAAGGGCCCATCTTCTTTTTGAAGAAAAAACAGCGCACGGTCTGTGTGATCGATCAAGGTGGGATTATACGTCTGAATGTAGAGGATGCGGACAGTTATGTGATGACTGCTGGAGATAAAGAGCAGCTGCGCCGTCAAGTAGAAGAACATATGAAGTTTGATGAATCCGGCAAGACCGCACCGGTAATTCATCTGGCGGCAGGAGGGAAGATCAGCGACCTTTCCGGTCTGGACAATACAGAGCAGATTATGTCATTGGCGGAGCTGGAGCTTGCTAGGCTTTCGCCGCAGGAAACATTTCTGGCTTTGATTAAGAAGCGATAGAAAGAGAGGGCGGCAATGGCAAAATTGTCTCAGGAGGCATGGGAATTTGGCATGCTTTTGTTTGACCAGTTTATCTATACAAGCAGAATGGAGGAAGCTCAGAAAAAGGAGATTATCCAGGAGGCGGATGAGCTGGGGGCCAAGCGTGCGGAGGAGATTCGGGGTATATATAAAACTGGTGGAGCGGAGGGAATTTTGAAGCAGCTGGGGGTTGTGATTATCCGGGAAAATGAAAGGCGGGGACAGGAACGCTTTGTGAGGTTTGCAGAATTCTATCCCAAAAACAAGAAAATCTGTTTGAACGGAGCTGTGCTGGACCGTCTGGGAAAAAAGATGGATAAAAAGCTTGCCAGAGAGATTATACTGTGCCATGAACTTTATCATTACTTCGAAGTGTTTTCCTGGGGAAAAACCAGCCGCTGTTTTCGAAGAAAAGTCAGACTTTTCGGAAAGATACCGGTAACGAGGGAAATTTTGCCAGCTGCGGAAATTGCAGCAAATGCCTTTTGCAGAACACTGCTGAGACTGGAATTTGAACCTCAGATGATCGAACAACTGTATTGGGAAAAGGAAAGAATGGAAAATGGAGGGGATGCTGAGTAAGATGCTGATTTAAGAAAAGTGTCCCTGATGTGTAAAATAAGATTATCCTGTAAGATGTCGGCTTTTTTGTTTGGACACTTACAGGATAATCTTATTTTTTATATCTCATGCTCCGCAAAATCCTTGGGAGACTTTTGAAAATGCTTTCGGAAACACCGGTAGAAATTTGAGTAATCGCTGAAACCACAGGAATGGCTGACAGTTGTCAGAGGGATTCCTTTCTTGATCATTTCCAGAGCCGCATCCAGACGCTGCTGCAGAATAAACTGATAAGGGCTGATGCCGCAGCACTTTTTAAACGCATGCATGAAAGAATATTGATTCATAAAAAAGTAACTGGCCAGCTGGTCGATGGTGATGGGTTCCTCCAGATGCTCCAAAACAT
Organism: Candidatus Enterocloster faecavium; assembly: GCA_019118585.1. Taxonomy (GTDB): domain Bacteria; phylum Bacillota; class Clostridia; order Lachnospirales; family Lachnospiraceae; genus Enterocloster; species Enterocloster faecavium. Next base: position 1,200 of record DWYS01000150.1, on the reverse strand, counting down.
ACTGACGTACCATGGTAGGCAGCTGAAGATCCGTGCTGTCCCGGTTAAAGGAATAGACGGAAGGAGCGCTGTTGCCCCGGCTGACCTCCACAAACAGTTCCGTCAAATAGGCCCTTCCCAAAAGACGGTTGCCTGGATTAGAACCGGGATAAACGGAAAACAGGCGGTAAAGGAGATTGAAAATACGGCTGTAGACCTCCTGGGAATAGTGATATACGGTAAAAACATCTTTCGAAAAACACTCGCAGAGATTTAAATCAGGAGAGGACAGCTGGGATAAGGTGCGAGCTGAAACATGGAGAGCGATGCGCTCATAGGGCTTTGTGCGGTCGATCAGCACAGGGCAGTGGGGCTGATGGTGGTTGAGATACAGGATATCCTTTGGCTGAAGGAAGAATGTGCTTCCGGCAGTTTTATACTGGATACGCCCTGCGATCAGGACAAACATCTCAAAAAAGTCATGGACATGGGTATAAAGATGGGTACTATTGGTATCGGAATAGAAGAAGATACGAAAGTCCTGATCAATGCCATAGGTATGGGAAATAAAAGCCTGCTTTTTAATATCCATATTGCGAAAACCTCCAATCAATGATTTTATAATACTAAAAAACTGATAAAAGATCAAAGAAAAACAGGCGAAATAACCAAAAAAATTCTCAATAACAGATAGGTTGAGCAGGAATTGCAATATAAATCACAGGAATCACATGGCAGTTGTATATGAAAGAAGCTATAATAAATTTACGCATTTGAAAATAGTGTGGCAGCAGTAAAAAGGAGGAGGGGTATGATGGAATGTGTTCGTTTCGCTGTGGCGGGCTGCGGGTTTATCGGAGGTCTTCATGCAAGAGTGATTCAATCCATTCCCGGAGCAAAAGTGACGGCTGCGATGGACGTTGAGGCAGAGAAAGCCGAGAAATTGGCGAAAGCCTATGGGTGTGCCTGGTATACCGACGCAAACGACATGCTGGCGGATCCCAATGTGGATGCGGTGGCGATCTGCCTGCCGTCCGGACTGCATCAGGAACTGACCATACAGGCGGCCAGGGCCGGAAAGCATGTTATTTGTGAAAAGCCCATGGATATCCGCCTGGATTCCGCCAGGGCCATGATCAAGGCCTGCCGGGAAAATCGGGTACGTCTGGGAATTATTATGCAGCATCGTTTCGATGAGCCGGTACAGCTGTTAAAAAAGGC
>DWYS01000149.1 GCA_019118585.1 Candidatus Enterocloster faecavium | reverse complement strand
CGCTGACCTCTTGAATGCCATTCAAGCGCTCTCCCAGCTGAGCTATACCCCCAGATAAGAGAGATTGTGATGTTTAATTTTTATGTTCCCTGTACGGGGGTTGTTTACCGCTTCAACCGGGCTCCCAACTGCGCTAATGCCCCGACTTCGACATAATAGCATACATGAGGGAGAAATGCAAGAACTTTTTTAAAAAAGTTGTAATTTCCTGAATGATTGCAGTCCTTGCTGCCAGACGAAGGGACAACAAAAGAATGTTACTAAAATTAATGGAAATGTAATGGAAAAGTCATACTTTGTATACAAATAGGGTAATCTGTGGTATGATGGAATTGTTTGGATGTGAATGATTGCGCTGTTATGGAGCGCAGGGGGGTATCAACAGGGAGAGAAGGGTTGGGATACAGATGAGAAGATGGATGGCCGCAGTCTGTGCCGGATTGATTATTGGTCTGGTCGGCTGTGCCAGATATGAACCGGTTGGAGCTTTTGAGGAGGAACCGGAAACTTTGGCGGAAACAGAGACAGAAAATGGAGTGTCTGCCGCAGAAGAAGAGATGGCGGCAGAGGAAGAACCGGAGCCGATCGCCATCAACGCTGCTGTCAGGCCGGAGCCGGTAAAAGTGAGAGGAATCTATGTGTCTACCTATGTGGCAGGAACCGGGGGCCGGATGGATGAGATTTTGGAACAGATGGAGGGGACCGGGCTGAATGCGGTGGTGATCGACCTGAAGGACGATGAAGGGAGGATTACCTGCTCGGTGGACAGTCCTCTGGCACAGGAGATCGGAGCAGCCCGCGTGCTGATTCAGGATATGACGGGTCTGATCGGAAAACTGAAGGAGAGGGGAATTTACCCCATTGCCCGGGTGGTGGCCTTCCGGGACCCCTATCTGGCGGAGCAGAAGCCGGAGTGGAGTCTTCATATGACAGACGGCAGCATTTACCGGGATGGAAACGGTCTGGCCTGGGTGAATCCCTACCGGCAGGAGGTGTGGGATTATCTGGTGGAAGTGGGAAAGACGGCCGGGAAGCTGGGATTTGAGGAAGTACAGTTCGATTACGTCCGCTTTTCCGTGGACAGCGAAGTGGAGGAAGTGGTCTTTGACCCGGAAGATACACAAGGAAGGAGCAGGACAGAAGCCATCGGTCAGTTTATGGACTATGCGTACGGCGAGCTGGCCGGGGAAGGTCTTTATGTGTCGGCAGATGTGTTCGGAACCATTATCCGGAGCAACCAGGATGCCCAGGCGGTAGGCCAGGACTACAGAGAGATGGCGGGAAAGGCAGATTATATTTGTCCGATGATTTATCCTTCCCATTACGGAGACGGCAGCTTTGGGATTGAGCATCCGGACATGCAGCCTTATGACACGGTATACCAGGCCCTTCTGGGTTCCAGAGAAGCCCTGGAGGACGCAGAGGAGGGCGGACGTCAGGCGGTGGTCCGTCCCTGGCTTCAGGATTTTACCGCTTCCTATCTGAACCACTATATCGACTACGGGGATGAGGAGGTGCGGGCCCAGATTCAGGCGGTCTACGATGCGGGGTATGAGGAGTGGCTGCTCTGGGATGCGGGGGTGTCCTATCATTTTGGAGGAGTATAAAAAGATGAAACCGGGGGTACGGTAAAAGGTACTTCCGGTTTTGCACAGATTAAGGCTTGGAGGAACGATAATGGAGAGAAATGCAGACAGGATCCCAAAGCCGGGAGAAATTTACCGGCATTTTAAAAACAGACTGTACCAGGTAATTGGAGTGGCAAGGCATTCGGAGACCGGGGAGAAGATGGTGGTATACCAGGCCCTGTACGGGGACTTCGGATTGTATGTGAGGCCTCTGGAGATGTTTATCAGTCCGGTGGACCGGGAAAAATATCCCCAGGCGGCCCAGAAGTACCGCTTTGAGCGGGTCCAGCCGGCCAAGACGGATACGGAAACACAGAGTGTTGAGGAGGAAAACTTCAGGGAAAGCCCCAACCCGGACCTGATCCGTTTCCTGGAAGCGGAGGAGATGGATGAGAAGCTGGAGGCTCTGGCAAAGCTGGAGAAGACGGCTACCCAGGCGGATTTGAACGGTCTGGCAGCAGCCCTGGATACGGACCTTGGAACGGGCGGGATCAGGGAGCAGATTGAAAATGTCCGCAGACTGCTGGGGATTCAGGCCAGATACGATGGTTCCCGCCTGCGGGAGAGGTAGAAGGCTTCTTTCATTTCTTCCCGCTTGCGTCCGGGGCCGGTTTGGGGTAAGATAAAGAGGATGAAATGACAGGAAGAGGTGGTCGTCTTGTTTAACCTGGAGGAGGAGCTGAAGAAGCTTCCGTCATCCCCGGGCGTCTATCTGATGCACAATGACCGGGATGAGATTATCTATATCGGAAAGGCTGTCAGCTTAAAGAACCGGGTGCGGCAGTATTTTCAGAGCAGCCGGAATAAAACGGCCAAGATCGAGCAGATGGTTTCCCACATTGCGTGGTTTGAATATATCCTTACGGACTCCGAGCTGGAGGCGCTGGTGCTGGAGTGCAACCTTATCAAAGAGCACAGGCCCAGATACAATACCATGCTGAAGGATGATAAAAGCTATCCATACATTAAAGCCACGGTTGGAGAAGATTTCCCGCGGCTTTTGTTTTCCAGAGATATGAAAAAGGACGGAAAGAGCCGTTACTTTGGACCTTACACCAGTGCCGGGGCGGTGAAGGATACCCTGGAGCTGATCCACAAGCTTTACAAGATCCGCACCTGCAGCCGGGTGCTTCCGCGGGATATCGGCAAAGAGCGGCCCTGCCTGAATTACCATATCAAGCAGTGCAGTGCTCCCTGCCAGGGCTATATTTCAAAGGAAGATTACCGGGCTTCTTTTGATCAGGCCTTGGATTTCCTGAGCGGAAAATACGGCCCCCTGATCCATTCCCTGGAGGAAAAGATGCAGGAGGCCAGCCTGGCTATGGAATATGAGCGTGCCATTGAATACCGGGAATTGCTGAACAGTGTCAAGCAGGTGGCCCAGAAGCAGAAGATTACCAGCAGTTCCGAGGAGGACCGGGATATCATTGCCATGGCCAGGGACGAGCAGGATGCGGTGGTCCAGGTGTTCTTTATCCGGGAGGGAAAATTGATCGGAAGGGACCATTTCCATCTCCGGGCCGCCGTGGAGGAAGAGGAAGGGGACATCCTGGACAGCTTTGTGAAGCAGTTCTATGCAGGGACTCCCTTTATCCCCAGGGAGCTGTGGCTCCAGTACCCGGTGGCGGATGAGAAGGTCATCAGCCAGTGGCTGACGGCCAGAAAAGGGCAGCGGGTGAAGCTGGTGGTGCCCCAGAAGGGCCAGAAGGAGCGCCTGGTGGAGCTGGCGGCCCGGAATGCGGCCCTGGTTTTGGGGCAGGATAAGGAGAGACTGAAGCGGGACGAACAGCGTACCATCGGGGCTGTGCGCCAGATTACGGGACTGATGGGAATACAGGGGGTGCGCCGTATTGAGGCTTACGATATTTCCAATACCAGCGGAGTGGAGTCCGTAGGCTCCATGGTGGTTTACGAGGACGGAAGGCCGAAGCGCAGCGACTACCGGAAGTTCAAGATCCGCACGGTTCAGGGGCCAAATGACTATGCTTCCATGCGGGAGGTACTGACCCGCCGTTTCTCCCATGGACTGCGGGAGATGGAGGAGCTGAAGGACCAGGAGGCAGAACTGGGCAGCTTTACCCGTTTTCCCGACCTGATCATGATGGACGGAGGCCGGGGCCAGGTGAACATTGCCCTGGAGGTGCTGGGGGAGCTGGGGCTTTCCATTCCGGTCTGCGGCATGGTGAAGGACGACAGCCACCGTACCAGAGGCCTTTACTATGAGAACCGGGAACTGCCCATTGACCGACACAGCGAGGGATTCCGGCTGATCACCCGGATTCAGGACGAGGCCCACCGGTTTGCCATCGAGTACCACCGGAGTCTGAGAGGAAAGGGGCAGGTACACTCCATCCTGGATGAAATTCCGGGCATCGGTCCTGCCAGAAGAAAGGCACTGATGCGGGCCTTCGGCGAGATCGAGGCGGTGCGGGATGCAGATGAGGAAGCACTGGCCGCCGTGCCCGGAATGAACCGCAAAGCCGCCCGGTCGGTTTATGAATTCTTCCACGCAAAAAAGAATGACATTTCCGGGGAAATGTGATAGGATGATACAAGCGTTAAAAGGGATAAGAAATAAAAAGAGAAAGGGGCATCATCATGCATGGAGTTACCATTACGGAATTGATTGAAAAGTTTAAACTGAGAAATACCACGCCGGATATTGATACGGACAAAATTGTGCTGACCCATCCGGATGTGAACCGTCCGGCCCTGCAGCTGACAGGGTTTTTTGACCATTTTGACCGGGAGCGGGTTCAGATCATCGGATATGTGGAACAGGCATATATTAATACCATGGAACGGGATGTCAAGCGGATGATGTATGAGAAGCTGACTTCCAGCCAGATTCCCTGCCTGGTGTTCAGCCGGGACCAGGAGCCGGATGAGGACCTTCTGGAATACTGCAGCTATTACGGCGTGCCCTGCCTGGTTTCCAAGAAGACCACCTCCTCTCTGATGGCGGAAGTGATCCGCTGGCTGAATGTCAAGCTGGCTCCCTGCATCAGCATCCACGGCGTGCTGATCGACGTATTCGGCGAGGGCGTCCTGATCATGGGGGAGAGCGGCATCGGAAAGAGCGAGGCGGCTCTGGAGCTGATCAAGAGAGGGCACCGTCTGGTAACGGATGATGTGGTGGAGATCCGCAAGGTCAGCGATGATACCCTGGTGGGGAGCGCTCCGGATATTACCAAGCACTTCATCGAGCTGAGAGGCATCGGGATCATCGATGTCAAGAGCCTGTTCGGCGTGGAGAGCATCAAGGATACCCAGAACATCGATATGGTGATCAAGCTGGAGGAGTGGAGCAAGGATAAGGAGTACGACCGCCTGGGCCTGGAGGACCAGTATACGGAATTTTTGGGCAACCAGGTGGTATGCCACACCATCCCCATCCGCCCGGGACGGAACCTGGCGATTATTGTAGAGTCCGCGGCAGTCAACTACCGTCAGAAGAAGATGGGATACAATGCGGCTAAGGAGCTTTACAAGCGCGTTCAGGAAAATCTGGGAAAAAGAGATTAGTTTGGAGAATCAGGAATGAATCAATTGGAACAGCGCTTACGGGAAGCTCTGACCGGAGAAGGGGCATGTTTGAAAACCATGGAGCCTATGGCCCGGCACACCACGTTCCGCATCGGGGGGCCGGCCCTGTGGTATGCGGCCCCGGCTGACGAGGAGGAGCTGAGAAAGCTTCTGGCTATCTGCCGGACGGAAAAGCTGGAGCCCAGGATCCTGGGAAATGGAAGCGACCTTCTGGTCAGCGACCAGGGCTGTGACGGCCTGGTGATCTCCATGACGGAGAATTTCAGCTTCGGGGCTGTTGAGGGAACCCGCCTGCGGGCGGGGGCAGGCCTTCTGCTGCCCAAGGCGGCCTCCATGGCTCTCAGGGAAGGGCTGTCAGGACTGGAATTTGCCTCCGGCATACCGGGAACGGTAGGGGGGGCAGCGGTCATGAACGCAGGGGCCTACGGCTCGGAGATGAAGGATGTGATGGTATCCATGCGGGTCATGGACCGGGACGGCCGGGTGTTTGTGCTCAGCGGCGGAGAGATGGGCTTCGGGTACCGCAGAAGCTGTGTGGCTCAGATGGGATATATCGTTCTGGAGGCGGAGTTTGAGCTGAAGAACGATGAGCCCGCGGAGATTAAAAAGCGGATGGAGGAGCTGAGTCTTCGCCGAAGGGAGAAGCAGCCTTTGGAGTACCCCAGTGCCGGAAGCACCTTTAAGAGGCCGCAGGGGCATTTTGCCGGAAAGCTGATACAGGATGCCGGTTTTCGCGGATACCGGGTGGGGGACGCACAGGTATCGGAAAAACACTGCGGTTTTGTGATCAACCGGGGAGGGGCTACAGCCGCACAGGTGATGGAGCTGTGCCGTCAGATCCAGGAGAAAATTTTGGAAAAGGATGGAGTACAGCTGGAGCTGGAGGTTAAGCTCTGGGGGAGATTCCCGGAGGACAACGAAGGAGAGACATAAGATGCAGGAGCTGGTAATTGTAACCGGAATGTCCGGGGCAGGAAAGACCATTGCCCTGAAAATACTGGAGGATTTGGGATTTTACTGTGTGGATAACCTTCCGATCCCCCTGGTGGACAAATTCGCACAGCTGGCGGTGTCAGGAGAGCAGATTCAGAAGGCGGCACTGGGGCTGGATATCCGCAGCGGAAACGAGCTGACCCAGTTAGAGCAGGTGACGGAGAGCTGGAAGGCCCAGGGGATCCATGTCCGGATTCTCTTTCTGGATGCCAGCGACTCTACGCTGATCAAGCGCTATAAGGAGACGCGCAGAAGCCACCCCCTGGCCGGAGGAGGCCGGGTGGACAGGGGGATCGAGAAGGAACGGGACAAGATGGCCTTTCTGAAGGCCAAGGCGGACTATATTATCGACACCAGCAGCCTTCTGACCAGGGAGCTGCGCCAGGAGCTGGAGAAGATTTTTGTGGGAAATGAACAGTTCCAGAACATGTTCATTACCCTTCTGTCCTTTGGCTTCAAATATGGGATCCCCCAGGATGCGGACCTGGTCTTTGATGTGCGCTTCCTGCCCAACCCCTACTATGTGGACAGTCTGAAACACAGTACGGGAGAGGACAAGGCGGTGCGGGATTATGTGATGCAGGGGGGAACGGCTGAGAAGTTCCTGAAGATGCTCTATGAGATGATGGATTTTCTTATTCCCAACTATATCCGGGAGGGGAAAAACCAACTGGTGGTGGCAATTGGCTGCACCGGCGGCAAGCACCGCTCCGTCACCATTGCCAAGGCTCTCTATGACCATATGGCATCCGAAAAAGGCTACGGCCTGAAAATAGAACACCGGGATATTGACAAAGACAACCGCGTAAGAGGGTGATGGCATGTCTTTTTCATCCAGAGTTAAGGATGAGCTGTCGCGGCAGATTCCGGCTGCCCGCCACTGCAGGATTGCGGAAACGGCGGCGATTTTAAGCCTTTGCGGCCGGGTAAAGATATCGGCTCAGGATCTGTTTTCCATTGAAATCCATACGGAAAATGTGGCAGTTGCAAGAAAATACTTTACATTACTGAGAAAAACCTTTAATATAGAAACGGATGTTTCCATACGTCGTAATCCATATCTGAAAAAGAACCGCACATACATTGTTGCGGTGAAGGCCCACCCGGATGCGGTCAAGGTGCTTCAGGCCACGAAGCTTCTGGACGAGGAAGGGCAGATTCGGGAGGATTTATCCGTGGTGAAGAACCGGATTGTCCAGAATCCCTGCTGCCGGAGGGCATTTCTCAGAGGCGCCTTTCTGGCTGCCGGTTCCATCAGCGATCCCGAAAAGTTCTACCACTTTGAGATCGCCTGCGCCTCCATGGAGAAGGCGGGCCAGCTGAAGGAGCTGATGGCTACCTTTGGAATTGAGGCCAAGATCGTGCTCCGCAAGAAGCATTATGTGGTCTACATTAAAGAGGGAAGCCAGATTGTGGACATGCTGAACGTAATGGAAGCGCCGGTGTCCCTGATGGAACTGGAGAATATCCGGATTCTGAAGGAGATGCGCAACAGCGTGAACCGCCAGGTGAACTGTGAGACTGCCAATATCAACAAGACGGTGTCGGCGGCTGTGAAGCAGACGGAGGATATCCGGTATATTCAGGAAACCATCGGTCTGAGCGGACTCCCTGCGAATCTGCAGGAGATGGCCAGAGTCCGTCTGGAAAGACCGGAGGCGACATTGAAGGAACTGGGAGAGGCGCTGGAACCGCCGGTGGGGAAATCCGGGGTGAACCATCGCCTGAGGAAACTGAGCCTTTTGGCCCAGGAGCTGCGCCAAGGCTCTGAAAGCCATTCAGGACAATAAGGTTTACGGCATCAGAATGGCACCGCTCAAGGGTGGCCATTCAAATAATGAGGAGGATAATTATGGTAAAGAAAATGGTCGTGATTGAAGGTCAGGAAGGTTTGGAAGCAAGGCCTGCTGCGATGCTGGTCCAGGTGGCAAGCCAGTATGAGAGCAAAATCTATCTGGAATGTGGCCCCAAACGGGTGAATGCCAAGAGCATCATGGGCATGATGACGCTGGCCTTGAGTTCCGGCGACAATGTTACGGTTGAAGCAGAGGGGAGCGACGAGGAACAGGCAGCGAAAGCCATTGTGGATTATTTGAATCAGTAAGCCGGAACATTGGTTCGGTTATCATGATAGAAAAAGGGACTGGTCCTTGAACGCCGGTCTCTTTTCTTGGCATCAGGAGAGCGGAGGATACAGGAGAATGGCGTTTACACATCTGCATGTTCATACGGAATACAGTCTTTTGGACGGTTCCAGCAAGATCAAGGAGCTGGTGGGCCGTGCGAAGGAGCTGGGAATGGACAGCCTGGCCATAACAGACCACGGGGTCATGTACGGGGTAATTGATTTTTACAAGGCGGCCAGAGAGGCGGGCATCAAGCCCATTTTGGGAAGCGAGGTCTATGTGGCGCCCGGTTCCCGTTTTGACCGTGAGCGGGTAGACGGTGAGGACCGGTACTACCACCTGGTGCTGCTGGCGGAAAATGATATTGGATATCACAACCTGATGAAGATCGTGACCAAGGGGTTTGTAGATGGATTCTATTATAAGCCCAGGGTGGATTATGAGGTTTTGGAGCAGTACCACGAGGGAGTCATTGCCCTCAGTGCCTGCCTGGCAGGGGAGGTTTCCAGATACCTGGCCAGGGGGATGTATGAGGAGGCCAGACGGTCGGCCCTCCATTACCAGGAGATCTTCGGAGAGGGGAACTTTTTCCTGGAGCTCCAGGACCACGGGATAGAGGAGCAGAAGATGGTGAATCAGGGTCTTGTGCGCCTCTCAAGGGACACGGGAATCCAGTTGGTGGCCACCAACGATATCCATTATACCTTTGCGGAGGATGCCCAGGCTCACGATATCCTGCTTTGCATCCAGACGGGCAAGAAGGTCAGCGATGAGAACCGGATGCGCTATGAGGGAGGGCAGTATTACTGCAAATCCGAGGAGGAGATGCGCGCCCTGTTCCCCTACGCCCAGGAAGCCCTGGACAATACCCATAAAATCGCCCAGCGCTGCAATGTGGAGATCGAGTTCGGCGTCACCAAGCTGCCGAAATTTCAGGTGCCGGATGGCTATGATTCTTGGAGCTATCTGAACCATCTGTGCCGGGAGGGATTTTCAAAACGGTATCCCGATGATGACGGCACCCTCATGAAGCGGCTGGAATATGAGCTGGATGTCATCCGGACCATGGGATATGTGGACTATTTCCTCATTGTATGGGATTTCATCAATTACGCCCGGTCAAAGGATATTATGGTGGGACCGGGGCGGGGCTCCGCAGCGGGAAGCATCGTTTCCTACAGCCTGGGGATTACCGATATTGACCCGGTCCGCTACAATCTGCTCTTTGAGCGTTTCCTGAACCCGGAGCGGGTGTCCATGCCCGATATTGATGTGGATTTCTGCTATGAGCGCCGCCAGGAGGTCATCGACTATGTGGTGGAAAAATACGGAAAGGACCAGGTGGTGCAGATCGTCACCTTCGGTACGCTGGCTGCCAGAGGCGTGATCCGGGATGTGGGCCGGGTGCTGGATTTGCCCTATGCTCTCTGTGATTCCATTGCCAAGATGGTCCCGAATGAGCTGGGCATGACCCTGGACAAGGCCCTGACGGCCAACCCGGATCTGAAAAAAGCCTACGAGGAGAATCCGGAGATCCACAACCTGATCGACATGGCCAGACGTCTGGAGGGACTTCCCAGGCACACCTCCATGCACGCCGCGGGAGTGGTGATCGGCAGCCGCTCCATTGACGAGTTCGTCCCCCTGTCCAGGGCGGCAGACGGAACGATCACCACCCAGTTTACCATGACGACCATTGAGGAGCTGGGACTTCTGAAGATGGACTTTCTGGGACTTCGGACCCTGACGGTGATCCAGAACGCGGTGCGGATGGTTGAGAAGGATTTCGGGATCAAGCTGGATTTAGACAAGATCGACTATAATGATAAGAAGGTGCTGGACTCCATCGGAACGGGAAAGACGGAAGGGGTGTTCCAGATTGAAAGCTCCGGGATGAAGAGCTTCATGAAGGAGCTGAAGCCGGAAAATCTGGAGGACATCATCGCCGGCATTGCCCTCTACCGGCCGGGTCCCATGGATTTTATTCCCAAATACCTCAAGGGGAAAAATGACCGCTCCTCCATTACCTACGACTGCCCGCAGTTAGAGCCCATCCTAAAGCCCACCTACGGCTGTATCGTCTATCAGGAGCAGGTGATGCAGATCGTCCGTGACCTGGCGGGCTATACCATGGGCCGCAGCGACCTGGTGCGCCGGGCCATGAGCAAGAAGAAGGCCTCGGTGATGGAAAAGGAGCGGCAGAATTTCGTCTACGGGAACCCTAAGGAGGGGGTAAAAGGGTGCGTTAACAACGGCATCGATGAAAAGACGGCCAATCACATTTACGATGAGATGATCGATTTTGCCAAGTATGCCTTCAATAAATCCCACGCTGCCGCCTATGCCATTGTCTCCTACCAGACGGCCTATTTGAAATATTATTACCCGCTGGAATTTATGGCGGCCCTGATGACCTCGGTGATGGACAATGTGACCAAGGTTTCCGAGTATATCCTGACCTGCCGCCAGGTGATGAATATTCCCATCCTTCCTCCGGATATCAACGAGGGGGAGAGCGGGTTCTCCGTGTCGGATAAGGCCATCCGCTACGGCCTGTCGGCGATCAAGAGCGTGGGGCGCTCGGTGGTGGATGTGATCGTGGCGGACCGGGAGGCCAGAGGCCCCTTCCGCTCCATGGAGGATTTTGTGGACCGGATGAGCAACAAGGAGGTCAACAGGAGAACCCTGGAGAATTTCATCAAATCCGGAGCGCTGGATACCCTGCCCGGTACCAGAAAGCAGAAGATGGCGGTGATGCCCTCCATGCTGGAGGAGAAGACGCGGGAGAAGAAGAATTCCATCAGCGGACAGATGAGCCTCTTCGACATTGCCGGGGAGGAGGACCGGGAAGCTTTCCAGATCACCTTCCCTCCCATTGGGGAGTACACCAAGGAGGAACTGCTGGCTTTTGAGAAGGAAACCCTGGGAGTCTACGTCAGCGGACATCCTATGGAGGATTATGAGGAGAGCTGGAAGAAGAACGCCACCGCTACTTCCGCGGACTTTGTGGTAGATGAGGAGACGGAGGAAGCTGCTTTAAAGGACGGAGACCGGGTTGTGGTAGGGGGCATGGTGGCCGGCAAAACGGTGAAAACTACCAGGACCAATCAGCTGATGGCTTTTGTGACGTTGGAGGATCTGGTGGGCTCTGTGGAGATCGTGGTATTCCCCAGGGATTACGAGGCCAACCGGAACCTGTTCGTGGAGGACTCCAAACTTTTTGTCCGGGGAAGGGTGTCCATCGGGGATGACCCGGTGGGGAAGCTGGTATGCGAGCAGGTGGTTCCTTTTTCCGAGGTGCCCAGAGAGCTGTGGATCCAGTTCGCTGATATGGA
>DWYS01000148.1 GCA_019118585.1 Candidatus Enterocloster faecavium | reverse complement strand
AACTCTGCCACAGGGATTTTATACCCTTTTGACGGGTTAATTGAGTGATGTTATGGCTGCATGGATCAATTTTCAGATTCATGGTACTGTTATCAATTCAGATACTGTTCCGTGAATAATTTAGGATAATTTATAATTTTCCCATTGAATATCTTCGTGATTGTGAATATAATGACAGATAAACTCCTTTACGTCCGCTTTCCGGAGCGCTATACTGTAAATGTACGTTTATCAAAGAAAAGAAACAGACAGGAACAGACTTATGACAAATGAAATTACCTATGAAACCTACCGTTCATGCACGCTTTGTCCCAGAATGTGCCGCGCGGACCGCAAAAACCGCACCGGCTACTGCGGCTGCGGGGACCAGCTCTACGCAGCCCGGGCCGCACTTCATCACTGGGAGGAACCCTGCATCAGCGGACCTTCGGAGCCTGCCTCTTCCGGCGCGGTTTCCGGCGGAAGCGGAACCGTATTTTTCTCCGGTTGCACCCTCCGCTGCATCTTCTGCCAGAATTACACCATCAGCCATGAAAACTTCGGGCAGGCCGTATCCGCCGGACAGCTGGCCCGTATTTTTCTTCACCTTCAGGAGCAGGGGGCTTACAATATCAACCTGGTAACCCCTACCCAGTACCTTCCCCATATTGTGGAGGCCCTCCGGCTGGCCCGCCCCTCCCTGACCATTCCCGTAGTCTACAACTGCGGAGGATACGAGCGGGTGGAGACGGTGCAGGCTCTAAAGGATCTTGTAGATATCTGGCTTCCCGATTTTAAATACTTCGACTCTGATCTGGCCCGCCGCTGCTCCGGCGCACCGGACTATTTCCCTGTAGCCTCGGCAGCCATCGCCCAGATGATCCGGCAGACCGGCCCCCTGGTATGGGAAGATGTCCCTGACCTCCCCTCCCCGCTCCTGAAAAGAGGAGTCATCATCCGGCACATGGTCCTCCCCTCCCACCGGCAGGATTCCATCCGGATCCTCCGGTGGATTAGCTCCAATCTGCCCAGGGACCGCTTTTTGATCAGCCTTCTCAGCCAATACACTCCTCTGTTTCACAGCAAGGAACACCCGGATCTAACCCGAAGAGTCACCTCCTTTGAATATAACCGGGTGGTGGAGGAAGCCCTGAATCTTGGCTTAAACCAGGGCTTTATGCAGGAAAAAAGCAGCGCCCGCCAGGAATACACCCCTCCGTTTGACCTGGAAGGACTGAATCCCTAGGATTTGTTGCATTTTATTCCATTTAATGTATAATACAAAGTAACTGCTTCAGGACGGCGATTGCTTCTCTTTTCACATCGGATGTCCCGCACATAAAAAAATCTGGAGGAAAACAGCTATGAATGCACTGCACAGACAGCGCCTGAACCGTTTGGAACAGGCCCTGAAAGAAAAAAATTTGACTCAAATGATCATCTGCGACCCCTTAAGCATCTGGTACCTCACCGGAGTTTCCGTTGAGCCGGGCGAGCGGCTCTTCGTCCTCTACGTCCGCACGGACGGCACCCTCTGCATGGTGGTAAACCGCCTTTTCACCGTAGAAGACCAGGATATCCCCCTGGTATGGATTACAGACACAGACGACGGAATCGGGATCCTGGCCCAGCAGGTGGATAAGACTGCTGCCATGGGAATTGACAAGAAATGGCCTGCCCGCTTCCTGCTGGCCTTAATCAGCAAAAATCCTGACGTTTCCTATGTAAACGCTTCGGAATGCGTAGACGGCCTTCGGGCAGTAAAAGATTCGGAAGAACTGGAAAAGATGCGGATTTCCTCCGCCATTAACGACCGCTGCATGGAAGCTGCTGCCGCTTATATCAAAGAAGGGATGACAGAAAAAGAATGCGCCGCCTACATCAACAATCTTTACCGTGAGGCTGGCTGCCAGGGTCCCTCCTTCACTACCATTGTATCCTTTGGCGCCAATGCCGCAGACCCCCACCACCGTCCCGACGACACCGTATTAAAAGAAGGGGACTGCATTGTCATTGACATGGGCTGCATCAAAGACCGGTACTGCTCCGACATGACCCGCACTTACTTCTGCAAAACTGCAGATTCCCAGTACACCGCTATCCATGACCTGGTCCGGGAAGCCAACGAAAAGGCAGAAGCCATGATTCGTCCCGGTGTCCGTTTCTGTGATATTGACCGCACCGCCAGGGAACACATTGAAGCCGGCGGCTACGGTCCCAACTTCACCCACCGTCTGGGACACATGATTGGCCTGGAAGACCACGACCCCGGAGATGTAAGCGCCTCTAACACGGACATCGTTCGGGAAGGAATGATATTTTCCATTGAGCCCGGTGTCTATCTGCCCGGACGTTTTGGCGTCCGCGTGGAGGATTTGGTCATCGTCACTGCAGATGGCTGCGAAATCTTAAATCATGTTGACAAACACTGGAAAGTCATCGGTTAATTCCGTTTTCCGCACATAGAAGAAGCGTATCGAATATTTCTTTTTCGATACGCTTCTTCATGTTTCGTCGTCCATTGGACCAAGCCTCACTTTTCTTTGTTTTTGGTGACGATCTATATGAAATTGTTCCTCCATTCTACATTGGTTCTTCGCTCTTTTTCTTACATTTCGTTTTGCTTCTGAATGAATTTTCTACTCTTTCACTACATCTTTGCTGCCGGGAACTTTCCTTCGTTCTAATACCACTTTCTCGTCATGATACTAAACCGGGATCTTAATCCGTTCTTCTGTCACAGCGTTTGAAAATCTTTCTCATCTCGCTACTTCTGCAAATGTTCGTCTAACAGTTTCTAACTAAAAATTCTGTTTCTAACTGTAACGTTTGTTTCCTTTAAAGCTTTACTGCTGAGCGTTTCCCTTTGTAGAGTGGTTTTCCTGGTTCCGTTTATAATCTTTACCGTTACACCCGGTATCATTATAAACGAAACAAAATTTCACTTTTCGGTGGTCCGTACCTCCTTTACTTAGATTTTTTAACTTCTGAACTGAAACCCTTCAGTTCTTTTTTTATCTCTTGTTCTTTTGATGGTTTTATTATAACGAAATATGCCGGTTTTGTCAATACTTTTTCGAGATTCTTTGTATATTTTTTATTAACTTTGGAATTGAATCAATTTATAACAATTTTTTATTTTATTTTGACAAATTAAACGGGTTATTTGCGTTATATTCCCAATATTATCAGATTTTTTGAATAAAATATACTTTCTAGACATCTTCTTTCGGATATCGTTTCCGGATCTTCAGGAAGGTTACCACATGAGCCAGGGTTGTAATCACCCAGGAAACCGGATAGGACAGATACAGCACCGTCAACGTCGGCCATACCGCAAAAATCGTAAAAATCCATATAATCCGCAGGCCGCATGCTCCCACCAGGGAAACGATCATGGGGAACACGGAATAACCCATTCCCCGCAGGCTTCCCACCATGCAGTCCATCATTCCGCAGGTAAAATAGGTACTGCAGATAATCGACATCCGCAGCAGTCCGTAGCGGATCACTTCCGGGTCTGAGGAATAGATCTGAAGCAGGATATTTCCGCCTGCCCGCGCACCGAAGCCCAGCAGCATCCCCACTGCCATCACAACACCCTGGCAGGTCAGGAGGATCCGGTTGATTCTGCCATATTTTCTGGCTCCCAGGTTCTGGCTGGTAAAGCTTAAATTGGTCTGGTACACTGCGTTCATAGCGGTGTAGACAAAGCCCTCAATGTTGGCCCCTGCCGTATTTCCGGCCACAGCCACAGAGCCGAAGGAGTTGACAGAGGACTGAATCAGTACATTGGACACGGAAAAAATAGCGCCCTGAACACCGGCCGGCAGTCCTACCTTGATGATCTGCAATAAGTGCTTTCTGTGGATTTTCAGCTGTCTCAGATGAAGACGCAGAGGTCCGTTTGCCCGCATCAGGGTCCTGGCTACCAGCAGAGCCGAAATCGTCTCTGAGATTACAGTAGCCCAGCCTACTCCGTCCACGCTCATGCCGAATTTCACCACAAACACCACATTCAGCACGGCATTAATCACACCTGCGGTAAAAAGAAAATACAGGGGACGCTTGGTATCACCCACGGCCCGCAGAATCGCGCTGCCGAAATTGTAGAACATCAGTACCGGCATTCCCAGAAAATAGATCCGCATATACAGCACCGCCTGCTCCAGCACATCGGCAGGCGTTCCCATCAGTACCAGCATGGGCCTGGCCGCCAGCAGTCCCAAAATCACCAGAAACACGCCGCTTAAAAGGCTGGTGGCAACAGCAGTATGGACCGTCTTTGCCACATCCTTCTCCCGTTTTGCCCCGTAATACCGGGCCACAGCTACATTGGCTCCGACAGAAAGTCCCTCAAAAATGTTGATCAGCAGATTGATCAGGGCCGATGTGGCTCCCACCGCCGCCATGGCTTCCCTTCCTGAAAAACGTCCCACCACAACGATGTCCGCCGCATTAAACAGAAGCTGCAGGATACCGGAAAGCATCAGCGGAATAGAAAAGCGGAGCACCTTTCCCAGAATGGGCCCGCTGCACATATCGATCTCATATGTAGCCTTTTTCATGACTAAATTCCCCCGTAAGTCTTATTGTTCACTACACTATAGCACAGCTTTTCCCCCAAATCAATCTACTTTTTTCTTGCGCCTTTTCCCTATTAGTGATACCATAAAGGACGTATATTGCATTTGGAGGAACGGAACATGAATTTAATCTTACCGGAACATTACGATCCCCGGCTGACTGTCCGGGAAACCCAGGAAGCCATCAAGTATATCCGCGATACGTTTCAAAAGGAAATGGGACGCCAGATGAATCTGGAGCGCATCTCCGCTCCCCTTTTTGTAGAACAGAGCAGCGGACTTAACGATAACTTAAACGGAACAGAGCGTCCGGTTCAGTTTGACATTGCCGGCGTGCCGGGTGAAACCATCGAGGTGGTTCATTCCCTGGCCAAGTGGAAGCGCCTCGCCTTGAAGGAATACGGCTTTGAGCCGGGCCAGGGGCTTTACACCAACATGAATGCCATCCGCAGAGACGAGGAGCTGGACAATCTGCACTCCTGCTATGTGGACCAGTGGGACTGGGAGCGGGTGATCACAAAAGAAGAGCGGAACATGGAGACCTTAAAATCCACGGTTCGGGAAATCTTCAAGATCATCAAGCACATGGAACATGAGGTATGGTACAAATATCCCGATGCGGTCAAGCATCTGCCGGAAGATATCTTCTTTATCACTACCCAGGAGCTGGAAAACCTCTACCCTGACTGTACGCCAAGAGAGCGGGAGAACCGGATCTGCCGGGAACACGGCTGCGTCTTTCTCATGCAGATCGGCGATAAGCTGAAAAGCGGAGAGCCGCATGACGGCCGGGCTCCGGACTACGATGACTGGAGCTTGAATGGTGATATTCTTTTCTGGTTTGAGCGTTTAAACTGCGCTCTGGAAATTTCCAGCATGGGCATCCGGGTCGATGAGACCGCCCTTGCGGAGCAGCTGAAAAAGGCACACTGCGAGGAGCGCATGAACCTTCCCTATCATCAGATGCTCTTAAACCATGAGCTTCCCTACACCATCGGCGGCGGAATCGGCCAGTCCCGGCTGTGCATGCTGCTTCTGGACCGGGCTCACGTGGGTGAGGTCCAGGCCAGCATCTGGCCCCGCTCCATGCGTGAAGAGTGCAAAGCCCACAACATTTTTCTTCTCTAAGAGGAGGGGCAGACCAGTATGTCGCTGTTTGAACTGTTTCTCATTGCGGTGGGCCTGTCCATGGACGCTTTTGCCGTAGCCGTCTGTAAAGGGCTGGCCATGCCGAAGATGAACTGGAAGGGAGCTGCGGTTGTAGGCCTTTATTTCGGCGGCTTCCAGGCTCTGATGCCCTTTTTGGGCTACCTTCTGGGTTCCGGCTTCAAGGAGGCCATCTCCGCCTATGACCACTGGGTGGCCTTCATTCTCCTGGCTTTGATCGGAGGAAATATGATTCGCGAATCCCTGGAGGACGAGGAGGAAAGTCTGGACGCATCCTTAAACTTCCGCTCCATGGTCCTTCTGGCCATCGCCACTAGCATCGATGCCCTGGCAGTAGGGGTCACGCTGGCCTTTCTGGCCGTACCCATCCTGTCCTCCGTCTGTTTTATCGGCGTGGTCACCTTCTGTCTCTCCCTGGTGGGAGTGAAGGTGGGAAATGTCTTTGGCTGTAAATACAAATCAAAGGCAGAATTTGTGGGAGGCCTGGTGCTGATTTTAATTGGGCTGAAGATTCTGCTGCAGCATATGGGCATCATGAATTTTTAACTTACATAAAAAAGCTGCCGCTTTACGAGCAACTCTCGGTCAAGCAGCAGCTTTTTTTTATTCATCTCATCAGGCCGGCAAACCTATTCCCGGTCCGCGATCCCATCCTCTCCAATCTCATATCCGTCAATGGTACAGTTCACCATCATCCGTCCGGAACTGCGGTCCAGATAATACCAGTCCCCTTTATACTGCTGCCAGTTGCGCAGCAGATACCCGTCATCACCGAACAGATACCACTGTCCGTTAATCAGGGCCCAGGATTTTAAATACTGGCCATTGTACAGATAGCGGGTTCCGGTCGAATCCTTCTCCCATTTTCCCAAGATCAGATTCTTGTACTGGGCAGCCTCCGACTGGGGAAGCACCTGAAAATAAAGGCTCTCCTGTTCATCTCCATAGTTGAAGCGGATGGTGTAACAGCGGTCCAGGGTACCGTAAAGCGTCCCGGCCGCCTTTTCCCTGGATACCGTTTCCGGACGGACAACCGGATAATGGGTTCCGATCTCCAGTCCGTAGACGGTGCATTCCTGACTAATCTGGGTTCCCTCCTCATCGTAGGTGATCACCAGATAATCCATGGAAGCCTGGGACAGATCCACATCGGAAGAATCTGAGGCGATATGAAAGGTGTCCTCCTCCGAGACCCGGAATGCGTTCACGTACTGAGAAAATCCGTCATAAACCGGCTGCTGTCTGGTGTTCAGGTCCAGAACCACCTCAAAGGGCAGATCCTGGCTCCCCGCAGCCGCTCCGGCATCCGATGCCAGAGCCGTGCCAGCACAGCCCAGGCTCAAGATCCCGGTCAAAGCCAGGGAACAGAACCGGCTGAACCAATGTTTCCTTATCACCCGGCATCCTCCTTTCCCTTTTCAAGTCCAAGTTTTTCGAGTATCTATAAGGTCACTTTCTTAAAATTCTTTTTGCCCCGTTTTACCATCAGGCCATCGCCTTCAAACTGCTCCCTGGCATAAACGGCCTTCACATCCTTCACCTGCTGTCCGTCCACGCTGACGCCGCCCTGCTCAATATTTCTTCTGGCTTCAGAACGGGTCGCAGCCAGACCGCTCTTCTGGAGAATGCTGATCAGATCGATGGTCCCATCGGTAAAATCCTCATCGGACAGGCGGAAAGTCGGGATATTCTCGCTGGAGTTTCCTGCGCCGAAGAGAGCCTTGGCCGCATCCTGGGCCTTGTTCGCCTCCTCCTCGCCGTGGACCAGTTTGGTCAGCTCGTAGGCAAGGATTTCTTTTGCCTGGTTCAGCTGGCTTCCCTCCCAGCGGTCCATCTCGTCAATCTGCTCCAGCGGCAGGAAGGTCAGCATCCGCAGACATTTCAGGACATCGGCATCGCCTACATTTCTCCAGTACTGGTAGAACTCGTAGGGAGAGGTTTTCTCCGGGTCAAGCCAAACGGCGCCGGACTGGGTCTTGCCCATCTTCTTACCCTCGGAGTTCAGCAGCAGGGTAATGGTCATAGCGTGAGCGTCTTTGCCAAGCTTTCTGCGGATCAGCTCCGTGCCGCCCAGCATGTTGCTCCACTGGTCGTCTCCGCCGAACTGCATATTGCAGCCGTAGCGCTGGAACAGCTCGTAGAAGTCGTAGCTCTGCATGATCATGTAGTTGAACTCCAGGAAGCTTAATCCCTTCTCCATCCTCTGCTTGTAGCACTCGGCCCGCAGCATGTTGTTGACGGAGAAATGAGGTCCTACCTCACGCAGAAACTCAATGTAATTCAAATCCATCAGCCACTCCGCATTGTTCACCATCAGGGCCTTTCCATCGGAAAAGTCGATGAAGCGGCTCATCTGCTTTTTAAAGCAGTCGCAGTTGTGCTGGATGGTTTCCGGCGTCATCATCTTGCGCATATCCGTGCGCCCGGACGGGTCTCCGATCATGCCGGTGCCTCCGCCGATCAGAGCGATGGGCTTGTTTCCCGCCATCTGAAGACGCTTCATCAGGCACAGGGCCATAAAGTGTCCGACATGAAGACTGTCCGCCGTAGGGTCAAATCCAATATAGAAAACGGCCTTACCTTCGTTGACCATTTTTTTAATCTCTTCTTCATTGGTCACCTGGGCAATCAGGCCTCTGGCAACCAGTTCTTCGTAAATCTGCATTGCAATCAAACTCCTTACGTTATATGTCGTGACAGTCCAGCACGGCGTATCTTCCGCCGCCCGAAACTGTTCCCGTATGTTAATAGTTTACCATATTTTATAGTTCGCGCAAGCCGTAAACTCTTACGATTTTCGTAACAGTTCAGCACGGCTGGAAAATCAAGGCAGGATTCAGCGCGACCCGCTCTTTTGGCCTGCCCCTGCCAGGATAGCCACCGCAGCCAGGATCAGGGCAAATCCCAGGAAGTCCAGCGGCGTGAAGGCCGTACCCAGCCATAAAACGGAGATCAGAATGGAAGACACCGGCTCCAGACCGGAAATCAGGCTGCCTTTTAAGGGACCGATCATACTGACTCCTTTTAAATACAGCCCAAATGCCAGGGCCGTTCCCACCAGGATCACCCCGAACAGTGCGGCGATGGTCGCTCCGTCCCAGACCAGGGATACCCGCCAGGGCTGTACGAAAACGGACAGGACCACTCCGCCCATGAACATTCCGTAGCCCAAAACCTGGCAGATGCCATAGCGGTTTACCAGCGTTCCCGGAAGAACCGTGTAAATCACAGCAGCCACTGCCGCCATCAGTCCCCAGAACAGTCCCTCTTCCGACAGCTGCAGTCCGGAAAGATTTCCGTGAGTGCCAATCAGAAATACACCTGTCAGGGACAGCAGGATAGCCAAAAGCTCCATCCTCCCCGGAAGACGCATCTCCCTTATGCAGAGCCAAAGGAGGATCAGAACCGGCGACAGATACTGGAGCACTGTGGCCGTCCCGGCGTTGCTGCTCTGTACCGCCATAAAATAACTGAACTGACAGAAGGTGATTCCTGCTAGGCCAAACAGGATCAGATGGATCCTGTCCCCTTTCCTGTAAAAAATCCTCAGGTTGTCCCTTCCGCTTAAAATAAATCCGTTGATGATCAGAAAGATGCCCGCCATCACCAGGCGCAGCGTTACCAGCCACGGTGCCTGGACGCCTCTCTCCTCAAAAAGGAACTGCCCGCAGCAGCCGGAAAAGCCCCAGCAGACCGCGCCTGCTGCAGCCATCAGAGCGCCTTTTGCATTGCCCTGCTTAAAATCCGGGATTTTTCTGCTTGTCTTTTCCTGGTTCATCTGCTGCGTTTCCTTTCCTTTCAGCATGCTTTTAGTTATACTTGGAAATCAGAATTCTGTCAACATTCTGCGAAGATTTTCGTGTCAGCTCTTGCCGAATCGCTTCTTCTACTTTATAATATATCTCTGGTAACAGCTCAGGACGTCCTGAACTGCGAATCAACATTTGGAATGGAGGTATACGTTAGATGTCTTTCACATTTGTCAGCAGTCTTCCCTCCCCGGATGTAATCCGGGAGCAGTTTCCTCTGGCGGCAAATCTTGCCCAGCAGAAACACCAAAAGGATGAGGAGCTGAAAAAGGTTTTTACAGGGGAGAGCGACAAGTTTATCGTAATTATCGGCCCCTGTTCCGCAGACAATGAGGACTCTGTGGTTGACTATGTTCATCGTCTGGTGAAGGTTCAGGAAAAGACAAAGGACCGCCTGATCATTGTACCCAGAGTTTACACCAATAAGCCGCGGACTACCGGCGAAGGCTATATG
Source organism: Candidatus Enterocloster faecavium (assembly GCA_019118585.1). Lineage (GTDB taxonomy): Bacteria > Bacillota > Clostridia > Lachnospirales > Lachnospiraceae > Enterocloster > Enterocloster faecavium. The sequence continues at coordinate 9,856 of DWYS01000148.1, read as the reverse complement.
GGCATGATTCATCAGCCGGACCCGGAAAAAAAGCCGGATATGTTTGAGGGAATTTTGGCGATCCGCCATATGCACATGCGTGTGCTGCGGGAAACCGGATTTTCCACTGCAGATGAGATGCTGTATCCGGAAAATCTGCACTATCTTTCCGATATCATGTCCTACATTGCCGTGGGGGCCCGTTCCGTGGAGAACCAGTTCCACCGTCTGGTAGCCAGCGGCTGCGATGTTCCCGTTGGGATGAAAAACCCCACCAGCGGTGACCTGACGGTGATGCTCAACTCGGTTGTAGCTGCCCAGCTGCCCCACGATTTTATCTTCCGGGCCAACCAGGTTCATTGTCAGGGAAATCCCCTGACCCACACCATTCTAAGGGGAGCAGTCAACAAGCACGGGCAGGCCATCCCCAACTATCATTACGAGGACCTGCGGCTGCTCTTTGAGCTTTACAGCCAGCGTTCCCTGAAGAACCCGGCCTGCATCGTGGACACCAACCACAGCAACTCCAACAAGCAGTACCAGGAGCAGATCCGCATCGCCAAGGAGGTGCTCCACAGCCGCCGCCACTCTGATGATATCCGCAGCCTGGTCAAAGGACTGATGATCGAAAGCTACATTGAGCCCGGCAATCAGAAGGTTGGAGAACACTGCTACGGCAAGTCCATCACCGATGCATGCCTGGGATGGGAGGAATCAGAGCGGCTCCTCTATGAAATTGCAGAAATGGCTTAACTTTTACGGCTCTTGCCTTAACCGGCCAGAGCCGTTATTCCAAAGTAGGATAAGACGATGACCCCCAAAATGATCCGGTAATATCCGAAAAACTTAAAATCATTTCTGCGGACATAGCTCATCAGGAACTTGATGGAGTAGACGGACACGGCAAAGGCAATCACCATTCCGAAAATCAGGTAGAACACCTGAGAACCGGAAAAACTGTTGCCGTCCAGGAAATATTTCACCAGCTTTAGCAGGCTGGCCCCAAACATCACCGGAACTCCCAGGAAGAAGGAAAACTCCGCTGCCGCTCCCCTGGAACAGCCTAAAATCATGGCTCCCAGGATGGTAGCCCCGGAGCGGGAGGTTCCGGGCACCAGGGACAAAAGCTGGAACAGCCCAATAAAGAAAGCGGTTTTGAGGGAAATACGGCTCACCTTTTGGATGGAAGGATTGGTCACCAGGCGGCTGTTCTCCAGCAGGATAAAGAGAACGCCGTAGAGGATCAGCATAGCCGCCACCACATAGGCGTTGTACAGATGGGCATCCATCCAGTCGTCCAGCAGAAGCCCAAATACCGCTGCAGGAATACAGGCCACTACGATTTTGATCCATAAAATCCAGGTGGCCTCTTTTTGATTCCGGCTCTTATACCGGCTGAAAGGATTCAGTTTCCGAAAATACATCAGCCCCACCGCAAGAATGGCTCCCAGCTGGATGACCACCCGGAAAACCGTTTTATAAGCCTCCGGCTGATTCAGCTGGATGATCTCATCTACCAAAATCATGTGTCCGGTGCTGCTGATGGGCAGCCACTCGGTAAAACCCTCCACAATTCCCAGCACCAGAACTTTTAAGATTTCAACAAGACTCATATGTTTTTCTCCTTCATCTATGGCTTCGCGGACAGCCCTCCGTCATTTTCTCCGGCCGCTGTACCGCGTTACATTCTATGTATTCCGCTGTTTTCTTATGCCGGGAAGCCCTACACGTTTTCAATCTGCCAGTCGATCGGCGTCAGACCGTTCTCTTCCAGATACCGGTTGGTTTTGCTGAAGGGACGGCTTCCGAAAAATCCCCGGAAGGCGGACAGCGGACTGGGATGAGGCGCCTCCAGAATCAGATGCTTCCGGTTGGTCAGCATGGGCTTCTTGCTCTGGGCCGGTCTGCCCCATAAAATAAAGACCATGGGACGGTCCTGTTCATTTAAAATCCGGATGGCCGCATCGGTAAATTCTTCCCAGCCAATATCCCGGTGGGAGTTGGCCTGGTGGGCCCGGACGGTCAGAACGGTGTTTAACAGGAGCACCCCCTGGTCCGCCCATTTTTTCAAGTATCCGTTGTTGGGAATATAGCAGCCCAGATCATCGTGAAGCTCCTGATAGATATTGACCAGGGAAGGAGGGATCTCCACATCGGGCTTAACGGAAAAGCTGAGTCCATGGGCCTGCCCGTAATTGTGGTAAGGGTCCTGTCCCAGTATGACCACCTTTACCTTGGAAAGGGGGGTAAAGGCAAATGCATTGAAAATATCATCCGGTTCCGGAAAAACCCTTCTGGTCTCGTATTCGTGCTTTACCGTTTCATACAGCTTCCGGTAATAGGGCTTTTTAAATTCCCCGCTTAAAGGCTCCAGCCAGTCATTTGAAATTGCCGCCATTTTTTCAGTTCTCCTTCTTGTCTTCTTTTGTCTAAAGCCGGACACTGACGCCCCGGCCAGCCAGATATTCCTTCAAATCCCGGATCTCCAGCTCTTTATAATGGAAGAGAGAAGCCGCCAGCACCGCATCTGCTTTTCCCTCGGTCAGCGCATCATAAAAATGCTCTTTGGTTCCTGCTCCGCCGGAGGCAATGACCGGAATGGAGACCGCCTGGGCCACTGCTCTGGTCAAGGGGATATCATACCCGTTTTTCGTGCCGTCGCAGTCCATGCTGGTCAAAAGGATTTCCCCGGCTCCCAGCTTTTCCACCTTTGCAGCCCACTCCAGGGCATCGATCCCCATATCCACCCGGCCGCCGTTCTTGTAGATATTCCAGCCGCTGCCGTCCGCCCGGCGCTTGGCGTCAATGGCTACCACCACACACTGGCTCCCAAACTTGTCTGCCGCCCGGCTGATCAACTCCGGATCCATGATCGCCGCGGAATTGACGGAAATCTTGTCCGCCCCTTCTCTCAGAAGAAGCCTGAAGTCCTCCACCGTCCGGATCCCTCCGCCTACGGTGAAGGGAATGAAGACGGTTTCCGCCACCCGGCGTACCATATCCACCACAGTCTTCCGGTTGTCCGAGGAAGCGGTAATGTCCAGAAATACCAGCTCGTCCGCCCCCGCTTTTCCATAAGCGGCCCCGATTTCCACCGGGTCGCCTGCATCTTTTAAACTCACAAAATTAACACCCTTTACCACCCGGCCGTCTTTTACGTCCAGGCAGGGGATGATCCGCTTTGTAAACATTTCCTTCCCCTCCTATACTTCCAGAAAATTTTTCAGAATCCTGAGGCCGGCATCACCGCTTTTTTCCGGGTGAAACTGGCAGGCAAACACATTTCCCGCTTCCACCGCAGCATGAATCTCGGTTCCGTACCAGGTGGTGGCCGCCACCTGGCTTTCCTCCTCTGCTTTCAGATAATAGGAGTGGACAAAGTACACATACTCCTGATTGCGGATTCCCGCAAACAGCCTGCTCCCCTGCCTAAGTTCAAGTGAATTCCAGCCCATATGCGGAATCTTTAATCCCTCCGCCGGCGGGATTTTCAGGATCTTCCCCTTCAGTATGCCAAGGCCGGAAACTCCGGGGCTTTCCTGACTCTCCTCAAAAAGCAGCTGCAGTCCCAGGCAGATTCCCAGAAAAGGCTTGCGGTCGGATACGGTCCTGCGGATCACATCCGGCAGGCCATACTGGTTCAGCCGTTCCATGGCATCCCCGAAGGAACCCACTCCGGGCAGAATAACCCGGCTGCACCCCGCAATTACATCCGGATCTCTTGTCACCACCGTCTCGGCCCCCAGCGCTTCCAGCGCTTTCTCCACGCTGCGCAGATTGCCTGCATCATAGTCAATGATCGCTACCATATTCCTTTCCTCCCTTGTTGTCATCCCTAGTCTGATGTTTCTCCAAATGTGCGCAAAACCCAGTCCACCGAGTTTTCCTTTATCCGCTGAGCCCGCTCCAGTCCCTCCGGGAGCTGGCTTAACGTACCGTGAACCCGAACCAGCCGGGCCTTTTTGCTGAGCATGGCGATCCTCTCAAACGGCCAGCGGATTACCGTGGGATAGGCCATCCCCACTCCCAGCTCCAGCAGCAGCAGATCCCGGTTCAGAACGGTGGTCTGCCATTTTTTATAGGCTTCCCACTGGGGCAGATACCCCTCCTCAATATAAGGGTCAGCCTGAACGGTGTTGGCCGTCAGGGGCGCTCCGCAGTGCGGGCAGATCCCATCCGGCACTTCTCCCTCTTCCCAGATATCCTTGGTACAGGCTTTGGAGCACTGAAACCAGTGGTCATTGCCGCAGGGTGCGGTAATCCGCTTGGGGTCAAAGGATGTTTCGTAAATCAGGCCGTCCGTCACCATAGCGGCTACCCAGTAATCCTTTCCCTGAACCTGCTGATACAAGGCCTCATAGGCCTCTCTCAGACGCTTTTCGCTCTCAGCGTCCGGCCCTTTTTTCCACTCTTCTCCTATGCCGATGATGATCTTTTCCGGCCATTCCATGATTCCTAATGCCTCCTTTTTCCCGGCTTATCGCCAAAGCGCTCCTGGCGAAGGCGCTCAAACTCTTCCTCGCTGACGCCGCTCTCTCTCAGACGCTTCAGGCGGCGCTCCCTCCGGCGGGCCAGCTCCTCTCTCTCTCGTTTTTGCTCTCTCCGGATATAAAATACCGCTCCGGCCGTCAACGCGGCAGCCGCCAATACCAATACGGGGATCAGGATCACACTCAGAGAAATCCCCTTATGTGCTTCCTCCGGCTCAGTAGAAGCCTGGGTTTCCTGGGGCTGTTCCTGTGCCTCGCTTTCCTCCTGCGCGGCGCTCTCCTCCATGGCCGCCTGGAGAGCCTTTGCGGAGTAGAGATAGGAGGAGCCGATCTCCCGGTCATTGTAGGAATACTGAACCAGGGCCACAGCGCCCATAGGACGGTCTTCTCCCAGGTCCGTCACCAGTTCCCGGTCTGCGTCCGCAAACTCGGCGGAATTGGGAAGTGTGATCTGCGCATCCGCATCCAGCGAGAGGTCTGAAGGCTCATATTGAGTCTCCCCGATGGCAATGGGCTCCTGGCCGGTGGTGTAGGCCGTCTCATTCTCTGCGATATTCCAGTTCTGGAAATTGGAAAAGCCAAATTCCAGAAGGGTTTTGGAGTCCAGGTAATACTGGGGCTGACTGCCCTTCAGCACTACGGCGATCAGCTCCTGCCCGTCTCTGGCTGCGTAGGTTACCAGGGTATTTCCCGCCAGGGAAGTATATCCTGTCTTTCCTGCTACGGCTCCTTCACAGTAAAACTGGCTGGAAGGGTCCTCTGTCACCAGCAGGCGATGCTCCATCTGAATGGTCAGTCCATCCGGATTGTTGATGGTGGCAGGCATGGTGTAGGTTTTTGCTGAGTCGATGGTCAGCAGGGTTTCATTGGAAAATGCCGCCTTGGCAATGAGAGCCATATCGTAGGGACTTACATACTGATCTTCGTCGTTGAGACCGGAGGGGTTTGCAAAATGGCTCTCCCCGCATCCCAGCTCTTCAATCTTCTGATTCATCATCTCCACAAAGCCTTCCCGGCTGCCTCCCACATGCTCCGCCAGGGCATTGGCCGCCTGGTTGCTGGATACCAGAAGCATCGCGTACAGGCAGTCCTCCACAGACAGCTGGTCTCCTGTCTCCAGGCTCAGTTTGTTGCCGCTGCCGGCCTCTACGTTATTGATGGCATCGTAGGAAAAGGTAACCGTCTCATCCAGAGAGCTGTTTTCCAAAACCACCAGGGCCGTGAGCAGCTTTGTAATGCTGGCCGGGGGCGAAGCCTGGTGGATGTTCTGACCGAAAATGACGGCTCCTGAGTTAAAATCCATGACGATGCCGCCCTCGGCCATGATTCCCATATCGGAAGGCCAGTCCGGCCTTGCCAGAGCCGTCCCCGCGCATCCTATGCTAAGGCCGGCTGCCAGCAGCAGACCGGCCATTTTTTTCAGTATCCCCTTCATGCTGAAATTCTCCCAACTGTTTTGTAACAGTTCAGGACGGCACATACCCAGATGCAGCCGGATCAAGCGCCGTCCTGAACTATCACAGTCAGTTTACCATTTTCATCATTAATCGTCAATCCGCGAAAATACTTGCAATGGTTCTTTTTCTGCTTTAAAATGGTAACAGTTCAGACGGCAGGCAGTCGCGGACAAAATCAGATGAACGAACTGCCGTGCAATAAAACGGAATGGAGATTATGATGAAGCAAGCTGAAGATTTAAGACGTTTACTGGAATCCATTGACCACAAAAGCTATCCGGCTTATAAATCTGCTCAGGGTGCCTATGCCTTCGGGGGATATATACTGTCCATTGACCACGTTCAGGGAGACCCCTTCGCCTCCCCTTCCAAGGTCAGCGTCACCGTTCCCCATCAAAAGGCCGGTTATCCTGCCTCTCTTTTTGATACGCCCTGGAAGCGGACCGCTTTTGAAGATTACCTGGTCCGCCAGTTTGCCGGCGAAATCGCCCGGTTTAATTTTAAAGCAAAGGGCTCCGGAAAAAGCGGCCTCATCGCCACCAGCAGTCCGGGACCGGAAATCCTTTCCCGCACTGCCTGCCAGTGTGACGAGAACGGCATCACCGCCCGCTTTGAGGTAGGCTTTCCCGCCTTCGGAAGGACCATTCATTCTGGTGAACTGATCAAGATTCTGTTCGACTTTCTGCCCAAATGTGTGCAGAGCGTATTTTTCTACCGCAGCCGCAATCCCAGGGAGGTACAGGCAGTGGCCGATCTGGCTGAGGACCAGCATTTCATCCGCCAGGAGCTGAAACGGCTGGATCTGGCTGCCTTTGTGGCCGACGGCTCCGTTCTTCCCCGTGAAAGCGGTGTCTCCAGCAGGCCGATGAAAGGAGGGGTTGCATTTTACTCTCCGGAACAGCTGAAGGTTACCCTGAATCTGCCCCACAAAGGAGCCTTAAACGGCATGGGAATCCGCCGGGGCATCACCCTGATCGTAGGAGGCGGATACCATGGAAAATCCACTCTGCTGAAAGCCCTGGAGCTGGGCGTTTACGATCACATCGCAGGCGATGGAAGGGAATATGTGATCACAGACGAGACTGCCTTAAAGCTGCGGGCCGAGGACGGCAGGAGCATCAATAATGTGGATATTTCCATGTTCATCAATGACCTGCCCAACGGCCGGGACACCCGCTGCTTCTCTACTCCGGACGCCAGCGGAAGCACCTCCCAGGCGGCGGGCGTCATTGAGGGCATCGAATCGGGAGCCAGAACCTTCCTCATCGACGAAGATACCTCCGCCACCAATTTCATGCTCAGGGACGAGCTGATGCAGCAGATCATCAGCCGCGACAAGGAGCCCATCACCCCCTTTATTGAGCGGGCCCGGGACCTGTATGAAAAGGCAGGCATTTCCACCATCATGGTAGCCGGAAGCTCCGGAGCCTACTTTTATATTGCGGACACGGTGATACAGATGGACTGCTACCGTCCTTTTGATATTACCCGGACCGTGAAGGAAGCCTGCGCCCGCTATGGTCAGGACCCCACCACCTCTGCTCCCGGTTTTTCCCTGCCCTCCGGCGGGCGGAAACTGTCCATCGACGCTTCCTCCGCCTCAGGACAAAGCAGAATGCATAGAGGCTCCTTTAGAGGAGGCCGTGAGGAGTCCCGGAGGGAGGAACGTATCAAGACCAAGGTTTACGGGAAGGATTTCCTCCAGGTGGGAAAGGAGCAGGTGGACCTGCGCTTTGTGGAGCAGCTGATCCACAGCGAGCAGACCGCAGCCCTGGCCCAGATGATGCGCTGGTGCGTGGAAAAACAGCTGTTCTCCCGCTTCAGCGTCTCCCAGATCGTGGAGCTTTTGACAAAAGAAATCCGGAAAGGCGGCCTGACGGCCATCAGCGACACCTCCTACGGAGCCATGGGCCTGTGCATGCCCAGAGTCCAGGAGATCTTCGCCTGCCTGAACCGCTACCGGGGATAGATCCCGGTCCCTTTGGGCCTTATATCATTTCATCAACAGATAGGAAGAACAATTATGATCATTTTAAAAATACTGCTGAGTCTCCTTCTTTACCTGGGAATTCCCACCCTCTTCGCCCTGATCGTTCCGGGACTGGGAGCGATGACGGCTACCGGACTGGGAGAGCTGATCGCCCTGCCCTTTCTTTGGATCCTCTATGAGAAAGAACAGCGCCGCCGCCAGCATTTCACTTACGCGCCCCGCTTTTTGAAGGATAAGGCACCTCTTTTCGTCATCGCACTGGGAGCAGCCTCCTGCATCGGCCTCAACGGGCTTTTGGCCCTGTCCCGTCTGGAGCTCCTGTTCCCCGCTTTCAGCCAGAAGGTGGCTGATGAGCTTTATGCCCCGCCGCTGCCTTTGCAGCTTTTGTTTCTGGTGTTCATCATTCCGGCTGTGGAGGAGCTGGTTTTTCGTGGGACTATCTTTGCTTTAATCAGGGAACGCTTTTCCTGGATGACCGCCGCGGTGGTTTCTTCCCTGCTTTTTGCCCTGTTTCATGGCAATGTGGTCCAGGGAATTTACGCCCTGTGCATCGGCTTTCTCTGTGCATGGCTCTATGAAAAGATCCATGGCCTGTACGCTTCTCTGGTGCTGCACATGTCCGCCAATCTGGTCTCCATCCTCTTTTCGGCCCTGACCAGCAGACTGGCATTTTTAAATTCCCTGCCGGCCCGGCTGATCCTGACATTTGCGGCTCTTGGCGCGGCCATATGGTGTACCGGATGCCTGAAACGGCTGACGGAGCCTAAGGCTTACCGTATTTTTCATCTCTTTTAAGAGAAAAGGACCTGCATATGGACAGAAAGGTGTGACCTGCATGAAACGACTGAAATTTTCTTACTTTTTTTGTACGCTTCTCCTGATGATCGGTCTGGCCGGATGCGGACAGGGAACCGGAGCTGCCGGCAGGCCGGCACCCGTTTTCTCCTCCCCTGACAGCTCCCAGGATCTTTCCGAAGACGGACTTCTGGTCCACTTTATTGATGTGGGCCAGGGGGACAGCATTTTGATTCAGCAGGACGGCCACGCCATGCTGGTGGATGCCGGGGAAAACGACCAGGGAGAAACCGTGGTTTCCTATTTAAAGGAACAGGGGATCACCCAGCTGGATTATGTCATCGGCACTCACCCCCACTCCGACCACATCGGCGGTCTGGATGATGTCATCCAGGCATTTGAGACCGGACGCGTATTTCTTCCCCCGGCCACGCACACCACTGCTACCTTTGAGGATGTGCTGGACGCAGTGGAAGCCCGCGGTTTGAGCCTGACCATGCCTCAGCCAGGCGATGTGTGGGAACTGGGGGATGCCTCTTTTACCATCCTGGCCCCCAATGGGGATTACGGAGATGACCTGAACAACTGGTCCATTGGAATCCGCGTGGAATACGGCCAGAATCACGTTGTCCTGTGCGGTGATGCAGAAGCCCAGGCAGAGGAAGATATCTGTGAAAACGGCCTGGAACTTCAGGCCGATATCCTGAAAGCAGGGCACCACGGTAGCAGCACCTCCTCCAGCAGCCTTTTCCTGGACCGGGTGGCTCCCACCTGGGCGGTAATCCAGTGCGGACAGGGCAATTCCTACGGCCACCCCCATCAGGAAACACTGGAGAAGTTTCAGCAGCGGGGGATCAAGGTTTTCCGGACGGACCTGGACGGCACCATCGTAGCCTCAAGCGACGGAGAGACCATCACCTGGCATACGGAAAACGGTACACAGGGCTCCCAGAAGGAAACAGCATCTGCCTCTGCAGAGTCACCGGCAGATCAGACAGAGGAGCATGATGCATCCTATATTTTAAATACCAACACGAAAAAATTTCATCTGCCGGACTGCTCTTCTGTCAGCCGGATTCGGGAGGACAACCGGCAGGAATACACCGGAAGCCGGCAGGAGCTGATTGAGGAGGGTTATTCGCCCT